>JBIOYR010000063.1:0-18915 GCA_044870245.1 Aestuariivirgaceae bacterium | reverse complement strand
CCGGATCAAGCTCCAGGTCGGCTACATGACGCAGCGCTTCTCCTTCTACGAGGATCTGACGATCAGGGAGAACCTCGAGTTCGTGGCGCGGCTCTATCGGCTGAAGCCGGTCCGCGAGCAGGTCGATAGCACGCTGGAGCGGCTCGGCCTCACCAAGCGGCAGGATCAGCTTGCCGCCACGTTGTCGGGCGGCTGGAAACAGCGGCTGGCGCTCGCCGCCTGCATCATGCATGCGCCGAAGCTCTTGCTGCTCGATGAGCCGACAGCCGGTGTCGACCCCAAGGCACGGCGGGAATTCTGGGACGAGATCCATGCGTTGTCCGGCCAGGGTCTGACGGTGCTGGTGTCGACCCACTATATGGACGAGGCCGAGCGGTGCCACCGCATCGTCTATATCTCGGCGGGACGGATCATCGCCCGGGGCACGGTGGACGAGGTGATCAACAGCTCCAATCTCACCACCTGGCTGGTCGAAGGAGCGGGGCTGGCGGCTCTTGCCGATGACCTCCGCGACATCCACGGCATCGATCAGGTGGCATCCTTCGGCAACACGCTGCATGTCGTCGGGCGCGACGAGCAGGCGCTGGCCGCGGCGATCGCGCCGTTTCGGTCGCGCTCCGATCTCGCCTGGCACAAGGGAGAGACCAGTCTCGAGGACGTGTTCATCCAACTCATGAACAGCAATGGACCCGTGCGATGAACGGTATCCGGCGCTTCTCGCTTGCCCGCACCATGGCGATCTTCCTCAAGGAGCTGATCCAGATGCGGCGCGACCGGTTGACGCTGGCGATGATGGTCGGCATTCCGATCGTCCAGCTCGTCCTGTTCGGCTTCGCCATCAATACCGATCCGAAGGAGCTGCCGTCCTATGTCAAGGTCGAGGAGTCGAGCCGCTTCTCGCGGGCGCTGCTCGCCGGGCTGGTCAATTCCGGCTATTACCGCATCGATGGCAGCGTCGCGACCGATGCCGCGGGCGAACAGCTGCTGCAGGATGGCAAGGCCTCCTTCGTGGTGACCATTCCGGCGGGCTTCGAGCGCTCGATCCTGCGCGGCGAGACCGCCAGGCTGATCGTTGAGGCCGATGCCTCGGATCCCGCCGCGGCGTCCAATGCCATCGGCGCCCTCGGCGACATTGCGTCCCAGAGTCTCGCCAGCGAGCTGACCGGCGCGCTGGCGCCGCGCCAGGAAGGGCCGGCGGTCGAGGTGGTGGTGCACCGCCTCTACAATCCCGAGGGCATCACCCAATACAACATCGTGCCGGGCCTGATCGGCACCATCCTCACCATGACGACGGTGCTGTCGACCGCGCTGGCACTGACGCGAGAGAGCGAGCGCGGGACGATGGAGAACCTGCTGGCCATGCCGGCGCAGCCGGCTGAGATCATGATCGGCAAGATCACGCCCTATATCGGTCTCGGCTTCGTCCAGGTGGCGGTCATCCTCCTGATGTCGAAGCTGGTGTTCCATGTGCCGATGGTCGGCTCCTTCGCGCTCCTGGCGCTTGGCCTTCTTCTCTTCATCGCCACCAATGTCACCGTCGGCTATCTGTTCTCGACGCTCGCCCGCAACCAGATGCAGGCGATGCAGATGACCTTCTTCTATTTCCTGCCGTCGCTCCTGCTGTCGGGCTTCATGTTCCCATTCCGCGGCATGCCGGAATGGGCGCAGTGGATCGGTGGGTTCCTGCCGCTGACGCATTTTTTGCGGGTGGTGCGCGGGGTCCTGCTCAAGGGCGCGCCAATGAGCTCAATCGCGCCCGAGCTCGGGGCGATCCTGCTGTTCTTCTTCGGGGTGGCGCTGCTGACGCTGCTCAGATTCCGGCGGACGCTGGACTAGAAGCTACTTGATCTTCGTTTCCTTGAACGGGACGTGCTTCTTGGCGACCGGGTCGTATTTTTTGAATTCCAGCTTGTCGGTCTTGGTCCGCGAGTTCTTCGAGGTGACGTAGAAATAGCCCGTGCCGGCTGTCGACAGCAGCTTGATCTTCAATTTGGCGGCCTTGGCCATGGGTCACCTCCAGCGGGAGCCTGCGGTATTGCCCGGAACCCCGACCGCTGTCAAGCCGGCCTCAGATGGTGTCATAATGCCAGCTGCGGCCGCGCCAATACTGAAAGGTGAGGGGCGCCGCCGGGTCGAAAGGGGCGGGGGCGGTGAGCGCCAGGTCGAGCCGGTGCAGAATATCCCGGGTGATCGATGGAAGGTCGAGGCCGCGCGCCTCGTCGATCGTCACCCAATAGGGGTCGAGCAATTCCTCGGAGGCGGCGCGCGCCGGCTGGTCGAGATTGACCGCGGCGCTGGCCTCGGCAATGAAGAAGCGCGTGTCGAAGCGGCGCGGCCGGCCGGGCGGCGTGATCGCCCTTGCGAACAGTCGCATGGCGGACAAATCGGGCCGGTGGCCGGTCTCCAGGAAGGCCCGCCAGGTCGATGAGCGGCTGGACGGGCGCTGCTCGTTCACCGAACGTCCGATGATGATGCCGACCTCCTCGAAGGTCTCGCGGATGGCGGCCATGGCGAGGCCACGGGCGCGGGCCGCCGTCGCGGTCCCGCGCATCCTGGCCATCAGCTTGTCGCGCACCGCCGGATCGAGATCGCCGATCGGCTCGACGCGGCAGTCGGCGGGGTCGACACGCCCGCCAGGGAACACGAATTTGTTGGGCATGAAGGCATGGGCGGCATGGCGCTTGCCCATCAGCACCCGCGGCTTTGCCGTGTTGTCGCGACGGACGATGATGAGGGTGGCGGCGTCGCGTGGACGCAGCGCCGTCCGGCCGGCGTCAGGCAACTTCGACCTGGTCGCCCTCGGGGCGCCGCGGACTAGCCAGCGCGGCATATTCGAAGCCGTGCATGCGCAGCGCCCATTGGAGAGCGACGATCGCGCCTTTGATCCGCGGCAATGTCACCAGCGTGAGGAGGAGCGCCAGCGGGATCCACAGGCTCACATGGAGAACGAGCGGCGGGTGCCACAGATACTCGATGATGAGCGCCAGCGGCAGGACGACATGACCGACCAGGAACAAGGCGAAATAGGGCGGCGCATCATCGGCGCGATGGTGATAGAGCTCCTCGCCGCAATGGCTGCAGCTCTTCGCCACTTCTAGATAGGAGGAGAACAGCGGGCCTTGGCCGCAATGCGGGCACTGACCGACGAATCCGAGCCCGAGCGAGCGCCAGACGGGGCGGGCTTGCGCGCGGGGGTCAATTTTCAGGGAATCGGCGGCGAAACGCGTCATTTGCGGAGAGTAACGCAGGCCCTTCTGTCCGATATTCCACCATCCGCCGCAGCGTCAGGATGACGCAAGGAAGGAGGCAGTAGGCAAAGAGGCAGTAGGCAGTAGGGAAGGGCGTCAGCCCCCTGCCTATTGCCTAATGCCTACTGCGTCGCCTGCCGGTCTTCCGGCCAGGCGCTGGACCCTTGCGGCCGGCACTGACCATGGCGAAGCGCAGTCCGCCTGACACCGGTGCGGCCTCGACGAGCCGCACCTCGACGCTGTCGCCGAGGCGGAAGATCTCGCCGGTCCGGGTGCCGACCAGCGCCCGCAACGACTCTTCATGGTGGAAATAATCGGTCTCGAGCGAGGCGACCGGCACGAAGCCGTCGGCGCCCGATTCGTTGAGCGCAACGAACAGCCCGGCCCGGGTCACCCCGCTGATCTTGGCGGCGAACACCGCCCCGACCTGCGACGCCAGGTGCTTGGCGATCATGCGATCGACGGTGTCGCGCTCGGCCGCCATGGCACGGCGCTCGGCAGCGGAGATGATGTCGGCGGTCTCGCCGATCCGCTCGATGTCCTGCGGCGACAGGCCGTCATTGCCGAGCCCGAGCGCGCTGATCAGGGCACGGTGGACGACCAGATCGGCGTAGCGGCGGATGGGCGAGGTGAAATGGGCATAGCGACGCAGATTGAGACCGAAATGACCGAGATTGTCCGGGCTGTAGATGGCCTGTGCCTGGGTCCTCAGCACCACCTCGTTGACGATGTGCTGCTCCTCGGTCCCGGCGACGCGGCTCAGGATCTGGTTGAAGTGCTGCGGCTTCATCACCTGGCCCTTGGGCAGCGCGATGCCGATCGTTCCGAGGAAGTCGGCAAGCGCCCGGACCTTCTCCTGCGAGGGGGGTTCATGGATGCGAAACAAGAGCGGCATCTTGGCTTGCGTCAGCGTCTCGGCGGCCGCGACATTGGCGGCGATCATGAGCTCCTCGATCAGGCGGTGCGAAGTCAGCCGCTCTGGCGTCACCACCCGCTCGATCAGCCCATGTGCATCGAGGATCAGCCGGCGCTCCGGCACGTCAAGCTCGAGCGGCGAGCGCCGGTGGCGGGCGGCCTCGAGCGCGCCATAGGCAACCCATAGCGGCTTCAGCACCGGCTCGAGCAGCGCCTGCGCCTTGTCGGACGCTCGCCCGTCGATCGCCGCCTGCGCCTCCTCATAGGAGAGCTTGGCGGCCGAGCGCATGGTCGCGCGCTCGAAGCGATGGCTGAGCTTGTTGCCGTTGCGATCGAACAGCATGAGACAGGCGATCGCCGGACGCTCCTCGCCCTCGCGCAGCGAGCAAAGGTCGTTGGAGATGCGCTCGGGAAGCATCGGGACCACCCGGTCGGGGAAATAGACCGAGTTGCCGCGGATGCGCGCCTCGCGATCGAGCGCGGTGCCGGGCCGCACATAGGCGGCGACGTCGGCGATCGCGACGGTGATGCGAAAGCCGCCGGGATTTTTCGGATCGGTGTCGGACTCGGCATGGACCGCGTCATCGTGATCGCGGGCATCAGGCGGATCGATGGTGACGAGCGGCACCTTGGTCAGATCGCGGCGGCCGCTGCGCGACGCCGGGACGAGCCGTGTCGCCTCGGCGAGCACCGCCGACGGGAATTGATCGGGGATGGCGTGCTGGTGGATGGCGATGAGCGAGATGTTGCGCTGATCATCGGCGGCACCGAGCCGCTTGCGCACCCGTGCAGCGAGGAGACCGCGGCCGCGGTCCTGGATGAGCTCGGCTTCGACCAGCTCGCCCGGACGCGCCCCATGATCATCGCCCGGCTGCACCCTGAGCTCGGAGCGGGCCTTCTTGTCGGCCGGCACGATGCGAAAGCCATCGGTCTTCGAGGTGCGGAACACGCCGATCACCCGGTTGGCGCGGCTGGACAGCCGGCGAATGACGCTGGCCGAATAGGGATAGTCCTTGTCGCGTGCCGGCGTGATCTTGGCGAGCAGCCGGTCACCCTTGGCCGGCGGCTGCAGCTCGCTGCGGGCGCCTTGGGCCCGCCTCATCGTCAGGAGGATGCGCGGCGGTTTGCCGTTGCCGCTGTCCCATTCGACAGGTTCGGCAATCAGCTCGCCATCGCTGTCGGCGCCGGTCACCTCGATGACCGCGACGGGCGGCAGCATTCCCGGCCGCTCGAGCCGGCGCGCCCGGCGCTCGAGCTTGCCGTCGGCGGCCATCTGCTTGAGCAGATCCTTGAGGGCTGAGCGCTGATCGCCACGGATGTTGAAGGCCCGAGCGATCTCGCGCTTGCCGACCTTACCGGTGGCAGCAGCGACGAATTCGAGGATCTCAGCTTCGCTCGGCAGGGCAGGGCGCGCCGTTTTCTGCTTGGGCTTGGCGACAGGCTTCGGGCTCACGCCGTGTGCGGAGGTTTCGCGGCGGGCCGCTTGGCGGCCTTGGCCGGCGCTTTCTTTGCTGCCTTTTTGGCCGGCACCGCCTCAGCCTTCCCGGTTGGTTTCTTGGCGGCCGGCGCCTTGGCCTTCTTTGCCGGCTTCCGGGCCGTGCGACCGCCCTTGCCATTCTTGGCCTTGGCGTCGATCAGCGCCACCGCCTCCTCCAGGGTCACGGTCTCGGGCGCCGTCGACTTCGGAAGGGTCGCGTTGATCTTGCCGAATTTCACATAAGGCCCGTATCGGCCGGCAAAGACCTGGACCGGGCCGCCGCCTTGGGGATGCTCGCCGAGTTCGCGAAGCGCCGTCTGACCGGCGCCGCGACGTCCGGGTCCGCGGTTCTGCTTTTCGGCAATCAGCGTCACCGCCCGGTTCAGGCCGACGGTGAAGATGTCTTCGAAGCTTTCGAGGTTGGCGAAAGTGCGCTCATGCTGAACGAACGGTCCATAGCGGCCAAGCCCGGCGACGATCGGCTGGCCGGTCTCGGGATGGCGCCCGATCTCGCGCGGCAGCGACAGGAGCTTGAGCGCGAGCTCGAGATCGACGTCGTCGGGCTGCACGCCCTTGGGCAGCGAGGAGCGCGCCGGCTTCTCGCCATTCTCGCTCTTGCCAAGCTGGACGTAAGGACCGAAGCGGCCATCATGCAGGGTCACCGGCAGGCCGGTCTCGGGGTCGTCGCCGAGAAGCTTGCCCTCTGCCGGGATCGCGCTCTTCTCCTCGCCGTCGCTCGGTGATCCGAGCTGGCGGGTATAGCGGCATTCGGGATAGTTCGAGCAGCCGATGAAGGCGCCGAACTTGCCAAGCTTGAGCGACAGCATGCCGGTGTTGCAGGTCGGGCAGGTGCGGACGGGAGCGCCGTCCTCGCCGGCCGGAAAGATATGCGGGGCGAGCAGGTTGTTCAGCGCCTCCAGCACCTCGCCGATGCGCAGATCCTGAATGCCGCCCAGCGCTGCGGTGAAGTCACGCCAGAAGTCGCGCAGAACCTCCTTCCAATCGATCTCGCCGGCGGAGATCCGGTCGAGCTGCTCCTCGAGATTGGCGGTGAAGCCATATTCGACATAGCGCGCGAAGAACGATTCGAGGAAGGCGGTGACGAGCCTGCCCTTGTCTTCCGGGATGAGCTTCTTGCCCTCCTGGCGGACATAGCCGCGATCGCGGAGCACGGTGAGGATGGCAGTGTAGGTCGATGGCCGGCCGATCCCCAGCTCCTCCATCTTCTTGATGAGCGAGGCTTCGGAATAACGCGGTGGCGGCTCGGTGAAATGCTGCTCGCCCGCCAGTGAGGCAACGCCGAGGCGATCGCCCCGGGCGAGCAGCGGAAGCCGTTTGGAGTCTTCATCCTCTTCGTCGTCGCGGCCCTCCTGATAGAGCTTGAGGAAGCCGTCGAAGCGGACGACCGAGCCGGTGGCGCGAAAGGAATAGCTCTTGCCGTCGCGGCTCGTCGCGACGCAGTCGGCGGTGGTGCGCTCGATGTCGGCGCTCTCCATCTGGCTTGCCACGGTGCGCTTCCAGATCAGCTCATAGAGATCGGCCTGGTCGCGGTCGAGCACGCGGCGGACATGGTCGGGATGGCGGTTGAGATCGGTCGGGCGGATCGCCTCGTGGGCTTCCTGGGCATTCTTCGCCTTGGTGCGATATTGCCGCGGCGCACCGGGGACATAGGGCTCGCCGTAACGCCGCTGAATGACATTGCGGGTCGCAGCGATCGCCTCGGGCGCCATCTGCACGCCGTCGGTCCGCATATAGGTGATGAGGCCGGTGACCTCGCCGTCGATCTCCACACCTTCATAGAGGCGCTGCGCCACCTGCATGGTGCGGGCGGCGGCAAAGCCGAGCTTGCGCGAAGCTTCCTGCTGCAAGGTCGAGGTGGTGAACGGTGCCGCGGGGTGTCGTTTGGCGGGGCGGCTCTCGACGGATCCGACGGTGAAGGCGGCGCCGGCAAGCGCCGACTCGATGGCGCGCGCCGCGCTTTCGTCGGCAAGGTCGAGCTTACCGAGGCGCATGCCGCCTATGGCATTGAGCCTTGCCTTGAACTCCTCGCCGCGGCCGGTCCGGAAGGTTGCCTCGATGGTCCAGTATTCCTGGCGGCGGAACGACTCGATCTCGAGCTCGCGGTCGCACACGAGGCGCAGCGCCACCGACTGGACACGGCCGGCCGAGCGGGCGCCCGGCAGCTTGCGCCACAGCACCGGCGACAGCGAGAAGCCGACGAGATAGTCGAGCGCCCGGCGGGCGAGATAGGCCTCGACCAGCGCCGCATCGATCTGCCGCGGATTGCGCATTGCCTCCTGCACCGCCTGCCGGGTGATGGCATTGAACACCACCCGCTCCACCGGCTTGCCCTTGACGACGCCGCGACGGTTCAGCAGCTCGAGCACGTGCCAGGAGATCGCCTCGCCCTCGCGATCGGGGTCGGTGGCGAGGATCAGCCGCTCGGAGGCCTTGAGCGCCGCGGCAATCTCGGCAACGCGCTTGGCCGAGCGCCCATCGGTCTCCCAGTCCATGGCGAAATCTTCATCGGGACGAACCGAACCGTCCTTCGCCGGCAGATCGCGGACGTGACCGTAAGAGGCAAGAACAGTGAAGCCCTTGCCCAGGTATTTGTTGATGGTTTTCGCCTTGGCAGGCGATTCGACGACGACGACGTTCATTGAGAGGGGTTCCGGCAGAGAGGACGCCTCATAGAAGATCGCTCATCTGTTGGGAAGCCCTATCTGTCCAGAAGCAACAACTTGACTTTGCAACTTCTAGTTTCTTCAAAACGTGTGCCAATTCATTCACCGTAACTCAGGGTTGCGTAACTCCTGGCCCCTGCACAGCGTCAAAATCAATTCCACCAAACCGAATGGCGATGGCCGAACAACGCCGAAGCACGCTTGCCATCCGCATCGCCGCTCGAGTGACGCAGCAGCGACGATCCTCCTCGACCATCCCGCCGATCGACGGCACGCATCTCAGTGAATATGTAGCCGACATCGCACTCGAGCTGAGCCAGCTGACCAAGGCGGCGGAGCTCGATTTCCTGTCCCATTTGCTCGAAATGGTGTTCGTGGAAGCCTTCACGTTGACGCAGAAGACGCGCGACTAGAGTTGATTTCGACGGTCGTCAATTTCAACCCGGGATGCGTATCATTCGCCTGATCTGCTCTGTAGCCTGATCAGGTCTGAGCGCCGCGCCATGTCGGGGCGGCCATGCTGGGGGAAAAACGATGAGCGATGAAAGGCGGCGTCAGCCGCAGGAACCGCGGGCGCATGAGGATGCGGGCCGCGTCAATGCTGTTTGCGAGCAGGCGAAGCGGTTCACCGAGGACGAGATCTATGATCACGTCGTCGCGATGGGCCTCGAATTGCGCCGTCTGACCAAGGGAGCGGACATGCGCTTTCTCACCTATCTCCTCGAGATGGTGGTGGAGGAAGCCGCGACCGCGCCGCGGCGCACGCGGCACTGAAGCAGGATGCCCTG
The DNA here is from genome assembly GCA_044870245.1 of Aestuariivirgaceae bacterium. Taxonomy (GTDB): domain Bacteria; phylum Pseudomonadota; class Alphaproteobacteria; order Rhizobiales; family Aestuariivirgaceae; genus DATAFF01. The sequence goes on along the minus strand of JBIOYR010000063.1, from coordinate 9,803 downwards.
ACTCACTCCGCCAGCACCACCTGGTGGCTGGCCGATCGCTGAATCCGTCCCGCCAGCTCGAGCTCGAGCAGCGCCGCCACGACCAGATGGGTCGGGGCGCCGGTTTCAGCGATCAGGTCGTCCACGGAGACCGGTGCGGCGCCGATGAGGTCGAAAAGACGCTCTCGCAGCGCCTTCGGCACCTCCAAATGGCCGATTTGAGCGAGCGTCTGCTCATAAGGATCCTGCATGAACACCTCCACCGGCGGTGATGGGCGGCGCAGGAGCTCGCCCAGCCCATCGACGATGTCCTCGACCCGGGCGACCAGCTGAGCCCCCTCTTGGATGAGGCGGTTCGTGCCGGTCGCCCGGGCATCGAGAGGTGACCCCGGTACTGCGTACACCTCCCGATGTTGCTCGACGGCAAAGCGGGCGGTGATGAGCGAGCCCGACCTCAATGCGGCCTCGACCACCACGACGCCCAGCGACAGGCCGGCGATGATGCGGTTGCGCTGGGGAAAATGCTTGGCGAGCGGCACCATGCCGGGCACCTGCTCGCTGATCAGCACGCCACGCTCGCCGATCGAAGCGTGAAGTGCGGCGTTCTCCGGCGGATAGATGCTGTCGATCCCGCCGGCAAGGACGGCAGCGGTGGCATGGGGCAGGGCCGCCTGATGGGCCGCGGTGTCGATGCCGCGGGCGAGGCCCGACACGACGAGATAGCCGGCAGCACCCAAGGCGGCGGCGACCTGGCGGGCGAATTTGAGGCCGAGCGCCGAGGCCGAGCGGGCGCCGACGATGGCTGCCGCCGGCAGATCCAGGAGCGCCAGGTCACCCTTCATGCAGAGGAGGATGGGCGCCTTGTAGATCTGCCGGAGGAGCGGCGGATAGCCGGCCTCGCCGATCGCGATGAACCGGCCTCCGAGCGCTTGCGCCCGCTCGATATTGCGAAGCGCCTCCTCACGGCTGTAAATGCGATGCCGCCCGGTCATGCCGCCACGGCGGTAGAGGTCGGGCAGGGCATCGAGCGCCTGGGCAGCACCGCCGAAGCGATTGACCAGGGTGCGAAAGGTCGCTGGCCCCACATTCTCGCTCATCACCAGGCGCAGCCAGTCCACCCGCTGCTCGTCGCTCAGAAGCCTGTCCATTCGCCCCCGCCCACAACCTTCTGTTGGTTGTAGCAGCGTATCTGATCTACTTCAACGGGAATCAGGCGCTGAGACGAATGCGCGGCTCGGTGCCGCGCCACAGCCGCTCGATATTGGCGCGATGGGTGAAGAAGATCGCCGCCACCATGATCAGGACGGCGATGGCGCCGGGGGAAGGGGCCAGCATGGCGGCGACGCCCGTCGCCAGCACCGCCGCCGCCAGCGCCGACAGCGAGGAGATGCGGAACAGGGCGGCCATGGCGAGCCAGCCGGCAGCGAAGGCAAGGCAGGCCGGCCAGCTCAGGCCGAGCAGGACCCCGAGAAAGGTGGCGACGCCCTTGCCGCCGCGGAATCCGAGCCAGACAGGGGCGACATGGCCAAGGAATGCCGCAACACCCGCAATGGCGGCCGCGACCTCCCCGCCGAGCGCTTGCGCGACCAGCACCGCCAGCGTGCCCTTGGCGGCATCGAGGATCAGGGTCGCCGCGGCGACACCCTTATGGCCGGTGCGCAGGACATTGGTGGCGCCGATATTGCCGGAGCCGATCTTGCGGATGTCGCCGAGACCGAACAGCCGCGTCAGGATCAGGCCGAACGGCACCGAGCCGCAGAGATAGCCCCACAGGGCGGCCAGCACGAGGCTCATCGACTGTCCCGATTCCATGGCGCGATACTAACCACGGCTCGATCAGACTTTCCACCGTCGACTGTGCCGATCGGCACAGGGCTGAAGCGCCTTCCGTCTTAGGATGGCGCCGCAACAGGCCGGGGGGCGGGATGATGGGTAACGAGCCAAGCACATTGGGCAACACGGGCTACAAGCGCGTCTCGACGTCTCAATGGATGGAGGAGATGGAGGAAGAGGGTTCGGATCGCTCCGACGAGGAGGTGGCGTATCGCCAGTTGGCGACGACCGTCTCGCCAATGGGCAGCCACACGGCTCATGCACCCGACCCGCAGCTGCATCGGATCGGCAGTTCAGGATATCAATCGGGACCGGCGCCCGAGCCGCAATCCAGCGGACCGTCGCAAACCCTCCGCTTTGGCCGCACGGTGTTTGGCGATGCGTGGGGAGAAACCACGGCAGGGAAGGCGGATTCTTCGGTAGGGGATCTGGCCAAGGTGCTCTTGGACAGCCGAGACATCTCCGAACATTGTCTCTCCTTCTCCGGTTCAAGCAGGGCGCTCGTTACACGTCTGGACCAGGAGAGCATGCTCCTTGCCAATGAGATCTCCCACCTGCTGACATGTTGCGGCATCAATGACCGGGCCGGACGCAAGGCGATTTGGGGCGAATATTACAAAGAACGGCACGTGCAGCGGGGTGGCGACGACACGATGGAGCTCTTCGCGGCAGCGGCACTTTCCGAAAAGCGTAAGGGCCTGAACCTGGCGACGGCAGTCGACGGCTGCAACTTCATTCAGAAAATGATCAGCCGCTATTTCATCGCGTCGGACGCCCCGCCGATCCATTCCCGAAGATTCTGCGTCAAGCTCATGGGCGACTTTCTGCTCGATCCTGAGAATCGCGACGCCGATCCTTTCTATGTCGCGGATGGACTGAGGAGGATCAAGGCTCGGCATCTGTTGCCGCTGATCTGTGCCGCCGGCGAGATGATCCGCCGGCAGCTGTTGATTATCGGCAACGAGGCCGATGTCCTGAAGGCTCAGGCATTGAAGCAATCGATTGACGGAATTCCCGACCAATTCTTTGTGGCGGTCCCGCCGTTTCTGTGCGGACCCGATCGCGGTCTGCCATTGGACGAGACTGTCGCACGGATCACGGCGAGCTATCGGGAGGACGATCTGGGGAAGGCACTCAACCTTGCAAGACATGCCCTTATGTTGATCGCCGCTCCTGGGCCGTTAGGGCCGTTAGGCTTCGAAGCGGGAGTGGATCGGCTCGTCGAGCGCCTCTACACCCGGCTTGTCGATCCTGCCGGGACGGCGCTTGCTCCTGACGAGGCGAGCGCATGGCTCCGCCGCTTGTTCATCAGATATTTCAAGGAGAACACGCGGGCGCAGACGGCATATAGACGTTTTCTCCAAGACGCCCGGGATCCCCGGGATCCTGTCGAATATTTCAGCGAACGGCTGACCCAGACATTGAAGGCCCTGTCGGAGACATCCAAGGGGCGGCTTGCCCTCGCGTTCTATCAATTGGAATTCGACTCTCTCGGTCTCGATCTCGCATTCGATGCCAATCTCGAGGTCTCACAAGGCGGCAACGCGGTCGTGCCCTACAACTCGGTGGCTCATGCCGGCGCCGTGCTCCATTATGTGTCGGTCATCGGCAGAATCGAATATTTCGGCGAGGAGCTGATGGTTCCGCTGCTGAGATTCGTCGCCACGGAAGCGCAAGGGAAGGCGCTCGACCATCGTCATGCCCTTCGCGACGAGGTGGGCGGCATCGCCGCTGCACTCAAAGCGCTCGGGCCGCGCTACGCGGCGAAGAGGGACGCCATCAGCAACTGGTTGTCGACGAACCCGTTCGGTTGACGCACCTCAGCCCGCATCGCCCGCGCCCCGCCAGACGCTCCGGCCCGCCACCACCGTCTCGATGGCGCGGCCGGTCAGGGTGCGGTGCTCATAGGGCGAGTTCTTCGAGCGGGTCTTGAGGTCCTCGTCGCGCACCTGCCAATTCCGGTCGAGATCGACGATGACGAAATCGGCAGGCGCCCCGGGAGTCAGCCGGCCGGTTTCGAGGCCGAGCAAGGAGGCCGGCGCAGCCGTCATGGTCTCGACCAGGCGGGGCAGCGGGACCTCGCCGGAATGGTGCAGGATCAGCGCTGCCGAGAGCAGGGTGTCGAGCCCCGATGCGCCAAAGGCGGCCTCGGCGAAGGGCAGGCGCTTGGTGTCGGCATCCTGGGGATCGTGGCTCGACACGATGACGTCGATGGTGCCGTCGCGCACCCCTTCGACGAGCGCCTTGCGATCCTCCTCCGAGCGCAGCGGCGGCGACAGCTTGTAGAAGGTGCGGTAGGCGCCGACATCATGCTCGTTGAGGGTCAGATGGCTGATCGACACGCCGCACGAGACCGGCAGGCCGCGCGCCTTGGCGGCGCGGACCACCTCGAGCGCGGCGGCAGACGAGATCTGGGCGGCGTGATAGGGAGCGCCGGTCAGCTCGACCAGCCGCAGATCTCGCTCCAGCATGATCACCTCGGCAGCGACCGGAATGCCCGGCAGGCCGAGGCGGGTGGCGACCTCGCCCTCGTTCATCACGCCGGTGGCGAGCTCGGGCTCCTCGACATGCTGCACCACCAGCATGCCGAAATCCTTGGCATAGGCGAGCGCCCGGCGGAACACCCGGGCATTGGTGACGGCGCGACGGCCATCGGTCACCGCCACCGCGCCTGCCTCCTTCAAGGTGCCGATCTCGGTCATCAGCACGCCATTCAGCCCCTTGGTGATGGCGGCCATCGGGGCGACCCGAACGATGGCGGTGTCGCGGGCCCGCCTCAGGATGAAGTCGACCAGCGCCGCATCGTCGATCACCGGATCGGTCGCGGGCATGACGATCATGGTGGTGACGCCGCCGGCGGCAGCCGCCGCCGAAGCCGAGGCGAGGGTCTCGCGGTGCTCGTTGCCGGGCTCGCCGGTGAACACCCGCATGTCGATCAGCCCGGGGATCAGCAGCCGGCCGTGGCAATCGGTGACCGGGGTGCCGCCACCGGCCGAGGCTCCCGACACCGACGGGCCGGCGGCGACGATCCGGCCATCGGCGATGATGATGCCGCCCTGCTGATCGAGGCCGGCGGCGGGATCGACGAGGCGGGCATTGACGAAGGCGCGCCTGGTCGCATCGCCTCGGATCTGCGGCGCCATCATCGGTTGCCGCCGCCCGGCAGGTTGCGGGCAAGCGCGTCGAGCACCGCCATGCGCACCGCCACGCCCATCTCGACCTGCTCGCGGATCACCGACTGGACGCCGTCGGCGACGGCGGAGTCGATCTCGACACCGCGGTTCATCGGTCCGGGATGCATGACCAGCGCGCCCGGCTTGGCAGCGCTCAGCTTGTCGGCATCGAGGCCGTAGAAGCGGTAATATTCGCGGGTGGAGGGGATATAGGCGCCGCTCATGCGCTCGAGCTGGAGGCGCAGCATCATCACCACATCGGCGCCTTTCAGCCCCTCGCGCATGTCGCGGTGGATGGTGGCGCCCAGCCGCTCGACACCGGCGGGCAGCAGGGTCGACGGCGCAATGAGGCGCACCTCGGCGCCAAGCTTCTGAAACAACAGGAGATTCGAGCGTGCCACCCGGGAGTGGGCGACATCGCCGGAGATCGCCACCACGAGCCCCTCGATGCGCTTGAGGCGGCGGCGGATGGTGAGGGCGTCGAGCAGCGCCTGGGTCGGGTGCTCATGCTGGCCGTCGCCGGCATTGATGACGGCGCAGGACACCTTGCGCGCCAGGAGCTCGGCGGCACCCGAGGCATGGTGGCGAACGATCAGGAGATCCGGCTGCATGGCGTTGAGCGTCATGGCGGTGTCGAGCAGGGTCTCGCCCTTGGCGACCGCCGAGGAGCTCACCGACATGTTCATGACATCGGCGCCGAGCCGCTTGCCGGCGAGCTCGAAGGAGCTCTGGGTGCGGGTCGAGGACTCGAAGAAGAGGTTGATCTGGGTGCGTCCCGAGAGCACCGACTGCTTCTTGCGGATCTGCCGGTTGAGCTCGACATAGCGGTCGGCGAGGTCGAGAACGCCGATGATCTCCTCGCGCGACAGGGGAGCGATGGAGAGAATATGCCGGCTTTTCAGGATCGGAGGCGGGGTCGGGGAGAGGGACTCTGCAGCCTGGGTCATCAAAGCGGCCTCTATAGGGAGAGGCGGTGGATTAAGCAATAGGGTCCCTTACTCCCTTCTCCCCGCTTGCGGGGAGAAGGTGCCCCGAAGGGGCGGATGAGGGGCAATTCGAGGCAGCGGCCAAATGCGACCGAATTGAGTCCTGACCCTAGGGATTGGAGCGTGATACCGTCCCGCCATGGATGCGAACCAGCCGGCACCCTTCAGCGACTTCAATCTCTTCACCGGCGATCAGGTGCTGCGCCAGGTCCTCGAGGCGCAGGGGCTCGACGTCGCGGCTCACGGGCTCGTGCCCTTCGGCGCGCTCGCAGGGAGCGCCGAAGCCCAGCATCTCGCCGCGCTCGCCAACACGATCACGCCGGTGCTCCATGCCTATGACCGGATCGGCGAGCGGCTCGACGCGGTCGAGTATCATCCGGCCTATCATCAACTGATGGCGTGGAGCGCCGGGCAGGGGCTCACCTTCGGCGCCTTCGAGCCGGGAACCGGTCATCTGGCGCGCGCCGCCGGCTTCTATCTCGCCGCCCAGATGGAGGCTGGCCACTGCTGTCCGGTGACCATGACCAATGCCGCCCTTGCCGTGCTCCGGGAGGGCTCCGGGCTTGCCGCCGACCTCGCCCGCCGCGCCATGGTGCGCGACTATGATCCGCGCTTCCTGCCGGCGGCCGACAAGCGCGCTCTGACCTTCGGCATGGGAATGACCGAGCGCCAGGGCGGCAGCGATGTCCGCACCAACACGACGCGGGCGGTGCCGGCAGGCGATCATCATGTGGTCACCGGCGAGAAATGGTTCATGTCGGCGCCGATGTCGGATGCCTTTCTCATCCTGGCCCAGGCGCCGGGCGGGCTCAGCTGCTTCCTGCTGCCGCGCTGGCTGCCGGACGAACGGCGCAACGCCATTCATTTCCGTCGTCTCAAGGACAAGCTCGGCAATCGGTCCAATGCCTCCTCGGAAGTGGTGTTCGACGGCGCCGATGGCTTCCTGCTGGGTGACGAGGGACGGGGGATCGCCACCATCATCGACATGGTGACGCTGACCCGGCTCGATTGTGCGGTGTCCTCGGCCGCCCTGGCGCGGTTCGCCCTGGCGGTGGCGCTCAACCACTGCCGCCAGCGCGTCGTGTTCGGCCGTCCGCTGATCGAGCAGCCGCTGATGCGCCAGGTGCTTGCCGAGCTCGCGCTCGAGGTCGAGGCGGCGACCGCGCTGGTGTTCCGCCTCGCCCGCGCCTTCGACCGCCAGAAGGAGGATCCGGCGGAGCAGTCCTTCATGCGGCTGATGACGCCGGCGATCAAATATTGGGTCTGCAGGAGCCTCCCGGGATTTGCCTTCGAGGCGATGGAGTGCCTCGGCGGCAATGGCTATGTCGAGGACTGGCCGCTGGCGCGGCTCTATCGCGAGGCGCCGATCAACGCGATCTGGGAGGGGTCGGGCAATATCATGTGCCTTGATGTCCAGCGGGCGGTGCGCAGCAGCCCCGAGGCGCTCGAGCGGGTGCTCGATCAATGCCCGCTCGCCTCGAGCGCCGAACGGGCGATGCTGCAGCCGCTGATCGAGGCGGACTCGGTCACGCTGCGCCGCGGTGTCGAGCGGCTCGTCCATGTGGTTGCCGCATCGCTGCTGGCGTGCCACGCGCCGGGGGTGGTGGTCGATGCCTATGCACGGACCCGCCTCGAAAGCGGGACCTGCCGCCGCTACGGCCTCGAAAGGCCGGAGATCGATGCACTCATCGATCGGGCGATGCCGCGAATGTAGCGAGGCGGTCGAGGGCGCCTTGCAGGATCCAGGCGGCCGCCAACTTGTCGACCAGCTCGGCGCGGCGGGCGCGGCTCGTGTCGCTGTCGATCAGCATCCGCTCGACGGCCATGGTCGACAGCCTTTCGTCCCAGAAGATCAAAGGGATGGGGGTCAGTTTTTCAAGATTGCGGGCGAAGGCGCGGGTGGCCTGGGCGCGTGGTCCCTCGCTGCCGTCCATGTTGAGGGGAAGGCCGATCACAATGCCGGCGGCGGCTTCATCGGTCGCGAGCTCGATCAGCGCTCGTGCGTCCTGCTGGAAGCGGGTGCGCCGCAGCACGGTCCGGGCACTTGCCACCTTGCGCAGCCGGTCGGACACGGCAATGCCGATGGTGCGGGACCCGAGGTCGAGGCCGATCAACGGCGCTGCGGCGGGCAGGGTGCCGGCCAGTTCCTCGACTGAAAACAAGGCCATGACTCAGGCCCGCTCCCTGGCCTTGGCGTCGTTCCAGAGGTCGTCCATCTCGGCGAGGTCGGACTGCGCCGGGGTCCGGCCGCGGGCCTCGAGCTCCTTCTCGATATGGCGGAAACGGCGCTCGAACTTGGCATTGGCGCCCCTCAGGGCCGCTTCCGGGTCGATGCCGAGATGGCGGGCGAGATTGGCCATGGCGAAGAGGAGGTCGCCATATTCCTCGACGGTGTGCTGGCCGGCGTCGTGGACATGCGCGGCGTCCCTGAGCTCCCGGCACTCCTCGGCGATCTTGGTCAGGACCTCGTCGCTGGAGGGCCAATCGAAGCCGACGCCGGCCGCCTTGGCCTGGAACTTGATGGCGCGGGTCAGTGCCGGCAAGGCGACCGGGACGCCGTCGAGTACGCCCTTGGACGTGGTGCCGAGCTTGGCCCGCTCCTTGGCCTTCTCGGCCTCCCAGAAGCCCTTGGGCGGCGGCATGCCGCGCTCGTCATCCGAGCCGAACACATGGGGATGGCGGCGCACCATCTTGGTGGTGATCGCCTCGACCACATCGGCAAAGCCGAAGCGGCCCAGTTCCTCGGCCATCTGGGCGTGATAGACCACCTGCAGCAGCAGATCGCCGAGCTCCTGGCTGAGCTCGTCGAGATCCTGCCGCGCGATCGCGTCGGCCACCTCGTAGGCTTCCTCGATGGTGTAGGGGGCGATGGTGTCGAAGCTCTGCGCGAGGTCCCAGGGACAGCCCGTCGCCGGGTTGCGCAGATCGCGCATGATGGCGATCAAAGTATTGATATCGCGTGGGTTTCTGTCCTTGGTGATCATCGCTCCGGCGCCATGTCAGCGATTCGCATAATGGATATTATGGAATATTCGCGTGTGGGGTCATTTCGATCTTCAGCCCGTCATAGGCCGGCTCGACGCCGGCCGGCAGCTCCCGGCGCAGCGTCGCATGGTCGAGATCGACATGCATGTTGGTGAGGATCGCCCGGCGTGGTGCCAACCGCTCGATCCAGGCGAGCGCTTCGGCGACGGTGAGATGGCTGGGATGCGGCGTGTAGCGCAAGGCATCGACAATCCACAGATCGAGGCCGGCGAGCCAGCGCTGACTCTCCCCGGCGAGCCCGCTGATGTCCGGCGTATAGGCGACATCGCCAATGCGGAAACCGAGCACCTCCATCGAACCATGGAGCACGGTGAACGGCACCGCCTCGATCGGGCCGGCCTCGCCATCGATCGCGATCGGCTCTCCGGTAGCCAGACGACCGAGCGTGATGATCGGTGGATATTCGGAGCCCGGCGGCGCGGCAAAGCAATAGCCGAAGCGGCTGCGCAGCATCGCGGCCGTGGCGTCGTCGGCAAACGCCATGACCCGCTTTCGCATGTTGATCGCTACCACCCTCAGCTCGTCGATGCCGTGCGTGTGATCGGCATGCTCATGGGTCCACAAGACCCCATCGAGCGCGCCGACGCCGCTTGCCAGCAGCTGTTCCCGGAGATCGGGCGCGGTGTCGATCAGGACGCGCGTGGCACCGTCCTTGCCGAGGCGCTCGACCAGGAGCGAGCAGCGAAGGCGCCGGTTGCGCGGCTCACATGGATCGCAGGCGCCCCAGTTGTTGCCGATCCGCGGCACGCCTCCCGAAGAGCCGCAGCCCAGGATGGTTAACCGCAGG
>JBIOYR010000062.1:0-3614 GCA_044870245.1 Aestuariivirgaceae bacterium | reverse complement strand
CCTACTGCCTACTGCCTACTGCCTACTGCCTACTGCCTACTGCCTACTGCCTACTGCCTACTGCCTACTGCCTACTGCCTACTGCCTACTGCCTACTGCCTACTGCCTACCGCCTACTGCCTACTGCCTACCGCCTTCCCATACACCTCACCCGCCCGCGCTTCGAATGCCGCGATGACCCGGCTCATCACCAGATCGAAGCTCGCATTCATCAGGATCTGCAGCATGCGGCTCCTCAGCTCGTAATCGATCGCGATCATCACCTTGGTGCCGCCGCCGCGCTGCGGCAGGAAGCGCCAGCTGCTGTCGAGATAGCGGAAGGGGGGTTTGAGCGAATAGGACTTGACGCTCAGCTGCGTCGGATCGCAGGTCACCTCGCTCTCGAAGCTTTCGGCGATCGCGAGCTTCGGATAGGCGATGTCGATCCGCGCCGTGAACACGCTGCTGCCATCCTCGCTGGTGCTGGCGTTCCAGATCCGGACCGACCGGCACAGCGGCACGAAGGTCGGATAGAACTGGACATCCGCCGCGATGGCGTAGAGATCGGCCGGATTGAAGGGAAGGACGCGGCCCGTCCGGAATTGCGGCATAGGGCGATGCTAGGGCATGCCGCCGGCGGTCTGTCGAGCCTGGCGCAGCCGCGCGAAATCGTCCCCGGCATGATGCGAGGAGCGGGTCAGCGGGCTCGAGGCCACCATCAGGAAGCCCTTGGCATAGGCGATCGTCGCGAAAGCCTTGAACTCGTCCGGCGTGACGAACCGATCGATCGCGGCATGCTTGCGGGTCGGCTGGAGATACTGCCCGATGGTGATGAAATCGACCTGGGCCGAGCGCATGTCGTCCATCACCTGGAGCACCTGCTCGCGGGTCTCGCCCAGGCCGACCATGATGCCCGATTTGGTGAACAGCGCGGGATCGCGCTCCTTCACGCTCTGCAGCAGCCGCAGCGAATGGAAATAGCGGGCACCCGGCCGGATCGTCAGATAGAGGCCCGGCACCGTCTCGAGATTGTGGTTGAACACGTCGGGCCGGGCATCGACCACCAGCTCTATCGCCCCAGGCTTCCTGAGGAAGTCCGGGGTGAGCACCTCGATGGTGGTATCCGGCGAGCGCCGCCGGATCGCGGCGATGACGGCGGCGAAGTGACCCGCCCCGCCATCGTCGAGATCGTCCCGGTCGACCGAGGTGATCACCGAATGTCGCAAGCCCATGCGTGCCACCGCATCGGCCACCCGTTCCGGCTCGCCGGGATCGACCGGTCCCGGCAGCCCGGTCCTGACATTGCAGAAGGCGCAGGCGCGGGTGCAGGTGTCGCCCAGGATCATGAAGGTCGCATGCTTCTGGGACCAGCACTCGCCGATATTCGGGCAGCTGGCCTCCTCACACACGGTGACGAGGCCATTCTCCCGCACGATCGCCTGGGTGGCGTTGAACGCCGCCGAGCCCGGCGCCTTCACCCTGATCCAGTCCGGCTTGCGCAGCAACGGTGTCGACGGGCGGCCGAGCTTTTCAGGGTGTCGCGGCCTTGTACTGTCAAGCACCGTAACCAACGAACCGGGGTCCTTTCAGGTCAGCGTCTCAAGGCGCGATAGATGAAGATGAGGAGGCAGGCGCCGATCGCACCGACGATCAGCTGACCGACCCAGCCGGCGAGCGTATAGCCGAGCACCGCGCCTAGAATGGCATTGAGCACCACCGCGCCGACAATGCCGAGAATGATATTGGTCAGAAGCCCCATATCGGACTTCATGACCTTTTCCGCAATCCAGCCGGCAAGGCCGCCGACGATGATCGCTCCGATCCAGCCCACACCTTCCATCTCAACCTCCGATCACGGCCCTCAGGCCCGCCGTCCCATCACCAAGCGATACGCCAGAATCAGCAGCACCGCACCGACCACCGAAACCAACAGATTGCCCCAGAACCAGCCATGAAACACCTCCCCAAGCCTGAGATTCAGCGCATTGGCGAGGAACCCTCCGATATAGGCACCGAGAATGCCGATGATAAGATTGGTGATCAGCCCGTGCTCGCCCTGGGTGATCTTCTCGGCGATCCACCCCGCCACCACGCCGATCAGCAGCGTGCCGAAGAAGCCGACACCGCCCCCGAGATCCATGAGATGCTGCGTTTCCACGTGATCCTCCCGGCCGGTGATCAGGCAATGAGCCGCGCCAGCAGCACTACGACGATGGCACCGATCGTCGCGACCAGAATATCACTGACCAGCGGATTGCCGATCCCGAGATTGATATTGAACTGGCGGAACAGGAAGCTGCCGACGAAGGAGCCGATCACGCCCCAGATGATGTAGCGGAAAATTCCGCCCCCGCCGACCACGAAGCTGGCGAGCCAGCCGGCCACCAGCCCGACCAGCAGGACGATCAGAATGCTGCGCATCTCCATGGCGATCGCTCTCCCACACCCCTCATGGCGGGAGGATATGGACGCCTTGCGCAATCTTCAAGCGAAATGCTCGTTGTTTCCAAAGGGAAATCAGGCGGGGCGGGCCGGAAAACCGGCCCTCCGCGCCGTTATTCGTTTTTCGGCAGCCAGTCCCGGCGCAAGGGCCGGGCCGCTGGCCGCGCGGTCGCGGGCGATCGGAGGTCCATGTCGAGCAGAATGCTTTGGAGCGGCACCCACTCCCTGTTTATCATGAGTGTTCGTTCTCCCGCCGAACGGAGAACCGGCGCTGCCTCCTTGAGCGTCTCCCACAGTCCAAACATGATTCGGAGCCGCTCGCCTTTTGGCGCGCCAAATTCCCCCCGATGCCACTCCACCGTATGCAACAGATTATTCACATAGCGAAGATTGTTCTCTCCAATCATGCGACCGTTGACTGCATTCTGGATGGCTCCGGGAATGAACTTTGCGAGGTCCGGATCGGCAAGGCGGTTGAGAAAGAAAAAGATCAATTGCGGGACATTGTCGCTCCTTGCAGTCGATTTCTCCTCGATCGCCCTCAGCAGGCCTGCCGATAGATCTTCCGCCCGTTCCTCCGGCGTGCTCCGGATTTTGAAATTGGCGAGCCAATGCGGAGGTGCCATCCTGCTCGATTCAACTCGCTCCCGCGCATCAGGGTCGCTGATGTCGTCCCGTGGTTTCGTACGCCTCTCCAGCCGGGCCGCACTGCTCGTATCGTTGAGCCTCTTCCTGTTCCGCGAGGCATTGGTGGTTCTCGAAGGCGCTTCCGCCTTGATCTCTTCCTTCGTCGGCTCAGCACTGATTGGTGGATTCGCCTCCGGGGCAGGCGAGGCAGTGCGTGGAGTCTGCGGCCCCTCTTGAGGCTGCCCTTGCGTCCTGAGAAGCTCTTCGAGCTCATCTAGATCGAACGGAGCTTCCGGCGCCGCCATGACATGCGGCGCTGCAGCCAAGCGCGGACTATGAATCTCCTCCGCCGGTGCATTCGTTTTGACACCGGTTGACATAAGCCGCGTTCTCACTTTGGGTGGTCTAAGCTCATACTTCAGTTCAACGTCCATTTGCCTTGCGAGTTGATCAATATCCAAAGAATTTCTCTTTTCCTTTACCGGCTTCTCCACCTTTGGACTCTTTGCTCGCGACTGATCGGTAGCGTAGCGCACATGCCGGGGCACGCGGCCTGGCACAGGCCT
>JBIOYR010000061.1:0-4183 GCA_044870245.1 Aestuariivirgaceae bacterium | reverse complement strand
TCGGTCGGCGGCATGGGCTGCAGCCGCGCCTTTTTGAGCTTGCTCGCAAGATCGGAATAGCCATAGGCGTCCTGCAGTTCCTTCGGCAGCGTCGGCACCGTGTCGAGATTGGTGATGCCGGCGCTCTGCTCGGTGGCGAAGACCTTCTGCGGCGCGGGCGACAGGATGTGATTCATCATCTTGTAGGTAAGCTCGAGATGCGGCGCATCCTTGGGGATCACGAGGCAGTCCATGAACAGGCCGGTGCCCTCCTTGGGGATGGTGTAGCGGATCTCCTTGCCCTTGGCCTTGGTCCATACCGCAACCGCCTCCCAGCCGAGGCAGGAGACCACCACCTCGTTGCGGGCGAAGGCGTCGCCCATGTCGCCATAGCTCGGGAAGAAGGCGCGGGCATGCTCCCTTTTCAGCTTGATCATGAGGTCGATGATCTTGGTGAGCTCCTCGCGGGTGACCAGCGTCCCGTCCGGCCGGCCGGTGACCACGGTGCCCCAAACCAGCAGGTAGGTGAGCGGGTCGTCGACCATGGCCACCTTGCCCTTATATTCGTCCTTGAAGATGTCCATCCAGCTTTCCGGCGGCGTCGGCACCACCGAGGGATCGTACATCAGCGGCAGCGAGCCCCAGTTCCATGGAATTCCGAGAAGACGCCCGTCGCGGCGGATGCCCGAGTTGCCGGTGAACTCCGGGATCAGCCGATCAAACATCGAGATCTTGGACTGATCGATGCTCTCGATGAGCGAGGCCTCGTCCATCAGCTTCAGGTAGCCGTAATACATCGATACGATGTCGGTCTTGCCGACTCCGCCCGCCTGGAGCTTGCTGATGATCTCCTCATTGGAGGCGATGAAGGTCGGCTGGAAATCGATGTCGTTGTCCTTCAGGAAGGTCCCGGACTTGATCGGCGTCTCGTAACCCTGCCAACCCATCCAGGTCATGGTGGTGGCAGCCCATGCCGGATTGGCGGGAAGCCCGGCAAGGCCGGCTCCGGCGAGCGCCGCGAACCCCTGCATGATGCTGCGGCGCGACAGGCTCGAGCGCTGCGAAAGCTCGAGCAGACTGCTCGATGTCATCGATTGGCTGCTCATCCACTCCTCCCATGTGCTGCGTGGCTCGTTGTGGCAGATCGGTTTCACGCGCCCGATGATCGGAGCGGTGCAAGCGCTTGTCTCGGCAGCATGACGACGCTAGCGTTTGGCCCATGTTCCGGTCAAGCAGCGCGACACCGCAAAGCACCCTGCCGCTGATGCCTGCAGCGGTGGTATTTGCCGGGCTGTTCGTGCTGCCGCTCGTCTATTTCTTCGTGATCAGCTTCTGGACCGTACGCGCCCGGATCATGCGGCCAGCATTCTCGCTTTCCAATTATGCCGAGACACTGAACGAATATGGCGGCGTTCTATCCTACACGGCGCTGACGGCCGGCGCGGTGGCGGTGCTGACCACCATCCTGGCGTTCGCCTTCGCCTATGCCATCCGTTTCCGGCTTGGGCGCTTCGGCAATGCCTTCCTGCTGGTCACGCTCACCACCTTGTTCGGCGGCTACCTGGTGAAGATCTATGCGTGGAAGAGCATCCTCGGCACGGAGGGCGTGCTCAACCGGGCGCTCCTGGGCGTCGGGCTGATCAAGGAGCCGCTCGGCGCGTTGCTCTACAGCACCCAGGGCGTGGTGATCACGCTCACCTATTTCCTGCTGCCATTTGCCGTGCTGCCGATCTATGGCAGCCTGCGGGCGGTCAGCGATGTTACCATCGAAGCAGCGCGGGATGTCGGTGCGGGTCCGTTCAAGGTGCTGCGCGACATCGTGCTGCCGCAGTGCCGCGGCGGGCTGATGACGGCGTTTACCTTGAGCTTCCTGATTTCGGTCGGCGACTATGTGACGCCGCGCTTCGTCGGCGGCGGGGCGGCGCTGATGGGAACGTTCATCGAGAACCAATTCTCGATCGGCTTCAACTGGCCGCTCGGCAGCGCCATGGCGTTCACCACCGTGGCCGTAACGCTGGGAATCGTGCTTGCCGCCGGTCGGCTCCTCAAAATGGCACTCCGGCCATGACGGGGCTCAAGCTGTCGCATGCGCTTTGGGCAATCTTCGCCCTTGCCGTCAGCTTCTATCTAGTGGCGCCGCTTGCGCTGGTGATCCTGTTCAGCTTCAACAGCTCGGCGCTCACCAGCCTGCCTCTGACCGGGCTCACCTTCGACTGGTACCGCAGACTCATGGCGCTCGATTATTTCTGGCCAGCCTTGCAGAACAGCGTGATCGTCGCGCTGGCGGTCGGCGCGTTGTCGGTGATCATCGGCACGCTGGCAGCCCTGGCCGTCGCTCGGATGCCAGGGCGAAGGGCGGAGCGGGTCATCGCTGCGCTCAGCCTGCCAATGATGATGCCGGCACTGATCATCGGCATTGCGCTGCTCAGCACGCTCGTGCGGCTGCTCACCATCCGGCTCGGGATCACGACCGTCATTCTCGGGCAGCTGGTGGTGGTGCAACCCTTTGTCATCGCCATCGTCTATGCACGGCTTCAGACCTTCGACTGGGCGGTGGTCGACAGCGCCCGCGACCTCGGTGCATCGCCGCTCGCCGCGTTCTTCACCGTGACCCTGCCCATTGTTCAACCGACGATCGTCGGTGCAGCGCTGATCGCGCTTGCGATTTCGCTCGATGATTTCGTCATTACCTTTTTCACGATCGGCAGCGGGAACACCTTGCCGACCATGGTGTGGGGGCTGGTCCGCACCTCGCTCGATCCGACGATCAATGCGCTGGCGACCTTGCTGATCGCCTTCAGCATCGGCTCGACGGTGATTGCGCTGTGGCTCAGCCGCTATCGAGGGTGAAGCGATGAAGTTTGATTTTTCCGGACGGACGGCCTTGGTCACCGGCGGGGGCAGGGGGCTCGGGCTGGCAATCGTGCAGGCATTGCACGAGGCCGGCGCCAGGATCGCCATCAACGACCGGACGCCGGCAATCGTCGCCGCCGCCACCGATCGGCTTGGCGGCGGAGAGGGGCTGGCGCCGGCACCTTCGGACCTCGCGGCGAGCGGTGGCCCGGAGCGCGCCGTGGGGCAGGCGCTCGATGCCTTTGGCGGCCTCGACATGCTGGTCAACAATGCGGCGGTCAATATCGAAAACCCGATCGAGGCGACGGACGATGGGCTGTGGGACCTCCATCTCGATGTCGTGCTCCGGGCGCCGCTGTTCACGACAAAGGCGGCGTTGCCGGCCCTCGCACGGAGCGAAGGTGCAGTCGTGAACATCGCCTCCGAGCTCGCCCTCCACGCCATCCCCAACAATGTGGCCTATGTCGCGGCCAAGCACGGGCTCGTGGCCATGACCAGGGCGCTGGCGATCGAGCTGGCGCCTCGGCGGGTCCGGATCAACGCGCTTTGCCCCGGGACCATGGACACCGAGCTGATGCGCGAATGCGCCGAGGCGAGTGGCGATGCTGCAGGCTACTACCGCGCCTTTGCCGCCTATCATCCGCTGGGTCGGATCGCCAGGCCGCAGGAAATCGCCGATTTCGTTTTGTGCCTCCTGTCGCCGGCGGCAGCCTTCATGACCGGCTCGGCGGTCGCCATCGATGGCGGCAGCACGGCCGGGCGACCTTGGGAGGGGTGATGAGCACGCTTCGACGGGTTCTGATCACCGGCTCGACACGCGGCATTGGCCGGGCAACCGCCGAGCGCATGGCGCAGGAGGGCGACGAGATCATCCTGCATGGCCGGCGTGCCGATGAAGTCGAGGTCGCGGTGGCGGCGCTCGGCGGGCGCGCGCCAGCGGTCAGCGGAGTTTCGGGAGATCTCGGGGATCGCGCGGCGCTGGCCCGGATCGCCGAGGAGGCCGGCGATGTCGATGTGCTGATCAATTGCGCCGGCATCTACCGCGAGATGGTTCTCGGCATGTTGGGCGAGGCAGGATGGCGGGAAACGATCGCGGTCAATCTGACGGCTCCGTGGCTGCTCACGCGAAGCCTGTTGCCGGGGCTCCGCCGGCGGGGCGGGGTGGTGATCAATGTCGCCTCCGATGCAGGGCTCATCGGCTTTGCCGGCGGTTCGGCCTATTGCGCCTCGAAAGGCGGGTTGATCGGCCTGACCAGGGCGCTGGCCGTCGAGCTTGCACCGACGGTGCGGGCGATTGCGATCTGTCCGGGTCCGGTCGACACCGACATGATGCGCCAATCGGTGGCCGAGG
>JBIOYR010000060.1:0-3314 GCA_044870245.1 Aestuariivirgaceae bacterium | reverse complement strand
GGCTCGACCTGGGGATTTCTCGCAGTCGGCAGACGCGACACGCCCGAGACTGCCCATTCATTTGAGGTCACGGGAAACCTTTGGAAGCAGAGCCCTTCGAGCTACCGACAGTCTTCCCCATCCTGCGACATAAGGAATGACTGGGACTGCCCGGCGAGCGTCTATGCCGACATTCCATGGGGCATCTCGCACCATCATTTCTGGAGTCCGTTGAACGGCGCCCTGTTCCGCTCCAAGGACATACTCGGCAACGTCAAATTTGCGAACAACTATGTATATGACGCCTACAATGGCATTCGAGCCACCATCAGCTCCAATTGTCGGATCGATGCCGGCTGCCGGGACATGACCAATCTCGGTTTCGAGATCACCGACAATGTCTTCAAGAACATCCGGGACAATCCGATCGAACCGGAGGGCCATGCGGCCTATTGGATCATCAAGCAGAACATGTTCATCAATGTTCACGCGGCGGTGTCGACGGACGGCGTGTCAGGCCATGACATGCTGGTCTTCGGGAACATCTTTGCCCTGGTCGGCGTACCCGGTTCCAGCTGTCGCAATGAGGGCTGGGTCGGCAGCCGTCAGTTCCTGGCGAGGCGCGGTGGTGGGAAATGGAGCACGGATACCGCCCAGGGTGATGAGGCCGATTGCGACACACATCGTTTCGGCACCGCCCTCAAGCTCGGCGGTGACGACGATGAACCGCTTCTCGACCGGGTGCTGTTCTTCAACAACAGCCTGCTGACGCGCAGCCCGCTGTTCCGTGGCTCTCCGGGGCCTCCGATCACCAGCTACAACAACGCGGTGACCTTCATCGGCTGCGGGCCGGACGGCGATGTTTCCTGCAAGCAGGAGTTCGACTGCCCGGAGACTGCGCTGTGGACGGAAGATCGGCGGGCGTTGTTCGCCGACTGCTTCCCCATGCGCGGCAAGGACGGACGAGTGATCGAGCACCGAATGCGGTTCAACGCCTATGATCGCCCGCTCGATGCAAAGACGGCCAGGATCGATGAGGAGCGGGTCGAGGCTCCGGTCAGGTTCGGGGGAACCATTCCCATGGAAATGACCAGCGTTGCCGAAATAGAAAAGATCTTTGCCATCAATGCCGACAGTCCGCTCGCGCGGGCAGGCTGTCAACCTCGCTATGCGAAGGGGGATTTGACCTGCAGCGGCACTGGAGCACCCGTAGGGGCATTCCTGCCGGACGGCAAGCGCTTCGATCTCGCGCTGCCGTTCCAATATCCATTTACGCGGATCCTCGATCAGGCAAACAGCAAGGCGGGACCGTAGCGATCAGTCCGGCAGGACGGTGTCGCGGAAGAACCGCGCCGCGCCTTGGTCGAAATCTCCGAACCAACGCGCATAAAGACCGCGGAAGGCGTCGGAGCGGATGGTTTGACTGAGCTTCTGGTCGACCGCTAGGCGGAAGTCTTCGTCGCCGCGCGGCAGCACGAGAGCGACGGGCTCATTGGTAAATCGGCGGTCAAGCAGGGTCAGGCCATGGGCGTCGGGAATGCGCTTGGCGGATTCGAGCAGGATGGCCCGCTCGCCAAAGAGCACGTCGGACGTTCCGTTGACCAGGCTTTGGACACCTGCTTCATAGCTGTCGACCGGTACGACCTTGGCGCCGATGTCGAAGGCTGCCGCACGCTCGCGCAGCCAATCGACGGCTCTGGTATTCGATACCACCGCAAAGGTCTGCTGCTCGAGCAGGGTTCGCGCCGGTGATCCGCGCCAGATCGGCCTGCTTGGCGGCGAGCCCCTCTCCAGAATCAGCTCGAGTTCGGGAGGGGCATTGGCTGCGAGCAACGCGCCGATGCCGCTCGGGAAGATCGGCAGCGAGAAGGATACTTCCTTGCGCCGCGACAGGGTCTCGGTTTCGGCACCGCAGAGCAGATCGACCTTGCCTTGCTGCACCGCGGAGAAGCGGTCGTCGATGGTCACTGGCACCCATTCGACGGAGAGATTGGCCAGTCCGAGATCGGCCTTCAGACCGTCGGCAATGCTTTGGCAGAGCGCCACGGAATAGCCGGCGGCATTGCCCGATTCATCGCGATACGAAAAGGGCTGGGCGTCCGCCCGATACCCGAGCATCACCTTCCCGCTCTGACGGATCCTATCCAGGGCGCCGGCCGATGACGCGGGGCTGGCAAATGCCGTGAGTGCGAGGAGCACTGAGATCAGGGAGACAGCGTTTCGTGTGCGAAGCATCGTCGATCTCCTTGCGAAGCTCATTTTGTCCATGGCTCAAGCCGCTCGCGTGCGTTCGCCGACAGGCGGCGCCGGACTTGTGAAGCGCGGCGCGAGGAAGCCCCAGATGATGAAGGCGACTGCGGTGACCAGCATGCCGCCGAGGACGGCGTCCTTGCCCGAGGCATAGATCGCATAGGTGCTATAGAGCATGGCGACGATCGCGATCGCCGAATTGAAGCGATACTTGTCCTCTGGGACGTTTGCCGCCCGCATCATCACCATCAATGCCGAAAGTGCGATGATGTAGGGAACGACATTGGTGACGACCGCGAGATTGACCAATGCGGAGAACTGCTTGCTCAAGGTCGGCGAGATCGTCGAAAGCGCGAGCACGGATTGCACCACGCCGAGCACGATCATCCCGGTGATCGGCGCGCCGAACTTGTTGACCTTGGTGAAGAAGGCCGGGAACATGCGTTGCTCGGCGGCGGACTTGCCCGTTTGTGCGATGGTGAATTGCCACCCGAGCAGCGAGCCGAGGCATGCCAGCACCGCCAGCGCCATGATGATCGAGCCGATGGTCGGGTTGAACATCTTGGCATAGGCGAGCGCGAACGGCCCGGTCGATTCGGCAAGCTCCTTGTTGGGCACGATCCCCTGGATCACCGTGGTCGAAAGAATGTAGATCACCGCCGCGCCGAGCGTGCCGAACATGCAGGCAAGCGGCACGTTGCGCTTCGGGTTCTCGACGGCATCCGAGTTCTGTGCGGCGGATTCCATGCCGAGGAAGGCCCACAGGGTGAGCGAGATGCTGGAGCCCATGCCCTGCAGCAGGGTAAGATTGTTGGGGTTCCAGGCCTCGGCGAAGGTCGATCTGCTGAACCAGAACCAGCCGATGATCGAGAGCAGCCCGACCGGGATGATGACGCCCCAGACCGTGACCGAGCCGATCCGTCCGGTCAGGCTGGGGCCGCCGAAATTCGCCACCGTGGTGAGCCAAAGCAGCGCGATCACCCCGATGCATGTCATGATCGGCGTCGATGAGAGCAACGGGAAGAAGCCGGCGAGATAACCGAGCGCCGAGATCGCGATCGCCACATTGCCGATCGCCAGCGAGA
>JBIOYR010000059.1:0-4316 GCA_044870245.1 Aestuariivirgaceae bacterium | reverse complement strand
CAGAGCTGTGGGAGTTTTGCAACATCAGGGCAGAGTATCGTGGCGATAGACTGCTCCTCGACAATGATAAGCTTCCTGATGTCCGTTTCTTCCCAGACGCCCGCCTGAATTATGCGCAGAACCTGCTTATTAAGACTGATGATACACCAGCATTGATCTTTCGCAGCGAGCACAAGGATCGTCGCGCCGTCAGCTGGAAGGAATTACAGGTCACTGTGGCAGAATTGCACCACGCTCTGGTCAATCTCGGGATCGGCCCGGGCGACCGAATAGCGGGCATTGTGCCGAACATGCCCGAGACAACCGCGACGCTGCTCGCCACCGCTTCAGTGGGCGCGGTGTGGTCGTCCTGCTCGCCGGATTTCGGCGAACGCGGGATCCTCGATCGCTTCGGCCAGATCAATCCGCGGGTGCTGGTGGCCTGCGACGGCTATTCCTATAACGGCCGCATTTTCGATATCGGCGAGAAGGTTGCGGCCGTCAGGGGCAAGCTGCCGAGCGTCGAGCAGGTGGTGATCATCGACAATGTCGGCAGGGCCGGTGAGATCGCGGCCAGGATTCCCGGCGCCGTGACCCTCGACGATTTCATGGAGAACATGCCGCAGGGCAATATCAACTTCGCTCAGGTCCCGTTCGACCATCCGCTCTACATCCTCTATTCATCAGGGACGACCGGCATTCCCAAATGCATCGTGCACCGGGCCGGGGGCGTCTTTGTCAAACATCTGTCGGAGCTCGTGCTCCATTGCGACGTGAAGCGCGAGGACCGGCTGTTCTACTTCAGCACCTGCGGCTGGATGATGTGGAACTGGCTGATGAGCGGTCTCGCGACCGGCGCGACGCTGGTGCTCTATGACGGCTCGCCCTTCTGGCCGAACGAGCGAGCGTTGTTCGACATCGCCGACGAGGAGGGGATCACCATTTTCGGGACGTCGGCCAAGTTCATCGACGCCGTGCGCAAGACCGGCTGGCGGCCGCGCGAAACTCATCGCCTGACCAGCATCCGCTCCATGCTGTCGACAGGGTCGCCGCTGGCCGGCGAAAGCTTCGAATACGTCTATGATGCCATCAAGCCAGACCTCCATCTCGCATCGATCTCGGGCGGAACCGATATTTGCGGCTGCTTCGTTGCCGGCAATCCGCTGGCGGCGGTGTGGGCGGGCGAGATCCAGGGGCCGACGCTCGGGCTTGCCGTCGATGTTTTCGGCGAGGACGGTCAGCCGCTCATCGCCGGCAAGGGGGAGCTCGTGTGCAAGAATGCCTTCCCGTCGATGCCGCTCGGCTTCTGGAACGATCCCGACGGGGAGAAATATCGCGCCGCCTATTTCGACCGCTTCCCCAATGTGTGGTGCCATGGCGACTTCGCGGAATGGACGGAGCATGGCGGGATGATCATCCATGGCCGCTCCGATGCGACGCTCAACCCGGGCGGCGTGCGAATCGGCACCGCCGAGATCTATGCCCAGGTCGAGCAGGTGCCGGAGGTCGTCGAGGCATTGGCGATCGGCCAGAATTTCGACAATGACGTTCGGATCGTGCTGTTCGTCAGGCTCAAGTACGGGGTCACGCTCGACGAGGCGTTGGCGAGCCGCATCCGCGCCCAGATCAGGAGCGGAGCTTCGCCGCGCCATGTGCCGGCGAAAATCATCAAGGTCGGCGACATTCCGCGAACCAAGTCGGGCAAGATCACCGAGCTGGCGGTGCGCGACATCGTCCACGGGCGCGAGGTGAAGAACCGGGAAGCGCTCGCCAATCCTGAGGCGCTCGAACTCTATCGCGATCTTCCCGAGCTCAGAAGCTAGGGCATGAGCTCTAGCCGGCCAGGACCCGGTTCACGGGGAACACGATCTCCACGGACGTGCCCTTTTCGGGCTTGCTGGTGATCTCGAAGCGCGCCCGGTTGGCTTCGGCCAGGGCCTTGGTCAGCGGCAGGCCGAGCCCGGTGCCGCCGATCTCGGGGTGCTCATTGTCATGGACCCGTCCAAAGGGGGTAAGCGCGATCGCCAGCGCTTCCGGAGCAATTCCAACGCCGGTGTCCTTGACCCTGAGGACGAACTCGCCCGAGGGCCGGGTCTGCCCGGAGACGATGACCTGGCCGCCGGCGGCGGTGAATTTGACGGCATTGGAGATGAGGTTGAGGAGGATCTGCTTCATCGAGCGCAGATCGGCAACGACATTGGGAAGGTTGGCGGCAAAGTTGCGCCGAAGAATGACCCGGCGGCCGCGCGCGTCCTCCTCCATCAGCTTCAGGCAGTGCTCGGCAAGCTCGGCGAGGTTGACCGAGGTGAAGTTCAGCTCGAGCTTGCCGGCCTCGACCTTGGAGAGATCGAGAAGGTCGTTGATCAGCGACAGAAGATGCTCGCCGGAAGTATGGATGTCATTGGCGTAGGCCAGATATTTGGGGTTGCGCATCTCCCCGAAGCGCTCCGAGCGCATGACCTCGGAAAATCCCAATATGGCATTGAGCGGGGTGCGAAGCTCATGGCTGATACGGGCCAGGAAGTCGGATTTCTGAGCGCTCGCCTTCTCCGCCTCGTCCTTGGCGCGCCGGAGCTCCGCCTCGGTCTTCTTCCACTGGGTGATGTCGCGCATCACGGCGCAGAAGGCGGGGGCACTGCCCGGCCTCAACCTTGCCTCACCATTCGTTCCCATGCGGCCGATGGTGAGGAAGACCGGGATCCTGCCGCCCTGTGCGGCAATGGCGTCGACCTCGCGGCCATCATTGAAGATCGATGCGATGCCGCCTTCGCCGAGGGCAGCCAGATAGTCTCGCACGGTCTTGCGACTCTCGGCATCCATCAGCTCGGCCAGCAGGCGGCCATGGACCTCGGCCTGGCGGTAGCCGAAGATGGCCTCCGCACCGGCGCTGAAGCTCAGGATCCTGCCGGCGGTGTCCAGGGTGATGATGCCATCGGTGGCGGTGTCAAGGATGAGACGGAGTTCATCGGCCGTGGGGCCGCCGGATTTCTCCGACAAGGATGGGAGCAAGCCGGACTCGCTGCGAGCTGCGATCTGGGCTTCACCTGGCGAACTGCCATCCCCATCCGCGGTCAGCCGCAGCAGCTCCGCCTTGGCGATGGGACCGGCGATCGACGGGAAGCTCGACCGCTGCACCAGGACACTGAGCGGCGTGCCGGTGGCATCACGGATGGTCAGCTCGGCGCTCTCGCCAGCGAGAGCGCCAAGATCTGCCGCCAAATCGTTGCGCGCTTGCATGCCGGCAAAATCGGCGTAACCGAGCAGGGCGGCAGCGGCGCGATTGGCGTGGAGCAGCCGGTGGCTGTCGAAGAGAATGATTGCCGATTCGGAGAGATCGAGCGTGCGCCGGACAATTTCGGGGATCGCCGCCTCCGGCGCGAGGGATACCGGAGTTCTGGCCTGATCGGCCGGCTGAGGCGGCAGCGGACCCTCGCCAGGGGGGACAGCCCGCGAAATCGGATCGGCACGTCGAATCCGTTCGCCGAGATAGGCGAAGGTGCGGGCATCGGCGTCGCTCAGCCTCGGGGGTGGTGCATGAAGCTCACCGGATGCCGTCCGGCGACCGGCCGCCAGCATGCGCTCCAACCCCCGCCGCTCGGTGACATCCTCGAAGGCGATGAGATATCGCGGAGGATCGTCCTCACCGAAGCGGCGCGCCGTGAAGCGAATCTCGCGGCGCCCGAATGCGGTGGCAGTCATGGTGGTCAGGCTCGCAGTGCCGGCCGCAGCGGTGCGGGCGAGAAGGTCGTCGACCTCGGGCACCGGGATCAGCGTCGCCAGGACGGGCTCGCTGTCCTCGCCGGCCAGGCGTTGGGCCTCGTTATTGTAGGCGAGGAGATTGCCATTGCGGTCGGTGATGATCACCGCCCAGGGCAGGACCTCGAAGGCGCTGCTGCACAGGGCGGCGTTCGGATCCGCTGGAGCGGGGGTACCGATCACCAGAAGGCAGGCACGACCGTCGCCGAGCTGGTGCGGGTAGCAGCGGGTGACGAGCTCGGGCGCACCGCGCAGCGAAGGGAACCGGAGGGTGATGCTGACCGCCGCCTCGCCGGCTTCGCCGATCCGGCTGAGAGTGCTGACGGCGGGCTCGGCCGGATCAAAGACCCGGTCCACCACGTCGAACAGGGTGTCGCCGCCAAAAAAGGCGATGGCGGCGGCATTGGCCCATAGGACGCGGTGACGCTCAGGGTCCCAGAGCCATCCCGGCTCCGCGCTGGCCTCGACGTCGCTCAACCCTGGTGTGGCGGGGGCGCTCACGCTCTCTCCCTGCGCGGTAAAGGCATGCGAGCCGGGCCGTCCCCTCGATCCGGGGCCCGTGAGGGCCGCACAGCCGCATT
>JBIOYR010000058.1:0-55307 GCA_044870245.1 Aestuariivirgaceae bacterium | reverse complement strand
CGGAAAATCTGCAGGCTGCCCGCAAGGCATGGATCGAGGCGCGCGTTCCCTATCAGCAGACCGAGGGCTACCGGTTCGGCAACCAGGTGGTCGACGACTGGGAGGGGAAGGTCAATGCCTGGCCGCTGGATGAGGGGCTGATCGACTATGTCGATGTCGGCTCCTATGGCGAGAAGTCCGACGAGAACCCGCTTTACCGCGCCAATGTCATCGCCTCGCAGTCGATCCGGATCGGCTCGCAGCTGGTCGATACCTCCACGATCGACAAGGCGCTGCTGGAGAAGCTGCATGAAGGCCAGGAGGTGGAGGCCAATGTGGCACGCGGCTATCACGCGATCGAGTTCCTGCTGTGGGGACAGGATCTCAATGGCACGGGTCGCGGTGCCGGCAACCGTCCGGCCAGCGACTATGACGAGAAGAACTGCACCGGCGGCCATTGCGACCGGCGGCGCGCCTATCTGAAGGCGGCAAGCGATCTCCTGGTCGACGATCTGGCCGAGATGGCAGCGAGCTGGAAGGACGGCGGCGAGGCCCGGAAGGCTCTGGTGGCCAAGGGCGAGGATGGTGCGCTCGGGGCGATGCTCACCGGTCTCGGGTCGCTCTCCTATGGCGAGCTCGCCGGCGAGCGGATCAAGCTCGGGCTCATCCTCCATGACCCGGAAGAGGAGCATGACTGCTTCTCCGACAACACCCAGAACTCCCACTATTACGACGAGGTGGGGATGAAGGAGATCTGGACCGGCTCCTACAGCCGGACCGACGGCAGCGTCGTCAAGGGTGCCTCGCTCGCCGAGCTGGCTGCGGCCAAGGCGCCCGAGGCCAAGGCCAAGCTCGATCAGGCGTTTGCCGAGACGCTCGCCAAGATGACAGTGATGAAGGACAAGGCCGACAGCGATCGGATGGCTTACGACCAGATGCTTGCCGAGGGCAATGCGGAAGGCAACAAGATCCTGCAGGACGTCGTCGATGCGCTGGTCGCCCAGACACGCGCCATCGAAGGCGTGGTGGCAGGGCTCGGCCTCAAGATCTCGATCGAAGGCTCGGAGAGTCTCGACAATCCTTCTGCGGTACGGTGAGCCATGCCGAACCGACGCGCCCTTCTGGCATCTGCCGGGGCGGTCGCGGCCGGGCTTGCCGCGAGCCCCTTGATCTGGCCGGTCCGGTCGGTCGAGGCGGCTCTTCCAGCGCCGGCGACGCCGCATGGCGGGCGCATCGTCGATCATGAGCTGGTGGCGGCGGAGCGCAGCGTTGCGCTGCCGGCGTTCTCCGGCAGGTCGCTGCCATTGTGGACGTTCAGCGCAGCGAATCCGACGCCGGTGCTGCGGGTCCGCCTCGGCGACCGGCTCAGGGTCAAGCTGACCAATGGGTTGACACGCCCGGGCGAGCATGTATCGATCCATTGGCATGGCATTCGTCTGCCGCTCGCGCAGGACGGCGTGCCTTACGTCTCGCAGGCGCCGGTCGAGCCTGGCCAATCCTTCACCTACGACTTCGTGCCGCCCGACACCGGCACTTTTTTCTTTCACACCCACTGCAACACCGCCGAGCAGCTGGGGCGGGGATTGAGCGGCATCCTGATCGTCGAGGGCGACGAGGTCGCGCCGTTCGATGCTGAGCGCATCCTGGTGATGCGCGACTGGCGCATCGATCCGGAGCGCGGAACGTTCCTGCCGTTCTTCACCGATGAGGGGGCAAGCGGCAGCGGCAGCTTCGGGCCGGTTCGCACCGTCAATGGTGCGGTCAGCCCGACGATCGCCGTGCCGCCGCATGCCAATGTTCGCATCCGTCTCCTCAATATCGATGCGAGCCGCATCAGCCAGATCGGCCTCAGGCAAGGCGATGGAACGGTGATTGCGCTGGACGGCGTTGCCGTCGAGCCGTTCGCGCTCAAGGACTGGTGGCTCGGTCCGGCGATGCGGATCGATGTCAAGCTGCGCACCGGTGCCGCCGGGTCGGTGGTCGAGCTCGTCGACTATTTCGCGGAAGCGCCGCAGGTGCTGGCGCGGCTCGCGGCAAGCGGAGCGCCGGTCAATTCGCCGGCGCTGGCGGCGCCGGGCTTGCGGGCCGGGCGCATGGCGATGCCGGACCTCGCCCAGGCGGAACGGCTGACGTTCGAGCTCGCCGCAACGGCGACAGGGGCGCGGATGAGCGCGCCGGGCGGGGATGACTTCTCGCGGGTCGTCATGGATTCGCTTTGCCTGTCGCAGCAGAGCTTGTGGGCGATGAACAAGCAATCCTGGCCGGGCGGCGATCACGCGCGGCTGCCGCCGCCGCTCATGGTGCTGCGGCAGGGCCGAAGCTATGTGATGGAGCTCAAGAACGTGTCGCAGGTGCGCCATCCGATTCACCTGCACGGTCACAGCTTCCGCGCCCTGAGCTCGAACAAGCGGGCCTTGCCGGTGCATTGGGCGGACACGGTGCTGGTGGCGCCGCGCGAGCGGGTGGAGATTGCGCTCACTGCCGACAATCCCGGCAACTGGATGTTCCACTGCCATCTGATCGAGCATCAGGAGGCAGGCATGATGGGCTATGTGAAGATCGCATGAGACGGCCGGCTGTCGCTTTGTCATTGGCATTGCTGGCGCTGGCGGCGCCGGTTTCGGCGCGCGATCTGGCGAGCGCGATCGGCGAGAGACTGTTTCAGCGGAACTGGGTCGGGGCGCCGGCTTCGACCAGGGCGACCGACGGGCTCGGACCGCTCTACAACGCCCGCAGCTGCGCCGGCTGCCATGGCAGCGACGGCAGCGGCGGGCAGGCGCGCGTGCTGCGCCTGCAGAGCAAGGACGGCCGGCCCGACCCGGTCTATGGCGTGCAGATCCAGGACAAGGCGCTGGCGGGCCTCACGCCGGAAGGAACGGTCGCCTTCGTCGAGACGACAATGGGCGGCCGGCCGGTCGTGCATGCCTCGGTCAGGCTCGCCGGACCGCCGATCGATCGCCGCACCGTCATGACTGTGCGGCTGGCGCCGGATCTCGCCACGGTCGGCCGGATCGCTCAGGTCAGCGATGCGGCGATCCTTGCCCATGCCGATCCGGATGATCGCGACGGCGATGGCCTGTCGGGCCGCGCCAACATCTCGATGACCGATGGCACGCCGATGCTCGGGCGCTTCGGCTGGCGGGCGACCGGAACGAGCCTCGACCGCCAGATCGAGGCGGCCTTCGTCACCGATCTCGGCATGTCGACCAAGGATGTGCCGCGGCCGGCTGGCGACTGCACAGCGGTGCAGGTCACTTGCCTCAGCGCGCCCGATGGCCGCGATGGCGCGGGTGAGGAGATCGCACCGCAGATCGTGGCGGCGCTTGGCGATTTTCTCGCGAAGCAGCGGCCGGCACCGACAGCGCAGCGGCGGGATCAACATCCTCTCTTCGCAAAGCTTGGCTGTTCCGGCTGTCATGTGCCTGAGCTTGCGGCATCGCAAGGCGGCAAGGTCGCGATCTTTTCCGATCTGCTGCTGCATGACATGGGACCCGGCCTGTCGGACGGAACCGGGGAAGGCGGCGCCAATCCCGGCGAGTGGCGTACGGCACCGCTCGTCGGGCTTGGCCGAGCCGGTCGGCGGCTGCTGCATGACGGACGGGCATCCACGGCGGATCAGGCGATCCGCTGGCATGATGGCGAGGCTTTGGCGGCGCGACAGCGCTATGAGACGCTGGACGCGTCGCTCAGACAGTCGCTGCTCGACTATCTCGACGGTCTATGATGCGGGCCCTGTATTTGCTGGCAACGTTTATCCTTCTCTGCTGCCCCGTGCAGGCGGCGACGTCAGAGGACTATGCAAATTCTGTCGCGAGGGTCGTCGAAGGGGCCATCGTGCCGGCCTTCGGCGCCCTCGAAACGGCGACGGCGAAGCTCAAGCCGGCGACCGAGACCTTTTGCCGGCAGCCCGATCCGGCCCATCGCGAGGCGCTGCGCCAGGTGTTCGTGGAGGTGCTGAAGCGCTGGGCCCATGTCGATTTCCTGCTGTTCGGGCCGCTGGCGGAGAACCAGCGGGTCGAGCGCTTCGCCTTCTGGCCCGATTCATCCGGGGCAGGGGCGCGCCAGCTCCGCCGGCTTCGGGCCAAGCCCGATCCGGCATTGCTCGATCCGCAGCGCCTCGCCAAGTCGAGCGCCGCCATCCAGGGGCTGCCGGCGTTCGAGGCGCTGGTGCTTGGCGATGATGCGACGGCGGTCAAGGATTACGATTGCAAATTGGCGGTCGCCATTGCGGCAAATCTCGAACAGCTTGGCACCGAGATGGCTAGCGGCTGGACGGGCTCGGGCGGCTGGCGGTCGCTCATGCTGACGGCCGGTCCGGGCAACAGCTACTACGCAAGCCCGCGGGAGGCGGCAAACGAGCTGCTCAAGGCGGTGCTCACCGGTTTCGTGCAATTGCGCGACCAGCGGCTCAGCACGGCGCTCGGCAAGGAGGGCGGAGCGCGTCCGGAAAAGCTTCCCTATTGGCGCTCCGGCGGCACCGATGCCTATCTCGATCAGACGCTTGCGGCGCTCGCGCAGTTCGTCGCGCTGCTCGATCTGCCGGGACTGGCCGGCAAGGACATGGCCACGGCAAGATCGTCGATCGATGTCCAATTCAAACGCGCGCGGGAGGGGCTGGCGATGGCGGGGCAGCCGCTGCCGCAGACGATCGCGACGCCGAGCGGGCGTGCCGGGGTGCAGCAGGTGCTCGCGGCGGTGAAGATCCTGCAGGATCTGATCGGTGTCCAGCTGGCGCCTGCCGCCGGCCTGTCGGTGGGGTTCAATGCGCTCGATGGCGATTGATCGCAGAAGGTTCATCGAAGCAGCGGCCGCATTCGGCGGGACGAGCCTGCTCGGCCCGGCGCTGGCAGCCATCGGCGATGATGGATTCTATGTCTCCGGCTGCCGCCAGGCCGACGGATCGTTTGCCGCCGTGCTGTTCGATGCGCGCGGGCGCGATCTCGCGGTGCTGCCGGTGGAGACCCGCCTTCACGACACCGCCTATTCGCGGATGCTGAATCGGGCAGTGATCTTTGCCCGCCGCCCGGGAACACTTGCCTTCGTCATCGATCTCGAGAGCCGCAGGCTCGAGCGCACGGTGCTGTCGCCGGCGGGACGCCATTTCTACGGTCATGGGGTGTTCTCGAAGGACGGCCGCATTCTCTATGCTACCGAGAACGACTTCGCGAGCGGCGCCGGCCTGATCGGGCTCTATGACAGCACCGACGGCTACCGGCGAATCGGCGAGTTCCCCTCGGGCGGCGTCGGACCGCACGAGCTGCTCCTCCACCCCGACGGGCGTTCGCTGATCGTCGCCAATGGCGGGATCAGGACCAATCCCGACACCGGCCGGGAGAAGCTCGATCTCGACACGATGGCCTCCTCGCTCACGCGCATCGATCTCGGGCAGGGCACGATCACCGAGTCGGTCGCGCTGCCAAGAGCGCTGAAATTGCTGTCGCTGCGCCATCTCACCGTCGATGCGACGGGCGCCGTGTGGTTCGGTGCGCAATGGGAGGGCGATCCCGGCGAGACGCCGCCGATCGTCGGACGCTATCGGCCGGGATCGTCGCTGTCGACGCTCATGCTGCCCGAGCCGCTGGCGCGCCTCTCGAAGGGTTATGTCGGGTCGCTCGCCAGCGATGCCGCAGGCGATCTCGTGGCAACGAGCTGCCCGAAGGGCGGGCGGGTCATCGTCTGGGAGGCGCGGACCGGCAAGATCGCGGGGGTGGTGGCACTGGAGGATGGGTGCGGCGTTGCGCCGGCGCGGGAACGTGGCTTCGCCATGTCGTCAGGAGGCGGATCGCTGATCGACTGGTCGCCCGGCGGGTCGACCGAGCTTGCTTCGGGCGACAGTCGCCGGTCGTGGGACAATCACCTGCGAAGGATCATTAGGCAGTAGGCAGGTAGGCAGTAGGCAGTAGGAAGTAGGCAGTAGGCAGGTAGGCAGTAGGCAGTAGGGAAGCGCACCATCCACTGCCTATTGCCTATCTGACGACTGCCTCATTTCCCCCTCCTCCGCCCCTCCGGGGCACCTTCTCCCGTCAGGACGGGGAGAAGGGAGTAACGAGGGCGAGCCATTCCCTTTTTCGCCCTCAATGGCTATACGCCGGATCGTCCCTTTGGAGGAGAAGGAGATCCGATGCTCTATGCCATTCTCTGCTACCATTTCGAGGATGTGGTGACCTCCTGGACCAAGGAGGAGGATGATGCCGTGATGGAACGTCTCGGCGTCATCCATCAAAAGTTGCGGAGCGACGGCAAGCTCGGTCCTGCTGTCAGGCTGCTGCCAACCACGACTGCGACAACACTCAGGAAGGACCGGGAAGATCCGCTGGTGATCGATGGGCCATTCGCCGAAACCAAGGAGCAGCTTCTCGGCTTCTATGTGATCGATGGCGAATCGCTGGACGAGGTGGTCGGCATCGCCCGCGATTTCGCGCGCGCCAATCCGGGTGGCAGCTATGAGATCCGCCCGGTGTCGCTCTATCTGCCCGGATCGATGTGACGTGAGCGAGCTTGCCTGGATCGAACCGGCGCTGGTGGCGGCACGGCCGCAGGCAGTGAGCGCGCTGCTGCGCTACTTTCGCGATCTCGACAGCGCCGAGGAAGCCTTTCAGGAGGCCTGCCTCAGGGCGCTCGGCTCGTGGCCGCAAAAGGGTCCGCCGCGCGATCCGGCAGCATGGCTGATCTTCGTCGGACGGAATGTCGGCATCGATGCGGTTCGCCGCCAGATGCGCCAGCAAGCGATGCCGCCTGATGATTTGATATCGGATCTTGATGATGCAGAGGCGGCGATCGCCGAGCGCCTCGACAGCGCGCAATATCGCGATGATGTGCTGCGGCTCCTCTTCATCTGCTGCCATCCGGAGCTGCCGACCACGCAACAGATCGCGCTGGCCTTGCGGATCGTCTGCGGCCTGAGCGTCGGCCAGATCGCGCGTGCCTTCCTGGTCAGCGAGAGCGCCATGGAGCAGCGGATCACCCGGGCGAAGGCGCGAATCGGCCAGGCCGACATTCCCTTCGAGCCGCCCGGCGCAGCGCAGCGGGCGGAGCGGCTGTCGGCGGTCGCGGCAATGATCTATCTCACCTTCAACGAAGGCTATTCGGCAACCGGCGAGGCGGTCGCACCGCGGCGACCGCTCTGCGAGGAGGCGATCCGGCTGGCCCGTCTGCTGCTCAAGCTCTACCCGGCCGAGCCCGAGGTCATGGGGCTCGCCGCACTCATGCTGCTGCAGCATGCGCGGGCTCCTGCGCGGATTGCCGGCGACGGCTCGATCGTCCTTCTCGAGGATCAGGACCGGCGCCTGTGGGACCGCGGCATGATCGAGGAAGGGCTCGCGCTGATCGACAAGGCCATGCATCACCGAATCCCCGGACCCTATCAGCTGCAGGCGGCCATTGCGGCGCTGCATGCGCTGGCGGAAAATCCGGAGGAGACCGACTGGCGGCAGATCGACCTTCTCTATGCCACGCTCGAGCTGCTGCAGCCCTCGCCGGTCGTCACCCTCAACCGCGCGGTGGCGGTCGACAAGGTGCGCGGACCGCAGGCAGCACTGGCAATGATCGAGCCCTTGGCGCCGCGCCTCGACAGGTATTTCCACTTCTTCGGGGTCAAGGGTGCGCTCCTTCTGAAGCTCGGTCGACGGCAGGAAGCACAAGCAGCGTTCGACCGGGCCGTCGGGCTCGCCAACAGCGCGGCGGAGGCGGCGCATATCCGCAGTCATCTCGACCGTCTGATCAGGAACAGCAAAGCGCCGCTCTAGAGCGAGCTCGAGGGGAAGGGTATAGTTCAGGCATGCTCGGCTACATGGCTCATTTGCGTCGCGATCTCGCCCGCTGGCGTGAACGGGGGTGGATCAGCGCCGAGCAGGAAGAACGCATGGCAGCCGATGCCGCGGCCCATTCGGGCTTCTCGGCCGGCTCGGTGCTGGCCATTCTCGGCGCGGTGCTGCTGTGCCTGGCGATCGTGACCTTCGTTGCCGCCAATTGGGAAGCATTGCCGCGGATCGTCAGGCTTGGCGTCCTGTTCGGAACGTTGTGGCTCTCCTATGCCCTTGCCTATGGTCTGTTTCGCACCGGACGCGATCAATTCGGCCACGCCATGCTGCTCATCGGCGGCGCGGTGTTCGGCGCCAGCATCATGCTGATCGCCCAGACTTATCATATCTCGGGCAACCCCGCCGATGCGGTGCTGCTATGGGGAGCAGGGGTGTTCCTTGCCGCCGTGCTGATGCAATCGACGGCGTCGCTGATCTTCGCCATTCTGCTGCTCGCGGCTTGGCTGATGATCGGCGAAATGGAAGGCCCGTCGATCGCGACGTGGCAATTCGCGGTCGCTTGGGCCCTTTGCGCGGCGGCGGTGTGGCGGCAGAATTCGCAGCTCGCCCTCCATGCGCTGCTGCTGGTGCTGCTGCTGGCGATCTTTCGCGAATTCATGCGCGAGACGCTGCCGCCCGGCACGGTGTGCCTGTTCGGTTTTGCCGTCTATGTGCTTGGGGGCGGGCGTCGGGAGCTGATCGGCGATGAGCGGGCGAAGCATCTCCTTGCGACGGTTGCGACCTATGGGGCGCTGATCTGCCTCGGCGATCTGATGCTGCTGCAAGTCGGCGAGCCGGTGGTCAGCGTGCCGGCGGCGTCGGTCGCGATGCTGGGGTGGGCCGGTCTCGCCGCGGCGCTCCTGGCGGTCGCAGGGGCCTATTGGAGCCGGAGCTTCCCGCTGATCGTGATCGCTGGGCTTCTCGTCTTCACGGGGCTGCTCCGGCTCGTCCTGCCGCCACTCCTTGCGCCGCTGAACGACAGGACGACTTTCGACATCTACACCGGTGCCGTGATCCTTGCCGGCAGTCTGTGGTTGATCGCCGATGGCGGACGAAGAGGAATCCGCTCGATCTCCGCCACCGGCTACGCGTTCTTCATGGTCGAGCTCTTTTACATCTACTTCAAGACGTTCGGCGGTCTGCTCGAAACGGCGCTGTTCTATCTGCTGGCCGGGCTCCTGCTGATCGCCATGAGCGCGGTCTTCGTCATCACCGAGCGGCGCAAGGCGCAAAGGGTGCCGGCATGACGGCGAAGCCGAAGCGGTTTCTGGCGCTGTCGCTCATCGCCGTCGCGCTGTTTCAATCGGCGGCACTGGCGAAGATCGTCTATGATCGGATCGCGCTGCTGCGAACCGGAAGGGAAGTGGTCCTCAAGCTGGTGCCGCGCGACCCGCGCGACCCGTTCAAAGGCTATTATTCGTCGCTGAACTATGACATCTCGCAGCTCGACCGGCGGCTGATCGCCGGCGGCCGGCCCGATTTCTCGGCGGGCGACACGGCCTATGTGGTGCTGCGGACGGGACCGGAGGGCCATGCCGTTCCGGCCAGCCTTTATCGCAGCATGCCGGTCGAGATGGCGGGCGATGTGGTGGCACGCGGCACGGTCAGCTGGGTCTCGCCGGACCGCATCAACCTGACCTATGGGATCGAGGAGTTCTACCTGCCACAAGCGGAGGCGGCGCGGCTCGACGACATTCCGGTCGACAGCATCCGAATCGTCGCGGCGGCCGGGGCGGATGGTCAGCTTGCCATCAAGCGGCTGCTGGTCGACGGTGAGCCGGCCTATGAGGAACCACCGTTTTGAGATTGGAAGCGGGAGCATGGACCGTCTGCTCGATGGATATCTGAGATTCCGCCGGACCGTGTGGCCGGCCGAGCGGGATCGCTATCGGTCGCTGGCACGCGGTGGCCAGCGGCCGCAGGCGCTGATCGTCGCCTGCTCGGATTCGCGGGTCGACCCGCAGACGGTGTTCGGTGCCGCGCCGGGCGAGCTGTTCGTCGTGCGCAATGTCGCCGGCCTGGTTCCGCCTTATGAGCCGGATGGGCATTATCACGGCACCAGCGCTGCTCTCGAATATGGCGTGCGGGTGCTCGGGGTCGCGCATATCGTGGTGCTCGGCCATGCATTGTGCGGCGGGATCCAGGCGATCGTCGATGGCGCGCCAAAGGAGGTCGGCGACTTCGTCGCGCAATGGATGGCGATCGCCGAACCGGTGCTCAATCAGGTCCCCCCCGGTCTCGACAGGGTGGAGAAGCAGAGCCGCTGCGAAACCGAGGCGGTCCGCCTGTCGCTCGCCAATCTCATGACCTTTCCCTGGGTGCGCGAAGCTGTGGAAGACGGCCGCCTTGCGCTTCATGGATTTCGCTTCGACATTCGAACCGGGGTGCTGGGCCGGCTCGAGGGCACGGGCTTCGTGCCGGTCGGCTGAGACAGGATTTGCTCAAGCCTGCTTGATCTCGATCTCGAGGAAGGCGTATTCCGCGCCGGAGGCATTGATGACGTCGTGCTCGACGCCGGCCGGTCGAAAGTATGGCACCCCCGCCTTCATGTCGGCGAAGCGCTCGCCATCGGCAGCGACGAGCTTCAAGCGCCCGCCGAGCAGCGGGACAACGACATAGGGCAGCGCGTGACGGTGCCAACCGGTATTGTCGCCGTCAGCCGGAAAGCGATATTCGGTGACGATGACCTTGTCGTTGTCGATCAGCCTGGTCGCCTTGGCAGTTCCGGACATCAATTGCTGGCCGGCTTTGCGATGTTGTCGAGCCCGGCCTTGTAGATGCCGTCGATGACCTTCTTGGCCTCATCGTCGGAGGCGCCCTTGGCGTCGAAGGTGCTCTTCCATTCGATCTTGGTCTGATCGCCATCGGCCGCGACGCTGATGGTGGACTGGTAGTTCTGGACCGGAAGGGGCGATTCGATGATCTCGTAGGTGTAGCTGTGGTCGGTCTTCTTCAGGAGCTTTTCCTTGATGGTGGCGCCGTCCTTGGTGGTGAGCGTCCGATAAGTCGCGCCGCCTTCCTTGCTCTTGTCGCATTTGGCGATCGCCGGGTGCCAGTTCTTGATCGCGCAGAAGCTGCCGATCTTGTCCCAGACCTCCTTGGGCTTGCCGGGCGCCATTGCGGCACTGCTGACCTCGAGGGCCGCCGCCGGCACAACGAAAAGACCGAGCATCGCGAGCGCCAGTGAAAGGATCTTGGTCATTGGGGGTCTCACAAGGGTTGCCGGTGCCGCGCGGCATCAAACACTTGCAAGACCGGGTTTGTCAAACGCCGTGCAGGGACGACGCACTACCTCAGGCTGCGGAATCGACCGGCGAAGGCGGTCGCCGAGCGGTGAGGAATCATCGCCGCGTGGCGATGTTCTTCATCACTGCGTCGCTGATGGTATGCGGCGATTCCGCCGCAGGGCATCGCGGCACCATCCCGGTGCCTGTGATGACGGCCGCAGCCTTGATGCTGCGGTTGGTCGCGTGCTGCTCGGGGGTCCTGCCCGGAGTCGCGGTTCGGCTCCGCAATGGGCCAAAGTCGTCGAACTCCTCAGTCATCGTCACTCCTGAGATTACAAGTCGATACTTGCTGATCGAACGCGGTGTTCCGCCGGCGAGTTCCTATTTGCAGTGCGTCATTGCGGCGAGCGGTGCAGCATTCCAGCAGAGCGGGACAACCATGCAGCGGATGCCTGTTGGCCCTCCCATATGGAGCGTTATCGACCAGAGGGCGGAATTGCATGGAGGTAGCTTGCTCACATGAGCATGGAAACTTTGCTTCTGTCGGTTGTTGCAGCATCAGCGGCACTGGCCGACCTCGTCGTCTTCATCAAGCTGCTCGGCTCACAGAGCGATCTGCCGCACAAGCTCGCCTGGAGCTTCGTCCTGGTCGAGTTTCCGGTCATGGGGCTGCTCTTCTGGTCGATAGCGCGAACCCGCTCGGCCAAGACGGCGCCAGCGATTGCCCGGTCGAAATGACGTAGACTGAGCGATTCTGTCGCACGTCACCAGCAACCTTGGGAGAGGGGCTGGAGCAATGCCATGCCGCCTGCACTCTCTTCAACCGCCGCAATCGCCAGGCACCCGATCCACCCGATGCTCGTGCCATTTCCCATCGCCTGCTTCGTCGGCACGTTTCTGACCGATCTCGCCTATTGGCGAACGGCGGAGATGATGTGGGCGGATTTTTCCGCATGGTTAGTCACCGTCGGGGTGATCATGGGCTGGCTGGCGGCGATCGCCGGCCTGATCGACTTCGCGAGCAACCGGCTGATCCGCATGCAGCCCCCGGCCTGGTGGCATGTCATCGGCAATGCGGTGGTGATGGTGCTGGCGACGGTGAACATGTTGGTGCACTCGCGCGATGGCTGGACCTCGGTCGTTCCCTGGGGATTGGTCCTGTCGGGCCTGGTGGTGCTCATACTGCTGTTCACCGGCTGGATGGGATGGTCGATGGTCTATCGCTATCGCGTGGGAATTTCCGAATGAAACGGCTCGGACTGGTGCTGGCCGTCGCGTTGGCGATGCCGCTCGCGGCATGCGACGAGCCGCCGCTCGACCCGCAGGACCAGGTCGGACCGAATCCGGTCCTGCCTGCCCCGCGGCAATATCTCTTCCCGCCCATGCATCTCGCGCCGATCATCGGATGGCGGGACGGCGACAGACCGACGGTGGCGAAGGGTTTGAAGATCGAGGCCCTGGCAACGGGTCTCGAGCACCCGCGCTCGCTCTATGTCCTGCCGAACGGCGACGTCCTGGTGGTGGAATCGAAATCGCCGAGCACCGACCCGGTGAAGCGGCCGAAGGATCTGGTGATGCACTGGATCGAATCGATCGTCACGTCGGGCGGCGACGACAGCAAGCCCGGCAACCGCATCACCCTGTTGCGCGATGCCGATGGTGACGGCAAGCCGGAGCTGCGCAGCACATTTCTCGAGCATCTCAACTCGCCGTTCGGCGTCGCCCTGGCCGGCGGCGATCTCTATGTCGCCAATACCGATGCCGTGATGCGCTATCCGTACAAGGAGGGCGACACCAAGATCGAAGCGGCGGGAACGCTGCTCACGGTGCTGCCGGGCGGTCCGATCGATCACCATTGGACCAAGAGCCTCCTGGCAAGCCGCGATGGATCGCTGCTCTATGTCGGCATCGGCTCGAACAGCAATGTCGGTGAGAACGGAATGGAGGCGGAGAAGAATCGTGCGGCCATTTGGGAGGTCGAGCGGTCCACCGGCCGGTCGCGGGTGTTCGCCAGCGGATTGCGCAATCCGAACAGCATGAGCTTCGAACCGGAAAGCGGCGCCATGTGGACGGTGGTGAACGAACGCGACGAGCTCGGCCCCGATCTCGTCCCCGATTATCTCACTTCGGTGAAGGATGGCGGCTTCTATGGCTGGCCCTACAGCTATTACGGCCAGCACGTCGATCCGCGGGTCAAGCCGGAGCGTCCGGATCTGGTCCAGAGGGCGATCGTGCCGGACTATGCGCTAAGCTCGCACGTCGCGCCGCTCGGCCTTGCCTTCTACACCGGCATCAGCCTGCCGCAGCGCTACCGTGGCGGGGGCCTTCATCGGCGAGCATGGGAGCTGGAATCGGCAGCAGTTCAATGGCTACAAGGTCGTCTTCGTGCCGTTCAGCGGCGGGCGACCGAGCGGCAAAGCCGAGGATGTGGTCACGGGGTTCCTCGATGCCGACGGCGCGGCGCGCGGGCGCCCGGTCGGCGTGGCGGTCGACAAGACCGGGGCGCTGCTCATCGCCGATGACGTCGGAAACACGGTTTGGCGGGTAACTTCCGCGGGTTAGCACGTCATTGGCGGTTTGCTGGCAGCATGATCTTGCAAGGACATGCCGAGGGATCGTAAGCCTTCACCGATTTCGATGGAGGAACCGGCGATGTCCATGAATTTTGACGCCATCATCATCGGAGCCGGCCAGGCCGGGCCATCGCTGGCGGCGCGATTTTCCAAGGAAGGTCAGCGGGTCGCGATCGTCGAGCGCAAGCATTTCGGCGGAACCTGCGTCAATACCGGCTGCATACCGACGAAAACGCTGGTGGCGAGCGCTTATGTCGCGCATATGGCCGGCCGCGCCCGGGATTATGGCGTCGATGCCGGGGCAGTCTCGGTCGACATGAAGCGGGTCAAGGCGCGAAAGGATGCCATCGTCGACCAGTCCCGCGATGGCGTCAGGCGATGGCTGGAAGGGCTGGCCGGCGTGACGGCCTACAGGGGTCATGCGCGGTTCACCGCGCCGAAGACGATCGAGGTCAATGGCGAGCTGCTGTCGGCGGAGCGGATCTTCATCAACAGCGGCGGTCGTGCAGCCGTTCCAAAGATGCCGGGGCTTGATGGCGTTCCCTTCCTGACCAACAGCACGATGATGGAGGTCGATTTCCTGCCCGATCATCTGGTGATCGTCGGCGGCAGCTATATCGGCCTCGAATTTGCGCAGGTCTATCGCCGCTTCGGAGCGCAGGTCACGGTGGTCGAGATGGCGGACCGGCTGATCGCGCGCGAGGATCCGGACATTTCCGAAACGACGCGCGAGATCCTGGAAGGCGAGGGGATAGAGGTCAGGCTCAAGGCCGAATGTCTGGCGGTCGAAAAAGAGGGCGGGCGGATTGCGATGAACCTGGATTGCGCTGCGGGTGCGCCGCGCATCCATGGCAGTCATGTCCTGTTGGCGGTAGGACGTCGTCCGAACACCGACGATCTGGGGCTCGACAAGGCCGGCGTCGAGGTCGATGCCAAGGGCTTCATCACGGTCGACGAGCAGTGCCGCACCAATGTCGATGGCATCTGGGCGCTTGGCGAGGTGAATGGTCGCGGTGCCTTCACCCATACGTCCTACAATGATTTCGAAATCGTGGCTGCCAATCTGTTCGACAACGATCCGCGATCCATCTCCGACCGCATCACCTGCTATGGCCTCTTCATCGATCCGCCATTGGGCCGTGTCGGCATGACCGATCAGGAGGTCGCCAAGAAGGGGCTGAAGGCGCTGGCTGCCAAGAAGATGATGAGTTCGGTCGGGCGCGCCCGGGAAAGGGGCGAAACGAAGGGATTCATGAAGGTGGTGGTCGATGCCGACAGCCGCCGCATTCTCGGCGCCGCGATACTGGGGGCCAGTGGCGATGAAGTCGTGCATGCCGTTCTCGATGTGATGGCGGCAGGGCTGCCCTACACGGCGATCTCGCGGACCATGCATATTCATCCGACGGTCGCTGAATATCTGCCGACGCTGCTTGGCGAGCTCAAGCCGATTTAGCTCACTGCCGGCGATAGAGCCAGAGCGTCACCGGTGCCAGCAGCAGGGTGAGCAGCAGCGGCGCGGCGAGCGCGCCGGCGATTTCACTTGCGCTGGCGTGGCCATCCATCAAGCCGCGGATCGCCGTTGCCATGAACGACACCGGGTTCACGTCCACGAAGCGGCGCAGCCAGCCTGGCATGGTCGATGGATCGACCATGATGTTGGAAGCGAAAACGATGGGGAAGAGGAACGAGAAGCCGATCGTCATCACGGTCATCGGCGTGCGAATGAGCAGGCCGAGCACGATGAAGATCCAGCCGACACCGAAGCCGATGACGACGAGAAGCGCGAGCGCGGCGACAACGCCGGCAAGCCCGGCCTCGGGCCGGTAGCCGAGAATGAGGCCGATGACCAGGATGATGATCGCGGCGATGAGGTGGCGCAGGACATCGCCGACCATCAGTCCGGCAAACGGGGCAAGCGGCCAGATCGGCAGCGAGCGGAAGCGGTCGAAGAGTCCCTTGCCGAGGTCGGTCGACAGGCCCATGCCGGAATAGACCGTGTTGAAAACGACGGTCTGCACGAGAATTCCAGGCAGGAAGAAGTGCAGATACTGGCCTGGCGAGCCGGCAAGCGCGCCGCCGAACACGAAGGTGAAGAGCAGCGTGAACATGATCGGCGTCATGACGAGATCGAAGAGCTGCTCCGGCACATGGCGGAACTTGAGCACGGCGCGCCAGCCGAAGACGAGCGCGTTGGAAAATGACGAGGGCGCCGGCGGTCGCGCGACGGCTTCGAAGCGCGTTGTCGGGACGGCATCAATCATGGGAGACCGGGTTGCCGGTCAGGGCGAAGAAGACCTCGTCGAGGCTCGGGTTGCCCAAGGCGAAGTCGCTGATCTCGATGCCGCTGCCGATGAGAGCCTCGAGCGCCGCGGTCGCCTCCGCCGGGCTGCGGGCGACCATGGCGAGCCTAGCGCCGTCGTCGCTGCGCTGGACGGCCGCGCCCAGCCGCGCTTCGAGAAGCAGCGCCGCTCGATCAAGATGCGCCGGGTCGACCAGCGTGACGTGGAGATAGCCGGAGCCGATCGCCGCCTTGAGCTCGCGGCTGGTCCCCTCGGCAATCTTGCGGCCATGGTCGATCACGGCGATGCGCTCGGCGAGCTGGTCGGCTTCTTCCAGATATTGCGTCGTCAGCAGGATGGTGACGCCGGACTGCGCCAGATCGCGGATCATTCGCCAGACGCCCTGGCGCGCCTTGGGATCGAGCCCGGTGGTGGGCTCGTCGAGGAACAGCACGCCCGGTGTCACGATCAGCGAGGCAGCGATGTCGAGCCGGCGCCGCATGCCGCCGGAATAGGATTTCACCTGCTTGGCGGCAGCCTCCGAAAGATCGAACACGGCGAGAAGATGGTCGGCTCTTGCCTTGGCGCCGTGGCCGCGAAACCCCCAGAGACACGCCAGAAGGATGAGATTCTCGCGACCTGTCAGATCCTCATCGAGGGAGGCGAACTGACCGGTCATGGCAATTTCGGTGCGAACGGCCTGGGCCTCGGCGAGGAGATCGTGGCCCATCACCTCGGCCACTCCGCCGTCCGGAATGATGATGGTGGCGAGCATGCGCATGAGCGTCGTCTTGCCGGCGCCGTTCGGCCCGAGGATCGCGAAAATCATGCCGCGCGGCACGTCGAGGTCGATCCCATCGACCGCCCGCACATTGCCGAAACGCTTGACGAGACCACGGGCAAAGACGGCGAGGTCCGCCGGGCGGTTGGCAGCCGCACTGTCTTCCAGCTTCCGTGAAATGCTCACGCGTCACTTTCCTCACTGCTGTCTCGGGCCGGCGCGCTTTAAGACAGCAATGAGACGATTTGACGTCCGTCAAGGAGGCAGAGCCTTCCTTACACCAGCAGATCCTCGATCTTGACCGGCAGCTGGCGGACGCGAACGCCGGTTGCGTGATGGACCGCTGCCGTCACCGCGGCGGCAAATCCGGCCAGGCCGATCTCGCCGATGCCGCGCGCCCCGAGCGCATTGAGCTCCATGTCGGGGTGGTCAAGGAACTGCACATCGATCGCCGGCGTGTCGGCGTTGACCGCCATCACATAGTCGGCGAGGCTGCTGTTGATGGGTGCGCCGTTCTGCGGGTCGTAATGGGTGTGCTCGAGCATGGCCATGCCGATCCCCATGACGATCGCGCCCTCGATCTGGTTGCGGCCCGCCAACGGGTTCAAGATGCGGCCGGCATCGATGACCGTCACCACCCGGCTGACTCGCAGCCGGGCGATCTCGGGTTGCCATGTCACCTCGACAAAGTGACAGCCGAAGGAGTGGGTCGAGAATTTCGGCGTCGGATTTCCGAAGGTCCCTTCCGACTTGCCGTTGCCGGTGACCAGATGGACGTTGGCCTGGCGCAGCAGGTCGCCGAACGACATGCCGCGATCGGCGCCATCCGCCTTGACGAAAACCCGCCCTTGCGCGAAGCCCAGATCGGCCGCCTGGCGCCCGTGAAATGGCGAGCCCGGCGTCATTGTGGCAATGGCGAGGACGGAACCGATGGCGCTGTCGGCCGCTGCGTGCACGGCGGGAATGACGGAGGCAGTGACCATCGAGCCGCCGGAAATCGGACCGGCCGGCAGGGATGTGTCGCCGAGCTCGACCTCGATCCGGTGGAGCGGGACGCCTGTTCTGTCCGACGTGATCTGGGCAAGATTGGTGTAGGTGCCGGTGCCGATGTCCTGGGTGGCGCAGGCAACGCGGGCCGAGCCATCGTCGCGCAGCTCGACGGTCGCCTCGGCGGGAAATCGCGCGGCGATCCAGGTGCACCCGGCCATGCCCCAGCCAAG
This sequence comes from Aestuariivirgaceae bacterium, assembly GCA_044870245.1. Classification (GTDB taxonomy): domain Bacteria; phylum Pseudomonadota; class Alphaproteobacteria; order Rhizobiales; family Aestuariivirgaceae; genus DATAFF01. The sequence continues at coordinate 37,449 of JBIOYR010000058.1, read as the reverse complement.
CGTCAGGCCGTCGCGCTTCATCGAGCCGACTTCCGGTGTGCGCTTCGACCAGCCGAAGGTCTGCGAACCGCGCTCGAAGCACTCGAGCAGGTGGCGGGACGAGAAGGGCAGCTTGAGGTCCTCGTCGATCTTCGGCTCGTTGATGACGCGCAGCTGGACCGGGTCGATCCTGAGCAGGTCGGCCAGCTCGTTCATCGCCGATTCGGTGGCGTAGAGGCCCGGCACGGCCCCGGGGCCGCGCATGTCGACGGTCGCCCCGATATGGCGCCTGGCACGCCCGAAGGTCACCCGAAGGTTTGGAACGCTGTATTGGAATGCCGTCGCCTCACCGCAATCCTCATGGTGAACATCGAGCATCGAGCGGTGATAGACATAGTCATGCTGCAGCGCCACCAGCTTGCCGTCGTTGGTGGCGCCGAGACGCACGCGCTGCTGGGTGCGCGGCCGGTGCCCGACAGTCTGGAACATCATCCTCCTGCTGACCACCAGCTTGACCGGTTTGCCGAGCTGGCGGGCAGCCGCGGCGGCGAGCGGGGTATGCGTCCAGGGAAACAGCTTGCCGCCGAATCCCGAGCCGAGGAATTTCGAGATGACGCGGACATTCTCCTTCGGCAGGCCGAACATCTGCGCGAGCACGCCGCGCAGATTGACGATGCCTTGCGTCGACTCGTAAAGCGTCAATGTCGGGCCTTCCCAGACCGCCGTCGTTGCATGCAACTCGATCGGATTGTGGGTCTCGGCCGGTGTGACATAGGTCTGATCGAGCTTGACGGGGGCCGAGGCGAAGGCGCCGTCGGGATCGCCGCGCTCGCTCTGCAGGCGCTTCCTCGTGGCGAAGGTCGTCACGACCTCATCGGGATCATCATCGGCCTCGAGGTCGGCCTCAACGTTCGGCTTCTCCTTGGTATAGGTCACCCTCACGGCATCGGCGGCGGCCTTGGCGGCCTCGAAGGTGTCCGCCACGGCGAGCGCGACATACTGGCCGTAATAGCGCACCACATCATCCTCGAACGGGGGGCGGCGCTCGTCGCAGATGCCGCCGAATCCCGGCTCCTGGACCGAGCGGTAGATCCGCCCGATGTTCTCGCGGTGAAAAATCGCCTTCACGCCGGGCAGCTTCTCGGCAGCACTCGTGTCGATGCTGACGACGCGGCCATTGGCGATCGTCGCCTCGACCGGCACGGCGTAGAGCATGCCCGCAAGGTGGTAATCGGAGGCGTAGCGGGCCGATCCCGTCACTTTCAGCGGGCCATCGACACGTGGCGTGTCGCGGCCGATGGGGGTGTTCGACGATGCGGTTTGAGAAGGGGTTGTCGCCATGGTGCTCGCTCGATCAGGCCGTCGCGGCCATTTGAAGGGCATGGGTCAGGCAGCGCTTGGCCAGCTCGACCTTGAAGGCGTTCTCGCTTTGCGGCCTGGCATCGGCCAAAGCAGCCTCCGCCGCCTTGCGGAAATTGGCCGGGGTGGCCGCCTGGTCGAGCAGTGCCGCCTCTGCTTCCGGAGATCGCCATGGCTTGGTGCCGACGCCGCCGAGGGCGATGCGCAGCTGCTTCACCGAGCCGTCGGCGATGGTCATGATCACCGCCGCCGAAGCGAGAGCGAACTCGTAGGAGGTGCGGTCGCGCAACTTCAAATAGACCTGCCTGCTGACGGCGCCGCCTGATGCGGCCGGGGCGGGGAGCGTCACATGGGTGATGAGATCGCCCGGCTCGAGCACGGTCTCACGCTCGGGCGTCGTGCCCGGCAGCAGGTGGAACTCGAGGATCGGGATGGCGCGCACGCCATTTGGTCCCTGAACGTGCACCGTCGCCTCGAGGGCCGCCATCGCGACGCACATGTCGGACGGGTTGGTCGCGATGCAGTGCTCGCTCGTCCCGAGAATTGCCAGCATGCGGTTGGTGCCGGTGATTGCCGAGCAACCGGTCCCTGGCTCGCGCTTGTTGCAGGGCATGGCGGTGTCGCGAAAATAGACGCAGCGGGTCCGCTGGAGAAGGTTGCCGGCGGTGGTCGCCATGTTGCGAAGCTGGGTGGAGGCGCCGGAGAGCAGGGCCTGCGACAGGACGGCGTAGTCACGCTGGACCACCGGGTGGTGCGCGAGATCCGAGTTGCGAACCGTCGCACCGATCTTGAGCCCGCCATCGGCGGTCGCTTCGATCTTGTCGAGAGGCAGACGGTTGATGTCGACGAGCTTCGATGGGGTCTCGACGTTCAATTTCATGAGATCGACGAGCGTGGTGCCGCCGGCGAGGAAGCGCACCTCAGCACCCTGTTGGGCGGTCTTCGACTCGGCAGCGGCGGCGACAGCCGCGGCGGCGTCCTTCGGCCGAATGAACTCGAAACCGTGCATGGCGACCTCAGATCTCTTTGCGGACTTGCTGGATGGCGGCGACGATGTTGGGATAGGCTCCGCACCGGCAGATGTTGCCGCTCATCAACTCCTTCACGTCGGCATCATCGGGGCCGCAAGGCTCCTTGAGCAGGGCAACGGCCGACATGATCTGCCCGGAGGTGCAGTAGCCGCACTGATAGGCATCATGCGCCAGGAACGACGCCTGCATCGGATGCAGCTTCTCCGGCGTGCCGAGGCCTTCGATCGTGGTGATCTCCGCGCCTTCGTTCATCAAGGCAAGGCTCAGGCAGGAATTCACCCGCCGGCCGTTGACATGCACCGTGCAAGCACCGCATTGGCCGTGATCGCAGCCCTTCTTTGTCCCGGTGAGCGCGACAGTTTCGCGCAGGCAGTCGAGCAGCGTGGTGCGCGGATCCACCTGAAGCCGGTGCTCCTTGCCATTGATCCGCAGCGTGAGCGGCACCGTGCCGGGGCGCTCGTTCGCTGCAAGGTCGCCGGCGGCTTCCTGTGCCACGAGGTCGCGCGCATCGAGTGCAGCGACAACCCCGACCGTTCCTGAAGTGGCAAGAAAGGTCCGGCGACTCAAGCCCTGACGTTCAGCGTCATGCCGTCCAGCTTCACGAGATCCCTGATCCGACATCATTCTCCCCGTCGGTTGTTTCGACGATCCTCGCCCCGGTTCGAGCGGGGGCAGCAAATCGACCTAAAACACAGCAGGTAGAAAGCGGCGAACCTCAGTTCAAGTTCCCGCCGCCGGGCCAAGGCCGCGCCAGCCGCCACGAGGGGGACTGCTGCAAGGATGCCAGGTTTCTGGAAAAGCGGTGTTGTGAGGTGGAAGCCTCTGGATTTGAAGCCAAATCCGGATCAAGATGGGGCAAAGGGTTGCGGGGAGTGCGATTGGGATTTCGTTGCCGTGTCTGGGCAAAGCTACGATCGGCCAAACAGGGCCCTGGTTCATTCCGAGGAGACGTCATCGCAACCGGGCTGGCTGGCGCGGTTCGTTCGCGGACTGGACGCGCGGCTGCGTCGGCGCAGCGGCGTCATCGAATACAGCTCGGACCCCGATTGCATATTCCGCATCGAGCTGCGCCGGCTCGATCATGCGATCACGCTGTCCGACGGGACCGAGCTTCTGCCAGGCGAAGAGATCGTTCAGCTTCATTTCTGGAACGAGCGCGTGCCGCAATATGACGGGGCAGGGGCAACCTTCCGATGGGCGCGGCAGTTCAATCGCATGTTCGATCGGTCTTTCCGGCAGCTTTCGTCGTTCCTGGCGAGGCACGATCTCGAGGCGGTGCGAGGCGTGCGGGCGGACGTGGCTCTCGGAACAAGCGAGCATATGGACCAGGTTCTGCGATTCTGTGATCATTTCGGCTTCAAGCCGGTGCGGACGAGCGTGCCGGCCACAGCGCGCGCGCATCTCCATCGCTTCGGCGAGAACATTCTCATCGGCCTGCTCATCCTGGCGCACAATCGCCGAGCGTTCCGCATGGACTGCCTGCGGCGGAGCCGGGCCGATGTGTTCCTGCCGCGTGCCAGGCTCGATGAGCGTTACGGGCACGAGGGAGCCTCGACCCGATGACCAGCGAGGTGGTGACGGTCGCGCTGCTGGGGCTTTCGATGGTCGGCTGCCTCTACATGCTCGGCGCGGCGGTGATGACGCTGAGCTTCGAGCGGCACGACCCGCCATTGCCGTCGCAGGTTGATTCGGTGACAATTCTGAAGCCTTTGTGCGGTGATGAGCCATATCTCTATGAACGGCTGCGCTCGTTCTGCACGCAAGATTTTCCGGCGCCGGTTCAGCTCGTGCTCGGTGTGCAGAGCCTCGAGGACCCGGCGCTCGGACCGGCAATCCGGCTGGCCGCGGCGTTCCCGCATCGGGTCGAGGTCACGAGCGGGGCGAACGAATATGGCTCCAATCGGAAAGTCGCCAACCTGATCGGAATGGCAAGGCTCGCACGGCACGACATCATCGTCATCTCGGACAGCGATATCGAAGTCGAGCCCGATTTCCTGCTGAGAGTTGTCGGTGCATTGCAGCGCCCCGGCATCATTGCCGTAACCTGTCTCTATCATGGCATCGCAAGGTCTGGCCTGTGGAGCCGCCTGTTTGCCATGACGATCAGCACGTCATTCCTGCCAAACGTCATCTCCGGACTGAAAATGGGCCTGGCGCAACCCTGCTTCGGATCGACCATCGCCATTCGGCGCCAGACCCTGGGCTTGATCGGTGGCCTTGCCGCCTTTGCGGATCAGCTGGCCGACGACTACGCAATCGGGATGGCGGTTCGCCAGCTTGGCGTCGTGGCAATTCCAGGCTTCACGGTCGGCCATGCCTGTCATGAGGACAGGCTCGCGAGCCTGTGGTTCCACGAATTGCGATGGGCCCGAACCGTCCGTTCTGTCGATCCCATCGGCTTCGCGGGGACGATCATCACCCATCCACTGCCGCTGGCGCTCCTTGGCGCGCTGTTCACCGGCCAGGCGCTCTGGCTGGCGGCGGGAGCCTTGGCGTGCGAATTCCTGGTTTGTCTCGCTGTCGAGCGCAGGTTCAAGCTGCCGTCGCATGCCTATTGGATGATCCCGGTTCGCGATATCCTGTCCTTTACCGTGTACGTTTCGAGTTTCGCGGGCCGAACCGTGCATTGGCGCGACCAGGACTATCATGTGGCCCAGCGCGGAGCACTTCGGACCGAAAAGGCTGCGCGCTGAATGCCTGCTCCAGGCATCCGCCCGATGCGCGATCCGCCATCGAGCAGACTCATCGTCACGGCCGACGATTTCGGACTTGCGCCGGAGATCAATGAAGCAGTCGAGCAGGCGCACCGATCAGGCATTCTGACCGCCGCCAGTCTCATGGTGGCAGGACCGGCGGCTGCAGATGCGGTCAGGCGCGCCAAAGCGATGCCGCAATTGCGTGTCGGCCTGCACCTGGTCCTGGTGGAAGGGCAGGCCGTCCTCGAGCCGCAACAGGTCAGGAAGTTGACCGGCGGGGATGGCCGACTGCGAACCGACATGCTGCGATTGGCAGTCGACCTTGCCATGAGCGGAGCCGCCCGGCGGGAGCTCTTCAGCGAGATCAGGGCACAGTTCGATTCCTATCGGCGCACCGGGCTCGCGCTCGACCATGTCAATGCTCACAAGCATTTTCAATTGCATCCGGTCGTGTTCGAGATGATGGCCGCTGTCGGACGACAGTATGGCATGCAGGCGGTGCGGGTTCCCGTCGAGCCCCGGAGCAAAGGTGTGCCGCTGGCGCGGCTCGACACGGCGCAGCATGTGCTGCGCCAATGGGCATCCCTCATGCGCATGCGCGCTCGGGCATTGGGCCTGGTGGTCGCGGATGCCGTTTATGGAACGAGATGGTCCGGCGCCATGACAGAGCCGCGAATTCTCGGCCTGCTTCGCTCGCTGCCGAAAGGGATCGTGGAAATCTACACCCACCCTGCAACGCGGGACGAATTCGGCGGACATGCCGCCGATTACGATTATACGGGTGAACTGGCGGCGCTCTGCCACCCTGAAATCAGATCGGCGGTGCAGCTGTCGAGGCATGTCACCGGCGGTTATTCCGATTGCCTGCAATGAGAGCGTCCTGCCGGGCGAGACATTTTCCTCAGTTTGCAAGGGTATTCTTGTAGATTGTTCCATTCTTCATGATGATCGGGAAGTTCTTGCGCGGGTCGGCGAGGAGGGCGATATCCTCGATCGGATCACCGTCGACAAGAAGCAGATCGGCCAATGCGCCCTCCGCCACGACGCCAAGCCTGCCCGGATAGGGATTTCGCAAACCGGTCATTGCCAGCAATTGCGCATTGTCCGCGGTTGCCATCTTCAGCACCTCCGCAGGCGTGTACCAGCGCACCAGCGCCGCCAGGCGTGAACCCTGCTGCTGCGCCTCCGCCTGCGAGAACAGAATGTCGGTGCCGAAGGCCGTTTTGAGCCGGTACTTCCTGGCGAGCCTGTAGACATTTGCGGTGCCTGCGACGACCTGAGCCTTCTTCGCTCGCTCCGCGGCACCCAATTGCGAGGCACCGCCTCCGGCATCGGCGAGGAATGGCTGCGTGCTCAACCAGATATCCCTCTCCGCCATCATCCTCGCGGTCGCCTCGTCCATCAAATGTCCGTGCTCGATGCATTTGACGCCGACGCGGATCGCTCGCTGGATGGCGATCGGCGTATAAGCATGGACACACACGAACGTGCCCCAGTTTTCAGCGGCCTCGACGGCTGCACGCAGCTCTGCCTCGGTGAAGGTCGAGACGTCGAGCGGACTAAAGGGCGAGGCGACGCCGCCTCCGGCGGTGAGCTTGATCTGAGATGCGCCATGCATGAGCTGCTCGCGCACCCGGAGCCGCACCTCATCGGGGCTGTCCGCGATCATCGCGCCGCCAACCTGCTCGATGCGCGACTGGGCGAGGCCAAAGGGGCGCGGCAGCTCGGTCAGGGAGCGGAAGTCGCCATGCCCGCCGGTGATCGAGATCATCGCGCCCGAAGGATAGATGCGCGGACCTGGAACCAAACCATCGTCGATGGAGCGCTTGAGATCGAATGAAGGGCCGCCCATGTCGCGCACCGTGGTGAAACCGCGCATGAGCGTTGCCGTCGCCTCGACACTCGCGACGAGATTGAGATAGCCCAGGCCGCTGTCGAGCGCCTGCGCCGGGGTTGGGCGGACAAGCATGGTGTGCCAATGCGCATCGATGAGCCCCGGCATCAATGTGCGCCCGCCGCCCTTGATGATGGTGGTGGCACCAGGGTCGACGGCAATCGGATCTGTCGAGATCCTTTCGATCACATTGCCCCGGATCAGCACATTGGCCGGTTCCGAAAGCGTCGTTCCCTCGCCGTCGAAGACCCGCACATTCTCAAACAGCGTGATCGGGCCTGGATGCGTCTCGGGTTCCTCCGCCAGGGCGGCGCCGACGAGCAGAGCCAGGGTTGCGACCCGAGCGAGAAATCCGGTCACAAGATTAATCGCGGCCTCGATCATGGCCATTCTCCTTCCTCACGCAGCATGCACTGGTCCCAAGCCTTGCAATGCTATAGAGAGTCGGGATGGAACAGTCACCGGGTCGCAGAGAGATGAACGAATCAAAGCGCCGGTTGGATCGCTTTCGACAGGCCCAAGCGTCGCCCCATGCGGGGTTCGCGTCCGCGATGGCCGAAATTCAATCGGGTCGAAAGCGTGGACATTGGATCTGGTATGTCTTTCCGCAAATCAGCGGACTCGGCGCGTCCGAGCTGTCGCGCAAATTTGCCATCGAGAACGAGGAGGAAGCCGAGGCGTTTCTGCGCGATCACGAGCTGCGCTCGCGATTGTTCGCCATAACCAACGCGCTCGTCGAGCAGATCAGGGGCGATGGCGCGCGATCGTTGCAGGCCGTCATGAATTCCGAGGTCGACGCAAGGAAGGTCGTGTCATCCCTGACCCTCTTTCGCGACATCGCCAGGACCCTGGGCGAAACCGGAACCACCGACGTTTACGGCCCGTTCGCCGCGGTCGCAGATGAAGTTCTTGTGATTGCGGCGTCACAGGGATATCCGCCCTGCGAGCACACTTTGCGACGTCTCGGGTCGATCAGATGAACAGAAGTCGCCTATCCGCGATCGGTCTGCTGTTCGGCCTGGTCATGGCTGCCGGGACCATCGAATTGCTGGCAGCTGGCCCGGCAGCAGAACGCCCTGAGCTCGACCTCGCATTGGTGCTGGGCGTCGACTGCTCCTACAGCGTCGATGCGGCCGAATTCGGCCTGCAGATGCAGGGTTTGGCTCAGGCGTTTCGCCGCAGCGATATTCATGAGGCGATACGCAGCGGCGCAAAGGGAAGAATCGCGGTGATCGTCATGGAATGGTCGGACGACAACAACCAGCAGGTGCTTGGCTCTTGGACCGTTATCGACACGCCGGAAAGTGCGGTGGCCTTCGCCGAGCACATTGCCAATTCCGGACGCGAGCTGGCGCCGGGGAGCACTGCCATCGGTGATGCATTGCGCTTCGCAGCCTCGGTTCTTGCAACCGCCCCATTCCAGGCGGACCGGAGAGTGGTCGACATTTCGTCGGACGGCTACAACAACAGTGGCGGTGTCGTGACCATTGCCCGCGACGACGTGGTCGCGCGAGGCATCACGATCAATGGCCTGCCGATCCTGAACGAGTTCCCCACGCTTGATCGCTACTTCAAGCAGCAGGTCATTGGCGGGCCCAACCACTTCATGATCGCGGTCCGCGATTACGATGCATTCGGAAGTGCGATCGCCCGCAAGCTGCTGCTGGAGATCACCGGGCCAGGGGTCTCGTAATGGCTATTCCGGACAAGGTCAGAGGCGAACCGTTCTCAAGCGAAGAGCATTGCCGACCACGCTCACGGAGCTGAGAGCCATGGCGGCGGCGGCGATGGCCGGCGAGAGCAGGATGCCCGCCACGGGATAGAGCGCGCCTGCGGCGACCGGCACGCCCGCCGCGTTGTAGACGAACGCAAAGAACAGGTTCTGCCGGATGTTGCTCATGGTTGCCCGAGAGAGACGCCGTGCCCGGACGATGCCGTTGAGATCGCCCTTGAGCAAGGTGATGCCGGCACTCTCGATGGCGACGTCGGTACCGGTGCCCATGGCAATGCCGACATCGGCCGCGGCAAGGGCCGGCGCGTCATTGACGCCATCGCCCGCCATGGCGACGACTTTGCCCATGCTCCTGTAACGCAACACGATGCCGGCCTTTTGGTCCGGCAGGACCTCGGCCTCCACCGTAGTGATCCCGAGTTGGCGTGCGATCGCCATGGCGGTGGCTCGATTGTCGCCGGTCAGCATGACGATCTCGATCGCGTCGGCGCTCAGGGCCTGCAAGGCCTCGGGCGTCGATGGCTTGATCTGATCGGCGATCGCAACCACCCCCGCCAGTCTGTCGTCGATCGCGACAAAGATCACCGTCGCGCCGTCCTGGCGCAGCGCATTCGCCTCGCTTGCCAGCGGATCGGCCGCGACGCCCAGCTCCTCCATGAACAGACCCGTGCCGAGCGCGACCCGCTTGCCCTCGACCATGCCGACGGCACCTTTCCCGGTCGGCGCATCGAAGTCCGATACCGCTGTCAGTTGCAGTCTCCGCGCCTGCGCTGCCCGCACGATGGCGAGCGCGAGAGGGTGCTCGCTTGCCTGCTCGACGCTGGCTGCAACCCGCAGGACCGCGTCCTGGTCGTGGCCCGCGGTGGTGACGACAGCGGTCACGGCGGGCTTGCCCAAGGTGAGCGTCCCGGTCTTGTCGACGATCAGCGTGTCGACCTTCTCCATCCGCTCCAGGGCCTCGGCATTCTTGATCAGCACGCCGGCCTGGGCACCGCGCCCCACCCCGACCATGATCGACATCGGCGTGGCCAGACCCAGGGCACAGGGGCAGGCGATGATCAGCACGCTCACCGCAACGACCAGAGCGTGGGCGAGGGGTGGCTCGGGGCCGAACATGGCCCACGCAATGAACGCGATCAGCGCAACTGCAATGACCGCGGGCACGAACCAGGCCGCAACCTGGTCGGCGAGGCGCTGGATGGGTGCCCGGCTGCGCTGCGCCTCCGCCACCATCTGGACGATCCGCGCCAACATGGTGTCGCGCCCGACCTTCTCGGCCCGCATCAGGAAACTGCCGGAACCATTCAACGTGCCGCCAATGACCTTGGCGCCCGGCTCCTTGTCCACCGGCATCGACTCGCCGGTGACCATCGACTCGTCCAGGGCCACCCGGCCCTCGGTCACCACGCCATCGACCGGCACCTTCTCGCCGGGGCGAACCCTGAGCACATCGCCAACCGCGATCCGATCGAGCGGGACTTCCTCGTCCGTTCCATCGGACCCGACCCGACGCGCGGTCCGCGGTGCGAGGTCGAGCAGCGCCCGGATCGCTCCCGAGGTGCGCTCGCGGGCCCGGAGCTCGAGGACCTGCCCGAGCAGCACCAGAACGGTGATGACGGCAGCCGCCTCGAAATAGACCGGCACCGCTCCGTCATGCTCGCGGAAGCCGGGAGGGAAGGCGCCCGGGAACAGCGTGGCCGCAACACTGTAGATCCACGCCACGCCGGTCCCCATGGCGATCAGCGTGAACATGTTGAGGTTTCGGGTGACGAGCGAATGCCAGCCCCGAACGAAGAACGGCCATCCTGCCCATAGGACCACCGGCGTTGCCAAGACCAGCTGGAGCCAGTTGGCGGTCTGGCGATCGATGAACCGGTCAAGACCGAGGAGATGGCTCCCCATTTCAAGCACCAGCACCGGCACGGTGAGCGCAAGCCCGATCCAGAAGCGCCGGGTCATGTCGACGAGCTCGGGATTGGGCCCCTGCTCGCTCTGCACCAGGACAGGCTCCAGAGCCATGCCGCAGATCGGGCAGCTTCCCGGACCGATCTGCCGGATCTCGGGGTGCATCGGGCAGGTGTAGACCGTTCCCTCCGGCACCGGGGGCGGAGCTTCCCGATCCCTTGATGCGAGGTAGCGCTCCGGGTCGGCGAGGAACCTGGCTCGGCATCCCGCCGAGCAGAAATAATAGGGGCGCCCCGCATGGTCCGCCCGGTGCTTGGCGGTATGGGGATCGACCGTCATGCCGCAGACCGGATCGATTGCGCGGTTGCCGCCGGGCCCTGGCGCCGGATGGTGATGAATGTGGGAGTCGGCCATCGGGCGCCTCCAAACCTTGAACATCGGTGAGGGGTGATGTAGACCTTCCAACCGTTGGAAGGTCAAGGGTGCAATGCCAATGCAGATCGGCGAAGCAGCTGCCCAATCCGGGGTATCCGCCAAGATGATCAGATATTACGAGCAGATCGGGTTGGTTCCCCGGTCAGCCCGCCAACCCCAAGGATACCGGGATTATGACGATCGGGATGTCAATCGACTGAGGTTCGTTGCCCGGGCCCGCGACCTCGGCTTCTCGATCAAGGAGATCGCGGAGCTGCTTCGCCTTTATTCCGACAGGCGGCGTTCGAGTGCCGACGTAAAGCGCATAGCGCTGAGTCATGTGGCGGAGCTGGAGACAAGGATCAGGTCGATGCGCCAGTTGAAGCGCACCATCCAGGAGCTCGCGGATCGCTGTCATGGGGATCAGAGGCCGGATTGTCCGATCCTGGATGATCTGGCTCGATGAATCGTCATGAAGATTGGTGCATAATCGACTGCCGCACCGGCCGAGAAAATGCAGCTCGATCCCGCAACGTCGCCCAGCCCTCGAGACATTCGCCCCGGGAAGGTCCCGGAGCGAGGGGTGGTGGCTTGCGGCGTCTATCTGGAAGGCAAGCGAATTGCCGATATCCCGATCGATGAAACCGGAAAATGGGTGCACCAACCCGGCCACGTGGTCTGGATCGGCCTTTACGAACCGGATCTGGAGCTGCTCCATCGCCTGCGGCACCAGTTCGGGCTTCATCCGCTGGCAATCGAGGATGCCGAACAGGCCCATCAACGCCCCAAAATCGAGCAATATGGGGAAAGCCTGTTCATCGTTGCCCGCACGGCGCAGATCGTCGATGACCGGATCGCCTATGGGGAGACCCATCTCTTCGTCGGACAGGGATTCGTCATCTCGGTCAGGCACGGCGCATCGACCTCCTATTCGGCCGTGCGGGAGCGCAGCGAGTCCTGTCCCAAGATGCTGTCCCATGGCGAAGACTACATTCTCTACGCCATTCTCGACTTCATCGTTGACAATTACGTGCCCGTCATCGAGACGGTCCATGCCGAAGTCGACCGGATCGAAGATGCCGTGCTCGATGAGAGATCGCATCCATCGGATGTGAAGCGACTCTACAATTTGCGGCGTGATCTGCTTCGGCTTCGTGATGCCGTTGTTCCGCTGGTCGAGGTATGCCGGCGGCTGGAGCATGCCGAGGTCAAGCCGATGGATCCGCCGATGCAGCCGCTGTTCCGCGACGTGACCGACCACGTCCGGCGCGTCCAGGAGGAGATCGACAGCCTGCGGGAGCTCCTGGCGTTTGCGTTCGAGGCCAGCCTCATGATGGCTCAGGCGCAACAGAACGCGATCGTTCGCCGGCTTGCTGCATGGGCCGCCATTCTGGCAGTGCCGACGGCGGTCGCCGGGATCTACGGGATGAATTTCGCGAACATGCCCGAGCTTCAATGGCAATATGGTTACTTCGTGGTGATCGGCGCGATCATCGGGGCCTGCGGTTTCCTTTATTGGCAGTTCCGAAGAATCGGGTGGCTGTAAAGGCATAGCCGAGGCTCTCGAGCCCGCCAGTGCAGCGTCAGGCGGACATGGTCCAGACAGTCACGATATTTGGCGGCACCGGCTTTCTCGGAAGACAAGTCGCAAGCCGCTTGCGGCAAGATGGGGCAAGCGTGCGCATTGCCTCCCGCCATTTGGGTCGCAGCCGAGAGCTGTTCGGCAGCGATACCGATCTCTTGCGGTCCATCGAGGTCGATATCCACGACGTCGGATCGGTTCGCAAGGCGATGGCCGGCGCCGATGCAGCGGTGAATGCGGTGAGCCTCTATGTCGAGCGCGGTTCGGAGACGTTCCACTCGGTGCATGTCGATGCGGCGCGAAGCCTGGCGACAACGGCGCGCGAAGCCGGCGTCCGACGCCTGGTGCACATTTCCGGCATCGGCTCCGATCCAGGCTCGTCATCGACCTATATCAAGGCACGCGGCGAGGGCGAGCTTGCAGTCAGGGATGCGTTTCCCCATGTCACGCTGATCCGGCCTGCCGTGATGTTCGGTGCGGATGACGCGTTTGTCCGTCCGATCGCCGATCTGCTCCGTCGCCTGCCCGTCTATCCGCTGTTCGGCCAGGGCGAGACGCGGCTGCAGCCCGCCTTTGTCGAGGACGTGGCCGAGGCCGTCGTCGTCGCGATGCGGCAACCGGATACCGGCGGGCGGACATTCGAGTGCGCCGGCCCGCGCATCTATACTTACGCGGCCTTGCTCAGGACGATTGCCGATGCGATGCAGCTGCGCAGACCGCTGATGCCGATGCCGTTCGCCGTGTGGCACGTGCTGGCAGGCATCGCAGAGTGGTTGCCGCGACCGGTGATCACGCGCAACCAGGTGGAATTGATGGAGCGGGACAATGTCGCCGCACCGCACTCTGCCGGCTTTGCGGAGCTCGGCATCGCTCCCCGTTCGGTCGAGGAAGTTCTGCCGACCATCCTCCACGATCGTTGATCGGCTCCGCCCTCAAGCGGCGACCGCGATGGTGAGCAGAAGAAGGGCGATGATCGCAAACACGGCACGGGCGACATGCCCCGACTCCCATCGATCACGAAGCGCCTGCCAGTTCTCGGCTTTGGGATTGTCGCCCGGCGCTTGGCGTTGCTGTCCAAAGAATGCCGCGCCTGCCTGGCCAAGGTGGAGGTCCTTGAGCCAGATCCTGTTGACGGGCTGGACCCAGAACCAAAAGATCACTTGCACGGCGGCGAGGGCGACGAGCGAAAGCAGAAGCAGCCAGAAGCGCGTGCCGACCGGCGAAGTCGACAGCAACAGAAGAACGGCGATGACGGCAAGAGGCTCGGCGATCCCGCCGAATGTGAAGCCCGGATAGTAAATCGCCTGGGTGGTCAGATAGGCTTCCCTGTTCAGGCGGAGCTTTCCGGGAAGCTCGAGCGCATGCGCCAGGCTGAGCGACATCACCACTGCCGTGAGCAGGATCGCAACGATTTCAAGAACCGGCATCATCCAATCCTGCTCGTCAGCGCCGCGGTCGATAGAAATTGCCTAATATGCTCGAGCCGCGTGCCAGAGGCCCCAGGAGTCCATGACCCCTTCGCCAGCCACGCTGCCCGGCTCCTGGTCTTGAACATATCGATAGAGCGGCTGTCCTCGATAGGCCCACATGGTCCTACCATCCTGACGCTCGATTACGGACCAGCCGCCTGTGTCGATCGCGTCGGCCGGTGCCCACATGGGCGGCCAGATCCTGGCGCATTTGCCGTAGCAGGTCGAGGTGTTCGGCTGGTCCTGGTTCAGGGTGTAAAGCGTCATACCTTTCGAGTCGGCCCAAACCGTACCTACCGCAGTGCCAATCGGGCCAGTGGCCAGCGCCGATGAAGCAGTGAGCATCATGGCCGCGAGGCATAAGGTGAGGTTTCTCATGATCAATTCCTCTACGCCATAGAACCTCCCGACATTCTCCGAATGAGAACGGTCGAACAGCGGCATTCGTTCTAAGAGGACGTACATTGGTATCGAGGGTTGTGTTCTGAATTGCTAATATCCTCCCTAATGGAAGGATGTAGTCTCAGGCCCGATCGACGGCATCTTGCGCCAGGGGAGTGGAATTCCGTCAGGATACGGAAGGATTTCATGACAGTGAACCAGATGGAACGGGACAGGAGCGTGCTGCCTGAAGCCGCGCCATGAGCGGCATCGCCATAATGGCGGTGATCATTGCGATCGCCATCGTGCTGTTCGTCTGGAATCGCCTTCCCGTCGTCATCGTGGCCATGGGAGTTGCCGTGGCGCTCCATGCCACCGGCCTCCTGACGATCGACCAGGCATTGGCTGGCCTCGGCGATCCTGCGGTGATCTTCATCGCCTCGCTCTTCATCGTCAGCGCCGGCCTCGAAGCGACGGGGGTCACGGCATGGGCCGGCCAGTTGTTGATCACCCATGCCGGCCGCGAGAGCAGAAGCCGGCTTCTCGTCCTCACGATGCTGCTGGTCGCCATCCTCACGGCTCTGATCAGCGTGAATGGCGCCGTCGCGGCATTGCTGCCGGTCGTGGTGGTCATGGCCATCCGGCTGAAGCGCTCGCCCTCGCAGCTGCTGATGCCGCTGGTTTTCTCAGCTCACGCCGGATCGATGCTGGCGCTGACCGGAACGCCGGTGAACGTGCTGGTTTCGAACGCGGCCGTCGATGCCGGACTCGAGCGCTTCGGCTTCTTCGAGTTCACGCTGGTTGGCGTGCCGCTGCTTCTCGGCACGATGGCGATCATCATTCTCTTCGGGGCGAAACTACTGCCGGAAAGCAGCGGCCGCGCCATGGGTGCCGATTTCAGCCGGCATGCCCGCACGCTCGTCGAGCAATACCGCCTGAGCGACGGCATGTTTCAGATGCGGGTGCGGCCGAGCTCTCCGCTGATCGGAAGACCGCCGCCGATCCTGCCATCGCCGGATGCTCCCGATCTCCAGCTGGTGGCGGCGCAGGACGGCAAGGTCGGCGGTCCATTGCGACGCGGCGAGCTCAATGAAGGCGATTATCTGCTGTTGCGAGGCAGCGCCGAAGCCGCCGCGGCCCTGGCGGCGCGCAACCACCTCGCCTTTCGGCAGGAGACAGCAGCCACCGATCTCGAGGAGACATTGTTCAACCGCAATTCGGGTCTCGCCGAGGTCATTATTCCACCGCGCTCGCGAATGATCGGCATCGCGGTCTTCCCTGGCATGATCACCGAAAGCGGCGACCTCATCATCATGGCGGTGCAACGCGGCGGGGCGGATGCCGGCGCCAAGGAAGTGGTCCTGGAGGCCGGCGACACGATCCTGCTCCTCGGCACATGGAAGGCGCTGGATCTTCATCTCGACGATCCCGACGTGCTGGTGGTCAATTCGCCGGAGCTCGTCAGGCGTCAGGCAGTTCCGCTCGCCGCGGGCGCCATGCAGGCGATCGCGGTCCTGATCGTGATGGTGGTCCTGCTGGCGACCGGAATCGTGCCGCCGGCGGTCGCCGGTCTGCTCGCGGCCGGCGCGCTCATTCTCATGGGCGTCCTGACGGTCGAGCAGTCCTATCGAGCAATCGACTGGACGACGGTGATCCTGGTCGGCGCGATGATGCCGCTGTCCACCGCCATGGTGAACACCGGCGCTGCGGCGAAGATGGCCGAGGGTCTGGTGAACCTCGTCGGCGACGCCGGTCCCTACGCTCTCCTGGCCGGGTTGTTCGTTCTGACCGGCATATTGGGGCAACTGATCAGCAACACCGCGACCGCGCTGATCATGATTCCCATCGCCATCGCCGCCTCGAACAATATCGGGATTTCGCCGCGGCCGGTGCTGATGAGCCTCGCCGTGGCGGCTGCTGCGGCGTTTCTCACCCCGATCGCAACCCCCACCAATCTGATGGTGATGGCACCCGGGGGCTACAAGTTCGGAGACTATTGGAAACTGGGTCTGCCATTGATGATCTGGTTCATGCTGATCGCGACATTCTATGTCCCGATGATCTGGCACTTCTGATTCCTTGCTTCAGTGTGCCAATAATCAATCGAATGTGACAATGCTTCGATCAGGATTGGACTTAACGTGATGGCAGGAAAGTCCCCGACCGGAGAGGGCCGTTCATGACTCGCTTGAGCGACGCCCAGACGACAAAGCCCGCCATGCAGAAGGTGCTCGACGCGGTCGAGCGCATCGGCAATGCCGTTCCGCATCCGGTGGTGATCTTCCTCATCCTGATCGCCATCGTCATGGTGCTGTCGCATGTCCTCTATCTCGTCGGCGCGCATGTTTCCTACCAGGTGATCAATCCCGATACTTTCGAGATCCAGACCGCGACAACCAAGGCCAATAGCCTGCTGACCGCCGACGGCATCCGCCACATCTACACGCGGCTGGTGCCGAATTTCCTCGGTTTCAGCGCCGTCGGCCTGCTGATCGTCGCGATGATCGGAGTGGGGGTTGCGGAGGAGGCCGGCCTGATCAACGCGCTCATCAGGAAGCTGGTCACCGTCTCGCCGGTCTGGGCGCTGACCTACATATTGGCGCTGATCGGCATTCTGTCGAGCATCGCCTCGGACGCCGGATACCTCGTTCTCATTCCATTGGCGGGGGCAGCCTTCCTGACCATCAACAGGAACCCGCTCGCTGGCCTGGCGATGGGTTTTGCCGCCGTCGCCAGCGCCTTCAGCGTCAATATGATGATCAAGCCGCTGGACGCGGTTCTGACCGAGCTGACCAATGATGCCATTCATATGGTCGATCCGACAAAGTCGATCGATCTGACAGCCAATCTGTGGTTCTCGATCGTTTCGGTCGCCGTTCTCACCGTGCTGATCGCACTCGTGACCGAGCGGATCATCGAGCCGCGCCTTGGACCGTATCAGGGGGCGCAGGCGTCATCCGAGCCCGTCCCCGGTGAAGGCGGTCACATCTCCGAGGCCGAGTCGCGGGGCTTGCGCCATGCGCTTTATGGCCTGATCGGCGTCCTCTTCTTCTTCGGGCTGCTGTGTCTCCCGCCGGGAGCACCGTTGCGCAACCCCGAGACAGGGGTGCTCATCGGCAATTCGCCGTTCATGAACGGTCTGATCGGCCTCATCATGGCGCTGTTTCTGGTGACCGGCATCGCCTATGGGATCGGTGCCAGGACCATTGGCAACGCCAACGATGTCATCAACGCGATGACCAAGGCGGTGGCGGGGCTGGGCGGGACCATCCTGCTCTTCGTGGTGATCAGCCAGTTCGTGGATTATTTCAACTACAGCAACATCCCGACGCTGATGGCCGTCTCGATGGCCGATGTGCTGAAGTCGGCGAATATCGGCGCGCTCTGGCTCTTGATCGGATTCATCATCGTCGTGATGATCCTGGATCTGTTTTTCACGCCCGCCATTGCGAAATGGGCCATTTTCGCACCAGTCTTCGTTCCGCTCTTCGTGACGCTCTCGGTCGATCCGGCGGCGGTGCTGGCGGCCTACCGAATCGGCGACTCGCCGGTCAATTCGATCACGCCGCTCAACGCCTATTTCGCGCTGGTGGTCGGATTTGCCCAGAAATACGACAGCAAGGCCGGCGTGGGAACCGTGGTCGCGATGATGCTGCCCTATGTGATCTGGATCAGCATCGTTTGGACGATTCTTTTCGTGATCTGGTACATGCTCGGGCTTCCCTGGGGCATATAGCCGGACATTTTCAAATCGGCGTCGCAAACAAGGACGTTCATCATGAGCACCGTGCCGACCGTGGACACCAAGGCTGCCGAAGACCACCTGATGCGTTTTCTGTCGGTCGAAGGTGTGACCGGACAGGAGGCCGCGATCGCCGCCTCCGTAAGCGATGCGTTGAAGAAAATCGGTGTCCCCGCATCTGCGATCCGCTTCGACGATGCCAACAAGCGAATCCCGGTCCCGACTCAGACAGGCAATCTCCTTGTGGATCTGGAGGGCACGCGGTCAGGGCCCCGCCTCCTGTTCGCCACGCATCTCGACACGGTGCCGCTTTGTGCCGGCGCCAAGCCGAAGATCGACGGCAAGCGGATCGTCTCCGACGGAACGACGGCGCTTGGCGGCGACAACCGGACCGGTTGCGCCGTGCTGGTGTCGCTGGCCGAGACGCTGGTGAAGCAGAAGCTGCCCCACCCGCCGATCACCCTGCTGTTCACCGTACGCGAGGAGAGCGGCCTCCATGGTGCCCGCGAGCTCAACCCGAAAGATCTCGGCGGCGCGAGGATGTGCTTCAATGTGGACGGCCAGCTGGCATCCGAGCTCATCACCGGGGCGGTGGGGCAGGTCAACTGGCAAGCCGAGGTCTTCGGCAAGGCATCGCATGCCGGGGTGGCACCGGAGCGCGGCATCTCGGCGACCTTGGCGGCCGCTCTGGCATTGGCCGAGGCGCAGCGTGAGGGGTGGTTCGGCAAGGTCGTGAAGAAGAACGGCCATGGCACCAGCAATCCGGGGATATTCGGCGGCAAGAACGGCAAGCCGGCCGGCGATGCGACGAATGTCGTCACCGACTACGTCTCCATCAAAGGCGAGGCGCGGAGCCCGGACGAGAAGTTTGCCGCAGCCATCGCCGAGGGGTTCGCCCAAGCCTTTGCCAAGGCCGCCAAGATGGTGAAGGACGCCGATGGCGAGACCGCCAGGGTGGAGTTTCGCACGAGCCCGGCCTATCCCCCGTTCAACATGAAGAATGACGAACCGGCAGTGGCACATGCCAAGAACGCCGTCAAGGCACTCGGCTTGAAGCCTGTCACTGTCTTTTCCAATGGCGGTCTCGATGCCAATTGGCTCTTCCGGCACGGCATCCCCACCGTCACCATCGGCGCCGGGCAGTACGAGATTCATACCGTCAAGGAGTATGTCGACCGCGAGGAATTCGCCCAGGGCTGCCGCCTGGCTGTTCTTCTCGCGACGCTCGAGGGGTGATCGGAGCTCAGTGCCATGATTCACGGCCATCATCAAGGAGATCATCGAGACTTGCGGCAGTCTGGTGCAAGTCGGCGGCGCCATCCGGTCGATGGAGAAGGTCCATGGTTGGATGGAAGCTGGCGCAAGCAGGATCGTCATCGCAACGGCGGCCGTGAAATATCCCCATCTCGTCAAGTCCGCCGCCACGGCCTATCCCGGTTCAGTCGTGGTCAGCGTCGATGCCCGCGGCGGGCGGGTCGTTGTCGAGGGATGGACCGAAGCGACTTCCTTTACACCGATAGAGTTCGCGCGACAGTTCGAGAATATCGACCTCGCAGCCATCATTTATACCGATATCGATCGCGACGAGGATCGCCCCGAAAGCACCATGGCACACACCACGGAGCTTGCTTCCAAGGTGCGCATACCGGTCATCGCCAGCGGCGTGGTCAAGACACTCGACGATATTTCAACGTTATTTTATCTGCCGAATATTGCAGGCGTGATCACAAGCCGTGCCCTGTTCGGCGGCGCCTTTACCTTCCGCGAGGCCAATGCCATCGCCACTGCACTGCATGAGCCAACCGCTCCATTCTTATAATTCAGTAAAGTCAATGGCTGCGCTTTGGAAATTCTAATGCACGCCAGCTCCGTTGCTGGCATAATAGCGCGATGATCGCCCAACTCTCCTCGAGCGGGGCTGCGTTAACCATCGTCGCGGCCCTCTCGCCGACCGTGCAGGCCCAGGTGCCTGCAGAAGCACTTGTGACCGTCGCCAATCAGGTCCGGATTCAAGGCTATCGGTGCGACAAGCCGAGCGCTGTCGAACGCGATGCTTCCATGTCGAAGCCCGGCCTGCCAGTCTGGATACTGACCTGCGCCGAAGCCCGCTATCGCGTCGAGCTTGTTCCACACAAGCAGTCCCGGGTGACGCAGCTCAATTGAGCGACCGCGCGGGCCTGGCGGGAAGGCTCGCGAAATAGGCGGACACTTCCTCGATCTGGTCCTCGCTCAATCGCTTTGCGATGGGCATCATGATGGCCTCGGTGTCGGTGCCCGGGGCAACGGCGTCTTTCCACCGGCGCAGCCGGCCAGCCATATAGGCGGCATTCTGTCCATGGAGGCGAGGATAGATGGCCATGGCATCGGAGCGATGGCAGGTCAGGCAAGAGGGAATTCGTTGAAAGGCCGAGCCCTGAGTGGCCAGCACCTTGCCCCTTTCAATGATATCGACAGCCGCATCGCCTGGCAGGACAGGGGGCGGCTCCAGCGCGGCATAGAAATCGGCAGCGACCTGAAGGGCTGACTGCGGCAGGGCTGCTGCAACGGGCTGCATGATGCCGCTTTCGCGCCGTCCGGACCGGAATGCCGCCAATTGTCCGAGGAGATATTCGCGCCTGAGGCCCTGGAGGACCGGCACGAGCCTGCTGGGCGGCCGCTGACCTTCCGCTCCATGGCAACTGAGGCAGGACTGGAACAGATCGGGCGATGTCGTGGAAGCCAGGAACGCGCCATCACCGGACGGCGCCGGATTGTTCTTGCCGAACACGAGCTCGCGATAATCGCCAGGCCCAAGCTTCGGAAGCTTCCTGAGAAAGGCGACGACCGCCCACACCTCATCGCCGCGCGACTGCGTGATCCACGCCGGCATGCCGGTGTATTTGATCCCGTGCTTGACGATCCAGAACAGCTCGCGATCCTTCCAATGGATGACCGCCGCGGCCAGATCGGGCGGCGGCGGAAGCATGTAGTGCGCGATCGGATTGGCGCTCAATTCCGGTGCACCATGGCATGGCAGGCAGCTGCGATGGTAGTGGCCGGCGCCGAGGATGTAGAGATCGGGATTGTCGAGCGAAGGCGGGGTCTCGACCATTCTGGCATGCAGCTCGACCGAGTTGCGCATGGCGAAAGTCAGAAACCATTCGACGACTTTGAAATGGCCGCGGTTCGCTGCGACGTTGTAGGCCCCAGACCAGGCGAGCAGGAACACCGCCACGAGCGCGACAACGACTGTTGCGAACACGGTGGCAAGGATCAGTCCGACGGCGGCAAGCGGGTGCATCGATCTCATCATTGCAGGCTGCCCAAGCTGCCCCTGTCGGTGGCCGTCATGATCCAGGAGCGGGCGGCGAGGAGTGCTGCCCCGGCATAGATCAACCCACCCGGAACCCACATGATCAGGCCAGCGAGCTGCTGATCCTCGAGCGGGGTCAATCCCCAATCGACGGCGCCGAAGGACGGCGCATACCAGAGGGTCGGCGAGAAGACGAGCAGGATGCCGAGGAAGCTCGTGTGCAGCGCCGTGGCAAACAGATAGCCGACCGCCGCACCGTGCCCCGCCTCGCCCTTGCATTTCTCCTGAAGCGACCACCAGAACAAGAGAGCGGTTGCGAAGAAGCTCAGATGCTGCAGCCAGTGGAGCGGCTCTCGTGCCAGCGCGAGGTCGAACAGGCGCGGCGCGTGCCAGATCCAGATGGCACCACCATGGAGCATCGTGGCAACGAGCGGAAGGCTGAGGATCGTCCAGGCAAGTGCGAAGGGACGGCAGCGGGTCGCCGCCCCAAGGGCGCGTCGCCAGCTTTGCGGAATCGCCCAGAGCATGGTGCCGAGCGGCCGGGCGGCGACCAGCAGCGGTGCGGCTATGGCCAGCATGACCTCATGCTCGATCATATGGGCGGTGAACAGTCGCCGGCTGAGATCGTGCAGCGGCGTGACGAGCGCCAGCACCATTGCTGCCCATCCGACGGCGAAGAGCGCAGCTTGCGAGACGGTCACGCCGCGGCCGATGCCGGCGCGGCACCACAGGCGCCACGCACCGAGGCCATAAAGCACAGCCGTTGCCGCAAGCGGGAGCGTCAGGGAGAGATCGAATGTCCAACCGTCGACGGTCTGGCCGCTGAAGCAGCGAGCGGTGCGAAGTGCTGCATCGAGGGTTGCTGCATCGACCATGGCTTCAGAACCTCGGGAACCAATCGAGCAGGAAATAGAGCGGCAACCAGGAGAAGACGACGAAATACCAGTAGAAGGCGTTGTCCTCCACATCGCTGAAGCGGCGCGGAGCACGGCCGTGACGGGTGAACATCAGCGCGGCAAGCACGAGAGTGTCGCCGAGATCGGTCGCAAGATGCGCCGTGTGCAGCCCGAGAATGAACCAGACGATCGACCCATAGGCATTGCTGTCCCACCAGACGTTCAGCGCCTGGAACTCGAAACCGCGAACGACCAGGATGGCCGCACCGGCAATCGAGAGGATGACGAGCAGGAGCCGCACTGCGACGAGGTCCTGCTCGAGTGCAGCTTTCTTGACCCAGTGATTGGGGATAAGGCTCAGCAGCATCAGCACCGTGACCACCAGGCCTGGCCAGAGGGTCGGCGGCGGTGCGCCGAGCGGCCATGTCTCGTTGATGATGGCGAGATAGAGATAGATGCCGGCGGCGAGCGCGAAACCCATTCCCTCCAATGCGCAATAGGAGAGGGTGCCCCACCAGGTCGGCGAGCGCGGGCCGAAACCGCTGGTCGGCAACCCGGAGAGGTCGAGCGCCGGGCGATCGGTCATGTTTCCTCCTCCGGGGTTCCCTTGGGCCAGAACCAGCCGATCAGGGTGATGGTCACCGGCACTGCGCCCCAGACGATGGCCCAGGGTGAGAAGATCGATCCGAGGAAGGTCGCGCCGACCGCGATCGCGGCAAGGAGCGGCCAGATCGATGGCTGCGGCGAGGGCTCGCGGAGATCGGGCCGCGCCTCGTTGAGGGTGGTGATCACCACTTCGCGGACGGTGACCCGCAGCCCCTGGGCGACTTCGCGGTTCAGACCGGCGTCGAACCACAGGGGATCGCGGCTTCCGACCACCGGGATGCGGGCAAAGTTGTAAGCCGGCGGCGGCGAGGATGTCGCCCATTCGAGGGTCGGTGCATCCCATGGGTTGTCGCCGGCGATCGCCGCGCGACGCAGGCTGAGCACAATGTTGACAGCGAGCACGATGAAGCTCACGGCAAGCACTGTCGCCGAGAGGGAAACGAAGAGATTGATGCCGTCCCAGCCAACTCCGGCGGGATAGGTGTAGACCCGTCGCGGCATGCCGAGCAGTCCCAGCACATGCATCGGGAAGAACGCGCCGTTGAAGCCGATGAAGGCCAGCCAGAAATGCCAGCGGCCCAGCCGCTCGGAGAGCATCCGTCCAGCGATCTTGGGGAACCAGTAATAGATGGCGCCGAGCAGCGGGAAGACCGCGCCGCCGATCAGCACATAATGGAAATGCGCCACCACGAAATAGCTGTCATGCAGCTGGTAGTCGAGCGGAACCGACGCAACCATGACGCCGGTGAGGCCGCCGGCGACGAAGATGAAGAGGAAGCCGAGCACGAACAGCAGTGGGATGCGCAATACCGGCCGCCCCATCCACAGGGTGGCGATCCAGCAGAACACCTGAACGCCGCTTGGAATGGCGATCAGCATGCTCGCCACGGTGAAGAAGCTCGCCCCGATCTCCGGTATGCCGGCCGCGAACATGTGATGGACCCAGAGGCCGAAGGAGAGGAAGCCGATGGCGATCAGCGACAGCACGATCGGCACATAGCCGTGCATCGGCCGCCGCGCGAAGGTCTCGACCATGGCAGAGACCATGCCGGTGGCGGGAAGAAAGATGATGTAGACCTCGGGATGGCCGAAGAACCAGAAAACATGCTGCCACAGGAGCGCATCGCCGCCTTCGGCAGGATTGAAGAACTGCGTCCCGACCAGCCGGTCGAGGATCAGC
The DNA here is from genome assembly GCA_044870245.1 of Aestuariivirgaceae bacterium. Taxonomy (GTDB): domain Bacteria; phylum Pseudomonadota; class Alphaproteobacteria; order Rhizobiales; family Aestuariivirgaceae; genus DATAFF01. The sequence continues at coordinate 13,291 of JBIOYR010000058.1, read as the reverse complement.
ATGGTCGAAGCGATCATCACTGCCGGCATGGCGAAGATGATGACGAAGGAGGTGACAAGCATCGCCCAGACGAACAGCGGAATGCGGTCGAGAGTCATGCCGGGAGCGCGCTGCTTGAACACCGTCACCACGATCTCGACCGCGACGGCAAGCGCTGAAACCTCCGTATAGGTGATCATCTGTGCCCAGACGTCGGGACGCTTGCCGACCCCGAACTCGGGGCCGGACAAGGGCACATAGGCGAACCAGCCGATATCCGGGCCGATCTTCAGGGCGAACGACACCCAGAGGAAGATGCCGCCGGAAAGATAGATCCAATAGCTGAAGGCGTTCAGCCGCGGAAAGGCGATGTTGCGGGTGCCGACCATGAGCGGCACCAGATAGACCCCGAAGGCCTCCATCACTGGGACGGCGAAGAGAAACATCATGGTCATGCCATGCATGGTGAAGAGCTGGTTGTAGAGGTCGGGGCCGATCAGCGCATTGTCGGGCCGGGCAAGCTGCAGCCGCATGGCCACGGCGGCGAGGCCGCCAAGACAGAGAAAGACAAGTGCCGTAACGATGTAACGTCGACCGACCACCTTGTGATCGACGCTCGACAGCGCACCGATCAGGCCGCGCTCGGTGCGCCAGGTCCATGACAGGATGTGATCGAGACGCTGTTCGTCGAGCGCGCTGTCGCGGGTATCGGCACTCACCGTCGTCATCACTTCAGGCTTTCGAGATAGGCCACGATGGCATGGCGATCATCCGATGTCAGAGCCACCTTCGGCATGCCGGCGCCCGGCTTCACCGCCTGAGGATCGGCGATCCACCGGTCGAGGCCGCTTGCCGTCATCGGCAATGTCCCCGCGGCAATCGTCATCCGCCGGGCGAGGTGGGTGAGGTCGGGCCCGAGCCGCCCGCCCGCAGCCGTGCCGCGGATCTGGTGGCACATCACGCAGGCCGCCGCGGTGAAGAGCTGCTTGCCGCGCCTAACCTCGGCAGCGGCGGGCTCGGCGGCCGATTTGAGCTCGGCCGTGTACCAGGCTGCGAAGTCGGCTTCGGGCTCGACCACGACCAGGAGCGCCATATGAGCATGCTGCAGCCCGCAGAACTCGGCACACTGCCCGCGATAGGTGCCGATGTGCTCGGGCCTGACGAGCAGCGTGTTGTCGCGTCCCGGCACGAGGTCCATCTTGCCGGCAAGACTGGGCACCCAGAAGCTGTGGATCACATCGCTCGATGACAGCTCGAGCTTGACGGTCCGGCCAAGGGGAAGATGGAGCTCATTCGCGGTGGTCACGATGCGGTTTGAATCTCCGTCCTCATAGCGAATGTCCCACCACCATTGGTGCCCGGTAATCTTGACGATGAGCGGTTGGTCCCTGGCGAGACTGGCGAGCGAGCGGCTGGTCAGGAAACTCGCCAGTGTCAGTGCGAGCAGGATCACGCTCGTGCCAATGACGAGCCCGTTCACGATGATCGAGGCGCGCCGCTCGATGCCCGGCTCCGCAGCGATCGGCGGCGTTGCGATCGCCTCCGACCTCCGGCGCATTGCCAGGACGAGTGCGATCATGACCAGAATCCAGACGACACCGGCGGTTGCCGTGAAAATCCAGAAGAGGGTTTCGATCTGTGCCGCCGAATAACCCGTCGCATCCAGAGCGGACTGCAGGACCGGCATCATGGCCCTTGCGGTGCAGTGGCTGCGGGCCCGGCGGGGGTCGGCACGCGTGGCGGGCCAGAGGTCGCGGGCGCATTGGTCAGGCCGAACGGATCCGGGATCAAGCGGTTCTCGCTCGGCGCGGCCTGCATGTCGTCTGACCGGCCCGAGGCGACATCCTTCGGGGTCAGAGCTCCGAGCGACCGGACGAAGGCGGCGAGCTCATAGATCTGCTGGTCCGGAATCTTGTCGCGGAAACTCGGCATGCCGTTGGGCCGTCCCTCGTGTATCGTGGCGGCGATGTTCTCGATCGAGCTGCCATAGATCCAGTGATCGTCTATCAGCGCCGGACCTGATCCGCCCCCGCCATTGGCATGACAGCCCGTGCAGTTGAAGGCGCTGAACAGCTTCTTGCCCTCGCTGATGGAATAGGCATTGTTCTCGTACTTCGCGACATTCGGGTTAGGTGGCAGGGCGGGCGGCTCGCCACCGGGTGCCAGAACCGACAACGCGACCGGCTCCTCCGGCGGCGCTGCCTGCTGGAAGCTGCGCTCCTCGCGCTCACAGGCTGCAAGCAGACAGAGCGATGAGAGTATAAGGGGTATGGCCGTCCTCAATGAGCCACCTCCACGCCCAGGTTCACTCTTGGAATATCGAACCGCGCGAGAATGCCATCGATCTGCTTGCGGTGCGCTGCCAACGCCGCCTCGATCTCGCGATGGAGCGCCGCATCGCGCGTCCGCACGCCCATGGCAATGGCAAAGGTCATCGGCAGGCCCGGCGGATCGATGACCGGCGACACCGGATCGATGGCAATGAGGTCGGGATGGCGAGCCGCGTAGTATCCCGCAAATGGACCCCACACGACGGCAACATCCACATCACCACGCGCCAACGCGTCCATGATCGCCACCGCCGGATCTGGCTTGCCGTAATCGCCATAGAGCGAGTAGCCGCGCAGGTTTGCGACGATGCCGCGACGGTTGAGGGCATGGACCGGGGGTGTGTTCGCACCGTCGTCGCCAACGATCTGCACACCGACTTTCAGCGTTGCGAGCCGGGGATCATCGAAGGAGGCGATGGCAAGGCCGTCCTTGCGGCGGGTGGCGAAGACATAGCTCGAACGGTAATAGGGAGTGGTCGTGCGGAGCCGCTCGAGCCCTGCGGGCACCGCCATCACCAGATCGCACAGTCCGGCATTGAGCGTGTTGCGGATGAAGCCGCGGCGTTCGGCCCACCAGACATATTCGAGATCAGCCCCCAGTGCATCGGCGATCACCTTCGCAATTGCGTTCTCGAAGCCCTCCTGCCTGTCATTTGAAAAGGGAAGGTTGTTGGGATCGGCACAGACCCTGAGCTCGCGCGCGGCCGCCGGCGTCGCCAGCAGCATCACCATGGCAGCGATCCTAAGGAAGGCGGAACACATAGAGCGTGCCTCCCTTGGTCGTCACATCCTTGAGATCAGGCACCGCCCCGGCAAAGCCGAGGGCCGCCGTCGGATCGCGAATGTCGAGATCGCCGGCGACCACCGCACCCGCCCAGCCGCCGACGCCCGACAGGATGGCGACATATTGATGGCCGTCGGGCCCGCGCCAGGTCGTCGGCTGACCGATGATGCCGGAGCCGGTCTTGAACTGCCACAACAGGGCTCCGGTCCTGGCGTCGAGCGCTTTGAACCAGCCTTCCATGGTGCCGTAGAAGGCGACATCGCCGGCGGTCACCAGCGTGCCGCTCCAGAGCGGGAAGGGCTCCTTGATCGTCCAGACCTCGCGACCCTGCCTGATGTCCCAGGCGGAATATTCGCCGCGATGGCCGCCTGGTCCGGCCTTCATCCGGACATTCATGCCGACATAGGGCGTGCCGGCGATGTAGCTGGTCTCGAGCCCTTCCATATCCATGCACAGATTGACATGCGGGATGTAGAGCAGGCCGGTGCGCGGCGAAAAGGCAGAGGGGTTCCAATCCTTGGCACCCGAGGCATTGGGGCAGATGTCGCGCACCACCTTGCCGGTGTGCGGCTCCTTCTCGGGCACCATCTGGAGACGGCCGGTCTTGAGGTCGACGCCCCGCTCGGCGGTGAGATGGTGATAGGGCTTGGCCGACAGGACCTCGCCGGTCTCACGATCAAGCACATAGATGAAGCCGTTGCGCTCCGGTCGAACCAGGATCTTTCGCTGCCTGCCCTGCCACTCGGTATCGAGCAGGATCTGCTCATTGATCCCGTCATGATCGTACACATCATGCGGGCTCCATTGATAGAACCAGCGCGCCTCGCCGGTGTCCGGGTTGCGGGCGAAGATGCCGGCGGTCCATTTGTTGTCGCCGGGCCGGGCTTCATGATTCCAGGGACCGGGATTTCCGGTGCCGTAATAGATGAGATCGAGGTCGGGATCGTAGGAGATCCACCCCCAGACATTGCCGCCGCCTTGGCGCCAGGCTTCCGGCGGCCAGCTGGTGACCCCGAGATCCTTGCCGCGGTCACTTTCATAGAAGGGCTTGAAGTCGGGTCCGATCAAAACCTCGGAATCGGGTCCGGTCGAGTAGGCGGTCCAGCGAACGGCTCCGGTTGCGATGTCGAGTGCCTTGAGCCACCCACGCACGCCATATTCGCCTCCGGAATTGCCGACCAGCACCTTGTTCCTGACGACAAGGGGCGCCATCGTTGTGGTCTCGCCGATGTTGATGTTGCCGACCTTGACGTTCCAGATCTCCTTTCCGGTCTCGGCGTCCACCGCCACGGTATGAGCGTCGAGCGTGTTGTAGAAGATCTTTCCCTCGGCGTAGGCCGGGCCGCGGGTCACCACGTCGCAGCAGGCGACGCCCTGCGCCGACGGCTCGGGCTTGGGGTCGTAGCGCCATTTGACCGGCGCTCCCGGTTTGGTCAGATCGAGCGCATAGAGAATGTTCGGATAGGGTGTGAGCACATAGAGCGTGCTGCCAACCATCAGTGGGGCAGACTCCTGGCCACGATTGACGCCGGTCGAGAAGGTGAACGCCACCTGGAGAGACTTGACGTTGCTGCTGTTGATCTCGTCGAGCCCGCTATAGCGGGTGCTGGCGTAGTTCTTGGCGGGGAGAGCCCATTGCCCATCCTCCGGCGGCGCGGCGGCGACCGGCGGAGCGATGCCTGGAGCCTCGGCCCAGGCAATCCGGATGCCGAAAAGGACGATGACGATCGAGAAGAGAAGACGGGGCAACCGGTGGTCCTCTCTTTTGGACGGAGGCCGAGGGCTGATGAACAAGCATTTCGCGCTTCCGGTTCCGCTCCCGCGATGCCGTGTCGGGCGCGAGCGGCAGCCTACCAGGCGTCAACCGGTCAAGCGGGTCGATCCGTCGGTGGTCAACTCGGCCGCGGCACCGCAAACCGTCATGCCCGCTCACCGTCGCGACGCACGAACTTGAAGAAGCGGCTCTTGCCGCCCGCGTCGGTTTCCTCCTGATACAGAAATGCCAACTCTCGCTCGTCGAACGTCTTGAAGAACTCGTCCCAGCCGATTTCGTCGAGCGCATCCTCCTTCTTTCCGAAGTCGATTCTGAGCAGACCGCCCGCATCGTCCTCATGGGTTGCTGCTACAGCCGCCGGCCGACCGCCTCGCTGCTCCGCCCACTGTCGAATGGTCTTGTGATCGATGGTGGTTTTTGCCGCTGACATGGACATCTCCTCAACAACTGGTGGGGAGGGTGGCCGAGCGAAAGCGACCCCCTCCCACGAGCAACTCTTACTGCCAATGCCTAATGCCTAATGCACTCTATTCGATGAACCTCACCACTTTGCGGGTGGACGGCGAGACAATCGCGATGCGCTTGCCAACCCGAACATACCTATAGGTTTTCAGTTTGGGGTACTTCGTGACGATGACGTCAGGCACCGGGGCGAGCTCATAGTCGTCGGGAAGATCCGCGCCGACCACGATGTCGCCGTCGTAGGTTCGAACCTTTTCCCTTTCGACATAGGTGTGGAATTCGGGGCCAACTCCTTCATCGATCACAAGCTCATCGGCGAACACCGCCGGGGCGATCAGCATCGACGATGCAATGATGGCGAGAGAAATGGTGCGCACTTCGTCCTCCTGCTGGTTCTCGACGTGTCAGCTGACGGCATACTCGGCCAGCTTCCATCGTGGGATGCGAACATTTGGAAGGCTGTACTGTTCCAAACATTTCGGAGAGGGAATGGCTTGGGAGAAAGCTTCCGCCTCACGGCATTCGAATAGCGATTCCACACACGAGCCAGAGCGAAATGAAGATGCACACGATGGCGAAGGCGATCGGATCGTGAATCATTCGGCAGCGACCTTCCTCGGCAGTCGTCGAACGATCGAAGGGCCATTTTTGTTCACTTCGCAGGAACCAATAGGCGGGCGGCAATTTAACCTATATGGCAAAACTTACCGGTTCCGACACTACGGCTGCTCTGTGCGAGGGCGAACCGACCTTCTCATCCGGGCTCGAGTATTTCTCGATAGGCCTGTCCAGCGAGCAGAGCCAAATCACGTACCAACTGCAATTGACCCCTTCAGAGGCGCGACAATTGGCAGCCTATGTGCTTGCGCATGATAAAACCCTGCCCGAAGTGGAAAGGCGGGTGAACTAAGCCAGGTCGCCGTAACGCAAGTCGCCGTAACGCAAGCCGGCCGGCGGGCGGCCGTCAACTCCTCGAAGATCGTCGCTGTTGGTCAGGACGCCGTTCGTCCTCGATTTCCGCTTCAGCGTTGACGACGTTCTCGGCGAGATCGGTCAACGCCTGATCGGTCTCCTTCTCTTCCTTCAGGGTGGTTTCGAGGAGCTGGACAGCCTTGTCCAGCCCGAGCTCCTCTGCCCAGGTTCGCAAGGTGCCGTATCGGGAGATCTCGTAGTGCTCGACCGACTGGGCGGCCGCGAGCAGGCCGGCATCGAGGGCAGGGGACCCCTTGTATTCCTCGATCACCTCCTGTCCCTCTTCGATCATTCCGATGATCGCCGGGCAGGTCTTGCCCTGCGGCTTTGCGTCGATCAATCCGAAAACCTGATCCAGTCTCTTCACCTGCTGTTCCGTCTGGGCGTGGTGCTTTTCAAAGGCGGCCCTGAGATCATCGTTCTGCGCGGCCTTCGCCATCTTGGGAAGAGCGGTCAGGATCTTCTTTTCCGCGAAATAGATGTCCTTCAGCGAATCGTGGAAGAGGTTGTCGAGCTTCTTGGAAGCTTTGGCCATTCTTATTGCCCTCCAAATGAACGAGTCGTTGAAGAACCGCGCCAGCTACGCAATGTTCCTTGCCTGATCAAAATTTGCCTCGAGCTCGCCTGTAGAGCCCGGGCCCGTCGGCCAATCCCCAGCAGGTCGGGGCCGGCCCATGCGTCGCCATCCCTGGACCAGCCCCGAGCCGCTCGACGATCCAGATCGGAGCGGCCTCCTCAGGTCCGCGCCATTTAGAAAAATCTGAGTTTCCCGCCGAAAATAGCATCGAAGGCGAGCGTTGCCGGTCGTTGACCGGCGGGCTCCTCCGGCAGCTCCTGGCTACCGCGTTACTGCGAAGCTCTGGCGTTCTTGAAGTCGCTATTGAAGCGAGACATCAGATCTTTGACTGTTGCCTTCACCTTTGCGGTCGGAACCAGCTCGCCGATACCATAGGTTTGCGCTTCGTAAGTTATCGAAGGATCGCGGTCGAGCTTGGACTTCTGATTGACGTACAGCCCGACCCAATTCTGACCGTTCTTTCGCTTGTCCACGGCCACCTTCACGAGAGCATCGGTAGTGCCAAGGGAGATCGGCAACTCCGCTTTGAAATTCACTTGCTTGGTCGTCACATCCAATCCCGTCAATCCGGACTTCAAAATCTCGGTCAGCTTGCCATCAGGATCATCCGACGCCATGGCGTATTGGATCGCGGTGATGCCCTTCAAACTCTTCACCTGCCAATCCTTCGCTGGCTCAATTGCAGCTGTCGGGCCATTGTAAAGGATTACGAAAACCAATACTGCCGTTGCTACTCGTAAAGCATTTTTCATTGCAACGATCCCTTATTCGCCAATTCTCGAGTCTTTCGGTTATCAAGGCCGGCAGCCATGCACTAGCTTTTTCTTCCATTATCGTTATTGGCTCAACTGACTTTCAATCAATTGCCGCGCTTTACAATTACAGGCCGAGCGCCTCGACGACCAGCTGCTTCAACTCCTGCCGAAGGCTGTCCCGGACACCCGCATACGACCGGCTCGCGATCCGATTTCTCAGCTCGAACGGGTCCCTCTCCAAGTCGTAAAGCTCGTCGAGCTCGCTGGCGCATCCGCGATTCACCCAATGGATCAGCTTGTGGCGGTCGGTGCGAACCGCCTTGTAGCTCATACCAACCAGCCAGGGCAGCGCGCTCTCGGCCCAATATTCGACGAGGAACGATTTTCGCCAACCCGAATGCTTGCCGGCGAGCAGCGGCAAAAGCGAGCGCCCCTGGATCTGTGCGCCCGGCCGCTCGCCAGCCAGAGCGAGCAGCGTGGGGGCGATGTCCTGGCAGATCACGAGGTCCCTGATGCGCGTGCCGGCCTTGGCCTTTCGCGGATACCGCAACAGAAAAGGCGACCGGATGCCCTCCTCATATGCGAAGCGCCGCTCGGGGCCGAGACCGTGCTCGCCGAAGAAATAGCCGTTGTCGCCAAGAAAGAGGATGAGCGTATCATCAAGCTGGCCAGTGCGGCCAAGTGCATCGAAGATCATGCCAATCCCGTCATCCACCGCCGCCATCATGCGGGCGCGCTGGCGAATTTCCTCCTGCGTACCGGCACCGATCGCTGCCAGAATCGCCTCCGAGCGCTCGGTCGCTCTCAGCTCCAGCGCCTCGGCCCAGGCGGGCTTCGCCTTCGCCACCTCGGCCAGCGAGAGCATGCTCGGCTTCCTCGGGAAGATGGCGTCCCGGTACAGATCCTTATGCCGCTCGGCCGCGACGTAGCCCCCAAAGCGGGTCATGTCGAGCTTGCCGTCCTCGGCCTGATGCGCATCCGGGTGCACTGCCTTGTGCGCAAGAAAGAGCGACCATGGACGATCGTGCTTTCTGGCGATGAACTCCACCGCCATCTCATTCAAGAGATCGGTGATGTAACCGGCGTGCTCCACATAGGCGCCGTCGTGGTTGAGCCGCGGGTCGAGGATCCGGCCGTGACCGTCAAAACTGATCCACAGGTCATAACCAGGTCGTGGCCCTCCGTCGTTGCCCATGTGCCATTTGCCGATATGCGCCGTCAGGTAGCCGGCCCTTTGCAACTCGAGGTGATAGTTCGGCAGGCGATGGCTCATGGCGTCGCGCGCCACGTTGTCGATGATCCCATGGCGGCTCGCATATTGGCCGGTCAAGATCGAGGCGCGGTTCGGAGAACAGATCGGCGTGGTGTGGAAGGCACGCTCGAAGAGCACGCCCTCGGCCGCCAACCGGTCGATGTGTGGCGTCCTCATATAGGGGTGGCCACCCGCGCCAAATTCATCATGGCGCAGATCGTCCACCAGAATGACGAGGAGATTGGGCTTTCTCATGCCAACACTGGGATTCAATTCCAAATGGGTTTAGCGGAAGCCAAACGGACCAGTTCTCGCAATTTCCAGCCCTCTCCAGGGTACGCGGAATGTTAGAATTGGCCAACCATCGTCTGAATGGAGCAGCGAGGTGAAGCCGGTGCGTGCGGTTTTCGTGGATGCCAATGAGACTCTGGCCGAAACGGCAGAACGGATCATCCGTCTGGACGGCCTCGATTTGCGAATAAACCGCCAACCGACGATCAAGCCCGCCGAGATGCCGACCGTTCTCGATGGTGCCGAGATCGCCATCATCGACCATACCGCATTGCCTGCGATCGTTGCGCGTCAGTGCAAGGGCTTGCGACATGTCGTGTTCCTCGGAAGCGGTGCGCGCAGTTACATGATTCCGGAAGAACTCCAACTTCTCGGTATTTCCGTCCATACGATCAAAGGGTATGGCGACACGGCCGTTGCCGAATGCGCGATCGGCCTGATGTGGGCGGCAGCCAAGGGCTTCGCCCTGATGGATCGAGAAATGCGCGCCGGTCATTGGCGACGTACCGACGGCCTGCAACTCGGCAGCAAAACCCTGGGCATCGTCGGTTTCGGCGGCATCGCAGCCGAGGTTGCTCGCCTGGCGTTGGGAATCGGGATGCGGATCCTGGCATGGAACCGCAGTCCGAAAACTCATCCAGGCGTGGAATTCGTGACACTCGAAGACCTGCTTTCGACATCCGACGTCGTGTCCATCCATCTCCTGCTGACGGATGAGACCAGGGGCATGATCTCGCGAGATCGGATCGGCCAAATGAAGTGGGGAGCAATCCTGATCAACACGGCCCGTGGCGCAATAGTCGACGAGGCAGCCATGATCGAGGCGCTGACCAGCGGCCAACTTTCTCATGCCGGGCTCGACGTCTTTCAGACCGAACCGCTTCCTGCCGGCCACCCATTGACCAAGCTCGACAATGTCACCCTGTCGGCTCACTCAGCCTTTCGGACGAAGGAGGCCAGCGACAATCTCCTCACCGCCGCACTCGGTCACTGCCGACGCATTCTCGGCGCGTGACCAGCGACCGACTCGGGAGCTGCAACGGCCGTCGAACGTCGTCACAGACCTGACGAAAAGACCGCCCTCACTGCCTGGCCACATTCACCTTGTCCAATGCGGCCCGCAAAGCGATCGCCAGTTTCCTTGCATCGTCATTCGCCCAGAAGTGCATGAAGTAGAGCCGCGGCTGCTCGTTCAGCATATGGCTGTGCAAAGCCGTGATCTCGATCCCATTCTTCCGGAGCTCGTTCATCACCGGCTCCACCTCATTCGATGTCAGGACGAAGTCGCCGGTGATGGCTGCCTTGCCGCCATCCGTTGGCTGGAAGTTGATGGCCTCTCCAGTTCCCATCGCCGCAGGAACTTCCATGCCGTCTTCAACAATCTTGTCAGCCCGAGGCACGCTGAATTGAAGAACTCCGCCATTCACCTTGCCCTTGGCGCCGAGCGTCTGGTCGATCACCTGGCTGTCGAGATCGATTTGGGGAGCTGGGGTTGCTCCGGTTGCTTGTGATGCATCCTTGGGAAGGGGCGTACCGGTTTGCGCCAACCCATCGTGCAGCACGGTCGCAAGCTGGACCGGGTCGCCCTGGCCGAGCACGTGCATATAGAAAGTGGCAGGCGATGCTCGGAGCAGATGATTATGGACGGCGGTGATCTTGATTCCGCCCTCTGTCAGCTTTGCAAGCACCGGGGTGATTTCGGAATCGGTGAGGACCAGGTCGCCCATGACCGTCGCCTTGTCTCCCATCTGCTGAAAAGCAAGCCACGACCCGAGGGCAAGACTTGGTTTCAATTGGATGCCATCGAGAGTGACCTTCAGGTCGGTTCTGGGCAGTCCGATCCGGTAGATTCCACCGGGCAGCTCGCTGCCCGATTTCCCGAGTGCCTCGCCGACCTTCTGCCAGCCGGGATTCTCGGCAGTGGCGGGGCTAAGGAGAGCAACAGCAGCGAGCGCCAAGAATGCTGCAGAGAAAGTTTTCATGAGGACCTCCTTCGCGATCCTTCGTCATGTCGCTTTGTGGGTGACCCCGGATTCCGAACCGCATCAAGCGGTTGGCACCAGGGTCACCAGCCGCGATCAGCATGGCAGCGTTGCTATTCGATCTTGACCTCGGCCATGACCGGCTTGCCGCCTTCCATCGTCGGCTTGTCCTCCTTTGGATCGAAGCTACCCTTTGTACCTGCATCCTCGTGCATCATCAGAACGATGCCTGTTCCCGGATCGAGCATTCCGGCAAGTGGTATTTGAACCTCACTATTGTTGCCGGACTTGATCATCATGAAGCCAACGATCTCACCTGGCTTGCCAGCTTCCTCCTTGTGGGCGACCAGCCAGCCTTCCGATGGCGCGTCGACCGACTTCACGACGATGAACTTGTCCTGGACGTGAGCGTTTTCCGCCTTCAAGGACTGCGCTGCCTGCGCGAGGGATGCGAGCGGAAGGAGCATTGCGACCGAAAGCCACGCCGCGCGTGATAAGCTTCTCATGAGAACCTCCTTGGACCGAGCTGATGATTGACAACATGGCCCGGACAGGCGTGGTTCCTATAGGATTGGCCGTCGATCGCGGTTGCTTGGCATGAGGGGCATGGAGTCATCGTGCCGGTCCTGAGACATACCACCGCTGCTCGGCCGCCAGGTCCGAAAGGACTACCGCTGCTCGGCAACCTGGTCGATATCGGCCGCGATGTCCTTCGATTCTATGATGAATGGTCGCGTCAGTACGGCGATGTGGTAGCGCTGCGCCTTGCTGCGTGGCCGGCCATTCTCGTCAACAACCCCGATTACATCGAGCATGTGCTGGTCAAGAATCATCGCAATTTCATCAAGTTTCCATTCTTCTTTCGGCATGTTCGGGCGATTTTCGGCAAGGGTCTGCTGACGAGCGAAGGCGAGGTATGGCATCGTCAACGTCGACTGATGGCGCCGGCTTTTCACGATCGCCGGCTCGCCGGCTATGGCGCAGCAATCGTCCGTTCGACCGAACGCATGCTCGAAAGTTGGCGAGTGGACGAGCTGCGGAACGTTCACGCGGATATGATGGCGCTGACGCTCTCGATCGCTGCCAAGACCCTCTTCGACGCCGAGGTTGAAAGCGAGGTCGCCGAGATCAGCCAAGCCTTCAATGCAATCACTGACGAGATCGCCGTTCGGTTCCGCCTTCCGTTCCGTATTCCCGATGCTGTTCCGATACCGGGCAACATTCGTTACGTGCGCGGGGTGCGCCGGATCGACCGGCTGGTAAATCGGATCATTCGAGAGCGGCGTCAGCAAGGTGGAGACCGCGGTGATCTGCTATCGATGTTGATGATGGCCGAAGATGACGAAGGTCGTCCGATGAGCGAGCAACAATTGCGGGACGAGGTGATCACGCTCCTTCTGGCCGGTCACGAAACCACAGCACTCGCCCTTTCCTGGACATGGTATCTGTTGTCAAGACATCCCGATATCGATGCAAGCTTGGCATCGGAACTGAGGCATGTGGTCGGCGGCCGGCCACCGGCAGTGGCCGATCTGCTGCAACTCTCATTCACCACCCAAGTGGTGACCGAGGCCATGCGCCTCTACCCGCCGGTTTGGGGCTTCGGGCGGGAAGCGGTCGGAGATTTCGAGATTGGCGGCTACCGAATTCCAGGAGGCACCACGATCATCATCAGCCCATGGGTATTGCACCGCAATCCACGCCATTTCGAACGACCAATGGAGTTTCGACCCGAGCGATGGAGCGGCGACCTCGCCAGGCAGCTACCACGCTTTGCCTATATTCCGTTCGGCGGCGGACCGCGCATCTGCATCGGGAACCGGTTTGCAATGATGGAGGCTGCACTCATTCTCGCGACCATCGCAACCCGTTTTAGACTGGAATGTCAAAACGACCGTCCCATCATACCCTTCCCTTCGATCACTCTGCGTCCGAAGGAAGGCATCTGGGTCAAACCAAAGAGGCGAGAGTCGTGAGGTCCAGCCTGTGCGAGCTCGTGATCATGTTGGTGCCCAGGGGCGGAATCGAACCACCGACACGCGGATTTTCAGTCCGCTGCTCTACCAACTGAGCTACCTGGGCTTCCGTCAAAATTGGTCATGGGATCAAACGGATCGGGCTTATAGGTGATCG
>JBIOYR010000057.1:0-13892 GCA_044870245.1 Aestuariivirgaceae bacterium | reverse complement strand
ACGAACCATCGCGCCGCCCGGTCCGACAATGGCAAAGGCACCCTCGTGGCGGCTCTCGACAAAGCCGCCGCGGTTGACCTCGGCCAGTGGCAGATCGGCGGTCACACTGCGACCTCAGCCCGGGCGTCGGGCGCCGGCCGGCCGGCGAAGTACCAGAGCAGCGACAGCGACTGGGCCGCGACACAAATGCCGATTGCCACCCGATATGCATCGGGGTGGTAGCTGCCGGGACCTTGCGACGGCCACAGATCGAGGATGGCGCCGAAGCCATATTGGGTGGCAAAGGCGGTCATGAAGACGAGCACATTGATTGCCGAAATGGTGCGGCCAGCAGCATGTGAGCCGCCGAAATAGGCGACCAGCCAAGGATAAAGCAAGACCGGCGTCTGCCCGAACATGCCAAAGGCGAGGAAGATCAGGAACGGCCAGCCGGTGACCTGGAACAGCATCAGCCACTCGGTCACCAGATAGATCGCCACCAGGACGGGAGTGACGGTCAGCACGCTGATGCCGCGCGCCGCCAGCCGGTCGGCGATGGCGCCGCTCAGCAACGTGCCGATGAGGAAGCCGACAGCCATCCAGGCGAGGCCCTGCGCGACGCCGATCCGGTCGAGCCCCGCGACATCGGCAAGCCAGGGTCCGGCCCACAGCGACTGAATGCCGATCTGGCAACCGCAGACGGTGGCAATGAGCGGCACGAGGCGCCAGAAAACAGGATCGGACACCACGGCGGTGAGGCCGCGCGCCTGGCTCGCGAGAGTGATCTTGCCGGCATCTCGCAACGGGCGCTCGGGAACCACCGAAAAGACCAGCAGCCCGATGACCAGGCTCATGACGGCAAGGCCGGCAAACAGCGCCCGCCAGCCCCAACTGGCAGCAACGAGCTCGGTGGGGATGGTGGCGAACAGCAGGCCGACGGCACCGACCGACATGATCGAGGCATTTCCCAGGGGCTGGCGCTGCTCGGGCACTGTCAGGCTCACCGCCTTGAAGCCGGAGATGAGGCCGCCGGCCGAACCGATGCCGATCATGGCCCGGGCAATCGCCAGCATGGGAAAGCTGGTGGCGAGCCCGAAAATGGTGGCGCCGGCAGCGGTGAGGCAGAGAAGTGCCGCCTGGACGCGGCGCGGCCCAAAGCGGTCGAGCAGTATGCCGAGCGGCAGCTGAAAGAGGGCGAAGGAGACGAGATAGGTGGCGGTGAGGAAGCCGAGGCCGGCGGCGGTGAGGCCGAGGTCCCGCACCAGGTCGGGCGCCACCACCGCATTCACTGCGCGATAGAAGTAGGACAGGAAATAGCCGAGCCCGAACGGTGCAAAGACCGTCAGAAGGAAGGCCGCCAGGCCGAGATATCTGGGAGAAACGTCATCGCGCATGCGAATACAGGAGCATCAGTCCTTGGCGCGCTCGACATAGGAGCCGTCCTCGGTCATCACCACGACGCGGGTGCCCGAGACGATATGCGGCGGCACGGAAGTCCGGACCCCGTTCGACAGGAGCGCCGGCTTGAAGGAGGAGGCAGCGGTCTGGCCCTTCACGACCGGCTCGGTCTCCACCACCTCGAGGGTCACCCGGGCCGGCAACTCGATGGCGATCGGCACGCCATTGTGCAGGCTCAGCATGCATTCCATGTTTTCCTGCATATAGACCGACTGGTCGCCGAGAATGTCGCGCGGCACGGTGACCTGCTCGTAATTGTCGGGATTCATGAAGACGTAGCCGTCGCCATCCTCGTAAAGGAAGGTGTGTGGCACGGTTTCGACAAAGGCGCGCTCGCACTGATCGGTGGTCTTGTAGCGCACCGATACCTTGATCCCGTCGGAGATCCGCCGCATATCGATCTGGGTGGTCGGGGTGCCCTTGCCGGGGTGAAAATTCTCTGCCGAGAGCACGACATAGAGCTTTCCGTCCTCGTCTTCCAAAACGTTGCCCTTGCGCACCTGGCTGGCGATGACCTTGACCACGGACCGTCTCTTTCTGCCATTCCCGACCAGGGAGGTCATATTGGGGCAACAGGCATTAGGCAATAGCCGGTTTCATCACGGCCGGACATCACTGGCATGACAACTCCCTGGTACCATCCGGACCGCCATCTCGACCGGCGGCCGCTGCTGATCCGCCGGGGATCGATTGCCCGGGCAGTGCATGATTATTTCCAGCGGGACGGCTTCACCGAGGTCGAATGCGGGGCGCTGCAGGTCACGCCGGGGCTGGAAACCCATCTCCATGGCGTCAAGGCCGAGCTCCATGGACCGGATGGAACGCCGCAGCGTCTCTATCTCCACACCTCGCCGGAATTCGCCTGCAAGAAGCTGCTCGCGGCCGGGGAAAGGCTGATCTATGTGTTCGCCCGGGTGTATCGCAGCCGCGAGCGCGGGCCGCTGCATGCGCCCGAGTTCACCATGCTGGAATGGTACCGGTCACAAGCTCCCTATGAGACGGTGATGGCCGATGCGGTGGCGCTGGCGCGACTCGCGGCGGAATCTGCCGGCACCGGCCAGCTTTCCTATCGTGGCGCCGTCGCCGACCCGCAGCGCGAGCCCGAGCGGCTCACCGTGACGGAGGCCTTCGAGCGCCATGCCGGCATCGATCTCCTGGCGACTCTCGACGGCCACGGAAATGGTCGGCGCGACGCGCTGGCGACCCAGGCGGAGGCAGGCGGGATGCGGCCGGCGGGCGATGACACATGGTCCGATCTCTTTTCCAAGATTCTGGTCGACCGCGTCGAGCCGCAGCTCGGGATTGGGCGGCTGACGCTGCTCACCGACTACCCTGCCGCGGAGGCAGCCTTGGCCCGCCGGTGTACCGGCGATCGCCGGCTGGCGGAGCGTTTCGAGCTTTACGCTGCCGGCGTCGAACTGGCCAACGGCTTTGGCGAGCTGACCGACCCGGTCGAGCAGCGCCAGCGCTTCGAGGCCGAAATGGCAGAAAAGCAACGGATTCACGGCGAGCGTTATCCGCTCGACGAGGAGCTGCTGGCGGCACTTCAACTGATGCCACCGGCGAGCGGCGTGGCGCTTGGCTTCGACCGGCTCGTCATGCTGGCGACGGGGGCGCGCAGGATCGACGAGGTGATGTGGACGCCACCCCCCTCGAGCGAATGGTTGGTCGCGAATAGCGAATAGAATAGGCTAGCTCGATGGCCACCCTCCTCCTGACCCACCCCGTCTTCACCCTTCATGCGCCGCCATCCGGCCATCCCGAGCGGCCGGACCGGATGCGGGCGATCGACAAGGTTCTTGCCCATCCGCTGTTTGCCGATCTCAAGCGACGCGAGGCCGAGCGCGCCCCGGCGGATGCCATCCTGCTCGTCCATCCGGAATCCCACCTGAGAAAGATCGAATCAAACGCGCCGGAGCCCGGCGACGTGGTATCGCTCGATCCCGACACCTGGATGAACGAGGCGAGCATGGAGGCTGCATATCGGGCGGCCGGCGCCGGCATTGCGGCGGTCGATGCTGTGCTCAAAGGCGAGGTCGCCAATGCGTTCTGCGCGGTCAGACCGCCCGGGCACCATGCCGAGACCAGCCGGGCCATGGGCTTCTGCCTATTCTCCTCGATCGCCATTGCCGCTCATCACGCCATTGCGCGCCACGGCCTCGAGCGGATCGCGGTGGTCGATTTCGACGTGCATCACGGCAATGGCACGCAGGAGATCTTCTGGTCGAATCGCGACCTGTTCTACGGCTCGACGCATCAGATGCCGCTGTTCCCCGGCACCGGCGCTGCACGCGAGACCGGCGTCGGCAACATCTGGAATGCGCCGCTCAGGGCGGGCGACGGCACGGCCCAGTTCCGCGAGGCGCTGGAGGCCCGGATCTTCCCGGCGCTCATCGCCCATCGGCCGGAGCTCATCCTGATCTCGGCCGGGTTCGACGCCCATCGCAACGATCCGCTCGGCGGGCTCGAGCTGACGGAAGCGGATTTCGCGTGGGTGACGCTCAAGCTCATGGATATTGCCGACCGGATGAGCGGCGGGAGAGTGGTGTCGATGCTCGAAGGCGGCTATGACCTCACCGGCCTGTCACGCTCGGTGGCGGCCCATGTGCAGGCGCTCTTGCGCGGCACTGGCGAAGGCAGCGGCGTCGCGGCAGAGGACGATGACGATGGTCAATGAGACACCGGTCGATGATCTCGACTTCGAGACGGCGCTGCGCGAGCTCGAGGAGATCGTCAACCGGCTGGAGTCCGGACGGGTCGACCTCAAGGCCTCGATCGCCATTTACGAGCGCGGCGAAGCGCTGAAGATCCATTGCGAGACTTTGCTGCGCGATGCCGAGGCGCGGATCGAGCGCATCACCCTGTCGCGGGAGGGACGCCCCACCGGCACGGAGCCGCTGGATGGCAAATGACCCGGCTCGATCTTCTGCTGGTCGCTCGCGGGCTCTATGCCACACGGGCGCGGGCGCGTGACGCGATCCGGCGCGGCACCGTGCGGGTCGATGGCCGGATTGCCGAGAAACCGGGCGCCCTGGTGGCGAGCGGTGCAGCGATCGCGGTCGACGATCCGGCGCAAGGATTCGTATCGCGCGGGTCGCTGAAGCTCGCCCATGCACTCGATCATTTCGGCCTGTCGCCCGAAGGTGCGGACTGCCTCGATATCGGGGCGTCGACCGGCGGCTTCACCGAAGTGCTGTTGCGGCGCGGGGCACGATCGGTCACCGCCATCGATGTCGGCCATGGCCAGCTCGCAGCGGTGCTGGCGGAGAACCCGCGGGTTACGGCGCTGTCCGGCATCAATGCCCGCGACCTGACGGCGGGTCATCTGGCGATTCCGCCCGATTTCATTGTCGCCGATGTCAGCTTCATCTCGCTCCGACTGGTGCTGCCGCCGGCGCTCAAGCTGGCGCAGCCGCGATGCACCCTGGTCGTTCTGGTCAAACCGCAATTCGAGCTCTCGCCGGCCGCGCTGTCGAAGGGCGGCATCGTGCGCGACCCCGCCGGGCGGCAAGAGGCGGTCGCCGCGGTTCGGGCGGTCATCGAGACGCATGGATTCGAGGTGATCGGGGCGGTCGAGTCGCCGATGAGCGGCGGCGATGGCAATCGGGAGTTTCTGCTGGCCGCCTTGCGGCAGGCAGTAGGCAAATAGGCAGTAGGCAGTATCGGGTGTGCTTCGCGACTGCCTATTGCCCAATGCCTACTGCCTCTTGCCTCCTGTCCTAGAGCCGACTACCTGAAACCCATGCTCAGTCCGCTCGAACGTGCAGCCTATGCAGCGCGGCAGGCGAGCCGGGTGGCGTGGTTCATGGGTCATTATTTCGCCACCGCCCGGTACCGCCGCGCCAGGCCGGACAGCGATGTCAGACGCCTCAAGCCGCGGTCGCCGGGGCCTGGACTCGAGCGCATCCTCGCCGATATCGCGGCGCTGTTCGAACGCGATCTCGACAATGTCGAGCACGGCCTCTATCCCCTGCCCCGCGACCATGATGGAAGCCTGCGCGAAAGGTTATCGACCAGCCGACGGTTCTTCGCGGATATGCCGCTGTCGGCAGCGCGGCGGGCCGAGCGGCGCGGCAGCGAGGTGAGAGGCGAGGTGCCGCGGGGATCGCTCCCTGCCTATTTCGTGCAGAACTTCCACTATCAGACCGGCGGCTATCTCACCCGCGATTCGGCGCGGCTTTACGACACGCAGGTCGAGGTGCTGTTCTCCGGCACCGCCAATGTGATGCGCCGACAATGCCTGCCGCCGGTCGCCGCCTGGCTCAAGGGGCGCGACCAGCGCCAGGTTCGGCTCATCGACATTGCCTGCGGCACAGGCCGGCTTTTGCGTTTCGTCAAGCAGGCATTTCCCCGGATCGGCGCAGCGGGAGTCGATCTCTCGACCGCCTATCTCGAAGAGTCGCGGCAGCATCTGAAGCCCTATCGCGACGTGACGCTCGTCACCGGCAATGCCGAGCACCTGCCCTATCCCGATCGATCCTTTGATCTCGTGACCTGCGTCTACCTGTTCCATGAGGTCCCGCCCAAGGTGCGGCGGATCATCGCCGGCGAGCTTGCGCGGGTGCTCAAGCCGGGCGGGAGGCTCGTCTTCATGGATTCGCTGCAGCGCGGCGACAGGGCGGATTTCGACGGCATGCTCGAAGCGTTTCCGCTCAGTTTCCACGAGCCCTATTATGCGAGCTATCTCAAGGAGGATCTCGCGGCACTCTTCGAGGGATCAGGCCTTGCCACCGCGCATGCCGAGCCGGTGTTCCTGTCGAAGCTGATGGTGCTCGACAAATCCTAGGGCATGCCCTAGCCGAGTTGAGCGCGGTGCCGCAGAAAGTGATCGGCGAGCACCAGCGCCATCATCGCCTCGCCGACCGGCACGGCGCGAATGCCGACGCACGGATCGTGGCGGCCCCTGGTGCTGATCTCGGTTTCCTCCCGGCCGATGGTGATGGTGCGGCGGGGAGCGAGAATCGACGAGGTCGGCTTGACGGCAAACCTGACGACAATGTCCTGGCCGGAGGAAATCCCCCCGAGAATGCCGCCGGCATTGTTGGACAGGAACACCGGCTTGCCGTTGTCGATGCGGATCTCGTCGGCGTTCTCCTCGCCGGTGAGCGCGGCAGCGGCAAAGCCGGCACCGATCTCGACGCCCTTCACGGCATTGATGCCCATCATTGCACCCGCCAGGTCCTGGTCGAGCTTGCCATAGATCGGGGCGCCCCAGCCGGCCGGCACGCCGCTCGCGACAATCTCGACCACCGCGCCAGTGGAGGAGCCTGAGCGGCGCATCGCGTCGAGATGGCTGCTCCACAGCTCGACAATGGCGGGATCGGGGGAGAAGAAAGGATTGCGCGCCACCTCCTCCCAGTCCCAATTGTCACGCGAAACGCGGTGCGGTCCGATCTGGATCAGGGCGCCGCGGATGGTGACGCCGGGGATGACCTTGCGGGCGATGGCGCCGGCCGCCACTCGCGATGCGGTCTCGCGGGCCGAGGAGCGGCCGCCGCCGCGATAGTCGCGCAGGCCATATTTTGCCTGGTAGGTGAAATCGGCATGGCCGGGACGGAACTTGTCGCGAATGTCGGTGTAGTCCTTGGAGCGCTGATCGGTGTTGTCGATCAGGAGCGCGATCGGCGTGCCGGTGGTCACCGGGCCGACGAGGCGCTCATCGACGAAGGTGCCGGACAGGATGCGGACCAGGTCGTCCTCGCGGCGCTGGGTGGTAAACCGCGACTGGCCAGGGCGGCGGCGGTCGAGCCAGGGCTGGATATCCGCCTCGGTCAGCGGAATGCCGGGCGGGCAGCCATCGACCACGCAGCCAATGGCAGGCCCATGGCTCTCGCCGAAGGTGGTGACCCGGAAGAGGTGGCCGAAGCTGTTGTGGGACATCGCAGCGCGTTCAGTCGCCGTTGCCGGCAACCGTTCCAATATCCGGGGCGCGCGGATTCTTCATTCCGACGATGTGATAGCCGGCGTCGACATGAACAATCTCACCGGTCACGGCTCGCCCGAGGTCCGACAGCAGGAAGAACGCGGCATCTCCCACCTCCTCGATGGTGACGACCCGCCGAAGCGGCGAATTGTATTCGTTCCACCGCAGGATATAGCGGAAGTCGCCGACGCCGGCGGCGGCCAGGGTCTTGATCGGACCAGCCGAGATGGCGTTGACCCGGATGTTCTGCTCGCCGAGATCGGCTGCCAGATAGCGGACCGAGGCTTCGAGGGCCGCCTTGGCAACGCCCATGACGTTGTAATGAGGCATCCATTTCTCGGCACCGTAATAGGTGAGGGTGAGAATTGAGCCGCCGGCGCTCATCAGGCGCTCGGCGCGCTGGGCCACCGCGGTCAGGCTGTAACAGGAAATATATAGTGTCTTGGTAAAATTACCGCCGGTTGTATCAATGTAGCGACCGGTCAGCTGGTCCTTGTCGGAGAAGGCGATGGCATGGACCAGGAAATCGAGGCCGCCCCAGCGCTCCTTGAGAATCTCGAAGGTCCGGTCGATCGACACATCGTCGCTGACGTCGCAAGGAATGACGATGTCGGAGCCTGCTTCGGCGGCCAGCGGCTCGACCCGCTTGCGCAATGCATCGCCTTGATAAGTAAAGGCAAGCTCGGCCCCGTGGTTGCGGCACGATTGGGCGATGCCCCAGGCGATGGACCGTCCATTGGCCACCCCCATGATGAGCCCTCGCTTGCCCGCCATAATTGGACGGCGTTCGATCATGATAGGGCCAAGCCTTGTCATACGAGAGGGCGCCAATTTACACAAATGCCCCGGGTGGTCCAGCCTCAAACGGTCGGGCCTTGAAGAACGGCGCGGGTCAGCAGTAAAGCTCTTGCATGACCGTCGAAGCGCCGAGCAAACAAGCAGACTTTACCGAGACAAGCGAGCCTTTGGCGCTTTTTGCCGAATGGCTGGCGGATGCCGAGAAAAACGAGCCGAACGACCCCACGGCAATGGCGCTCGCCACCGTCGATTCGGCGGGGCTGCCCAATGTGCGGATGGTCCTGCTCAAGGATTTCGACGAAAGGGGCTTCGTGTTCTACACCAATGTCGAGAGCGCCAAAGGGATGGAGCTGACCGGCTCGCCCAAGGCCGCCCTGTGCTTCCACTGGAAGTCGCTAAGACGCCAGGTGCGGGTGCGTGGGCCGGTCGAGCCGGTGAGCGATGCCGAATCGGATGCCTATTTCCAGTCGCGTCCACGCGACAGCCGGATCGGCGCCTGGGCCTCGAAGCAGTCGCGGCCGCTCGAAAGCCGCTTCGCGCTCGAGAAGGCGGTGGCGGTCTTTGCGGCGCGCCATGCTATCGGGGAGATCCCGCGGCCGCCCTATTGGTCGGGCTTCCGGGTCAGGCCATTGTCGATCGAGTTCTGGCAGGACCGGCCGTTCCGCCTGCATGACCGGGTGAAGTTCGAGCGCCCCGACCTCAATGCCCGATGGGCGCAAACCCGGCTTTATCCATGAAATCCGCCGAGCAACCGGATCGCAAGACACTCATCCTGACCGGCGCCTCGCGTGGCATCGGCCATGCCACCGTGAAGCGGTTCTCCTCGGCCGGGTGGCGGGTCATCACCTGCTCGCGGCACCCGTTCCCGGAGAACTGCCCGTGGGAGGCAGGGCCCGAAGACCACATTCAGGTCGACCTGGCCGACCCCGCTGGGCTCGAGGAGGCGGTCCGGGAGATGCGGCTGCGGCTCCAGGACCAGGACGGCCGGCTCGATGCCCTTGTCAACAATGCGGCGGTGTCACCCAAGGGGCCGGGCGGATCGCGGCTCGACTCGATCGCGACGACGATCGAAGACTGGAAGCTGGTGTTCCAGATCAATTTCTTCGCCCCGATCGCATTGGCCAGGGGGTTGCTCGGCGAGCTCGCCAGGGCGCAGGGCTCGGTGGTGAACGTTACCTCGATCGCCGGCTCGCGGGTGCATCCGTTCGCCGGTGCCGCCTACTCGACCTCGAAAGCCGCGCTGGCGGCGCTGACCCGTGAAATGGCCCAGGATTTCGGGCGGCTTGGCGTCAGGGTCAATGCCATCTCGCCGGGCGAGATCGAGACCTCGATCCTGTCGCCGGGGACGGAAAAGATCATCCCGCAGATCCCGCTGCTGCGGCTCGGCAAGCCGGAAGAGGTGGCGAAGGCCATCTACTTCCTGTGCACCGATGCCTCGAGCTATGTCAGCGGGGCGGAGCTCCATATCAATGGCGGTCAGCATGTCTGAGGCGAAGCTCAGGCCCGAGACGCTGGCGGCCCATGCCGTTTTCGGAGTCGACCCGACAACAGGGGCGGTTGCGCCGCCGCTCTGGCCGGCCACCACCTATGCGCGGGACAGCGATTATCGCCTGCGTGATCCCGCCCAGAATTACGGGCGCAACGGGACGCCGTCGCTCGTGCTGGCGGAGCGGGTCGTCACGGCGCTCGAAGGGGCGGCCGATGCCCGGCTGTTCTCATCCGGCATGGCAGCAATCGCGACGCTGTTCGACACGGTGCCGCATGGCGGCCATGTGGCGGCGCCGCAGGTCATGTATTACGGCACCCGGCACTGGCTGCAGCAGCTCGAAGGCAAAGGGCGAATCGGCCTCACCCTATTCGACCCCGAGGACCCGGAAGGGTTGCGGCGCGCGGTGGTCAGGGGGCGCACCGACATTCTGTGGATCGAGACGCCGATCAACCCGACGCTCGGCATCATCGACATCGCTCAGGCGGCGGAGATCGCAGATCAAGCAGGCGCGATCCTTGCCGTCGACTCGACCGCGGCGAGCCCGGTGCTCACCCGGCCGCTGGCGCTCGGGGCGGACATCGTCTTCCATTCGGCAACCAAGTATCTCAACGGCCATAGCGACGTGCTGGCGGGGGTGCTGGCGGCCGGCGAGGACAACAAGCGGTGGCAGGCGATCGCCGCCCAGCGCACCGCCGTCGGCAATCTGCTCGGCGCGATGGAAGCCTGGATGCTGACGCGGGGCATGCGGACGCTGCATCTCAGGGTGCGGAAGTCCTGCGACAATGCCATGGCGATCGCCCAGCATCTCAGTCGTCATCCGCAGGTCGAGCGGGTGCTCTATCCAGGACTGCCGGATCATCCCGGCCATGCGATTGCGCTGCGTCAGATGAGCGCCTTCGGCGGCATGCTGTCGATGCTGGTCAGGGGTGATCTCGCGCGCACCAATGCGGTCGTTCGGCGGTTGAAGGTGATCCTTCCGGCCACATCCCTGGGCGGTGTCGAGAGCCTTGCCGAGCACCGGCGGATCATCGAGGGGCCGGACAGCCCAATACCGGAGAACCTGATTCGGCTGTCGATCGGCATCGAGGCGGTCGAGGATCTGATCGACGATCTCGACCAGGCGCTCGCCGGCTGACATTTTCGCCCGGGCTCCCCATATGAGCGGCCGGGAGCACAACGATGTTGGATGACACTCACGATCTACCCGCAGACGATGCGGTGCTGCTTGATTCCTACTCGCTGGCGGTGACCTCGGCGGTCGACCGGGTGACGCCGTCGGTCGTTCATATCGCGGTCAATGCCGACAATGGTCGGCGCGGCGCCGGATCCGGTTTCATCGTCGCCGGCGACGGGCTGGTGCTGACCAACAGCCATGTGGTGTCGGGCGCGCGGCAGGTGTCGCTGACCCTGCATGACGGGCGGGAAGTTGCCGGCCATGTGCTGGGCGATGATCCCCATACCGACATTGCAGTTGTGCGATCCAATTCCGGGCTCGATGCACCGGCGGTGCGGCTGGCCGATTCGAAATCGGTGCGGCCCGGCCTGCTGGCGATCGCCATCGGCAATCCGCTCGGCTTCCAGTCGAGCGTCACCGCCGGCGTGGTGAGCGCCGTCGGGCGGTCGCTCAGGGCCCAGACAGGCCGCCTCATCGACGACGTGATCCAGACCGATGCGGCGCTCAATCCCGGCAATTCCGGCGGGCCGCTGGTCAATTCGGCGGGCCAGGTGATGGGCGTCAACACCGCGATCATTCCGGGCGCCCAGGGGATCTGCTTCTCGGTTGCGAGCAACACGGCCTTGCAGGTGCTGCTGCAGGTGCTGCAGCACGGCCGGGTGCGGCGGGCGGCGCTCGGGATCGAGGGCCAGGTCACCGTCATTCCGCGCCATGTGGCGCGCCATGCCGAGGTCACGCAGCCGACCGGCATCAGGATCATGCGGACCTTGAGCAACAGCCCGGCGGAAGCGGCGGGCCTCCATGCCGGCGACCTCGTCATTGCGATCGACGGCGTGCCGGTGCTCGGCATCGACGACCTGCTCAGGGTGCTCGACCATGAGCGGATCGGACGCAGCGTCCCGCTCGTCGCGCTGCGCCGCGGCGAGCGGCTGGAGACGGCGGTGGTGCCGGTCGAGCGGCGCTAGGCGCTACGGAGTCCCTCCTTGGCCACCCAGGCCTCGGTGTCGGCGAGCGCCCGCTCATACATGTCGAACATCTCGTCGATCTCGCCCTCGTTGATGACGAGCGGCGGGCAAAGTGCCACGGCATCGCCGAGCATGCGGCAGATGAGGCCATGCTTCTGGGCGAACTGGACGAACTGGAAGCCGACCAGGTGCTTGGGATCGAAGGGCCGGCGGGTTTTCTTGTCGGCCACCAGCTCGGCGGCGCCGATCAGCCCGATGCCGCGCACCTCGCCGACCAGCGGGTGATCGGTGAGCCTGGCAAAGCGGGCCTGGAAGGTCGGCGCCACCTTGCGGACATGATCGACGGTCCGGTCGCGCTGATAGATCTCGATGGTCTTCAGCGCCACCGCGGCGGCGACGGGATGGGCGGTGTAGGTATAGCCGTGGCCGAACGTGCCTATCTTCTTCGATTCCTCGAGCATCGCCTGATAGAGGTCCTCCTCGATGCTGATGGCACCGAGCGGGAAATAGGCGGAGGTGATGGCCTTGGCGAGCGACACCGAATCCGGGTTGAGCTTGAAGGTCTCGGTGCCGAACCAGTTGCCGGTGCGGCCGAATCCGCAGATCACCTCGTCGGCGATGAAGCGGATGTCGTAGCGGTCGAGCAGCTTCTCGATCCTGGCGAAATATCCTCTGGGCGGCAGGATGACGCCGCCCGCTCCCATCACCGGCTCGGCGATGAAGGCGGCGACGGTGTCCGGCCCCTCGCGCAGGATGATCTCCTCGAGGTCACGGGCCATGCGGTCGGAGAACTGCTCCTCGCTCTCGCCCTCGGCGGCAAACCGGTAATAATGCGGACAGGAGGTGTGGAGGATGTTCTTGATCGGCAGGTCGAAGTCGGTGTGGACGGTGGGCAGGCCGGTCAGCGAGCCCGAAGCCACGGTGACGCCGTGATAGCCCTTGATGCGCGAGATGATCTTCTTCTTCTCGGGGCGGCCACGGGCGTTGTTGTAGTACCAGGTCAGCTTGACCTGCATGTCATTGGCTTCCGAGCCCGAGGAGCAGAACAGGATCTTCGAGGCCTCGCAGGGGACCAGCTCCTTCAGCTTCTCGGACAGCTCGATGGCGAGGTCGTTCGACTTGTGGCCGAACAGATGGGTGTAGGGCAGCCGCTGCATCTGCTGGGTCGCGGCCTCGACCAGCTCGCGATTGCCATAGCCGAGCGAGGTGCACCACAGGCCGGCCAGGCCCTCGATGTAGCGCTTGCCGTCGCTGTCGAAGACATAGACGCCGCGGCCCTCCTCCAATACCAGCGGCCCCATCTCGCGGTGGCGCTGGAGGTTGGTGTAGGGATGAATGACCGTTTCGATATCGCGGACCGCGAGGTTAGACAGCGGGGCCATGAAATACTCCTCAATAACCGTGCGGTCGTGGGATAGTCTGTCCCGCACCCAAGATCAACCGTGGGCAGCGAAAGACAGCCATGCAGCATGCCGATTTGATCCGCCTGCCGGCGCGCACCGTCGTCGACCTGCTCGGCAAGGGCGCGGTCTCGCCTTTGGATTGCATCGATGCGCTGGAGCAGCGCATCACGGCTATCGATACCAAGGTCAATGCCCTTCCCACCCTCTGCCTCGAACGGGCACGCAATCAGGCCCGGGCTCTGATGCAGCGGCCGGGGGAGGCGCGCGGGCGGCTTGCCGGCCTGCCGATCCCGATCAAGGATCTGACGGCGGTCGAAGGGGTGCGCACGACCCATGGATCGACCATCTTCGCAACCGATGTCCCGGCCCGCTCGGATGTGCTGGTCGAGCATCTCGAGCGGCAAGGGGCGATCGTCTATGCGAAGTCCAACACCCCGGAATTCGGCGCCGGCGCCAACACCTTCAACGAGGTCTTCGGCCGCACGCTCAATCCATGGAACACCAGCCGGTCGGCGGCCGGCTCGTCGGGCGGTGCGGCAGTGGCGCTGGCGACCGGCATGGCGTGGCTGGCCCATGGCTCGGACATGGGCGGATCGCTGCGCAATCCGGCGAGCTTCTGCGGCGTCGTCGGGATGCGGCCCTCGCCCGGGCGGGTGGCGCGGTCGCGGACCTCGTCGCTCGGCGGCATGCTGTCGGTCGAGGG
>JBIOYR010000056.1:0-17177 GCA_044870245.1 Aestuariivirgaceae bacterium | reverse complement strand
ACGTCTTCAAGTGATTTCGGCGCCGCGAGACACCGACCTCATACATGCAGAACCCCACATGGATGAGAAACATGAAGACGATCGTTACCCAGTAATAGAACTCGGTGAAGACGGTTGTAAGTGCGTCGAGCTGCGTACCCATGGCTCTCCCCAAACTCTCAACCTGGCATGGAGACTGACTCCGATATTGACCCTGGGAAAGCGGACCTTGATTGCGTCGATTCCCGGGATAAACCCAAAGTCGTAGGAATTGGGTCGCAAGCCACCCGATAGCACATCGAGGAACAGGTCGTGGTTGATGCTCGTTGCGCTTGCGCAGGAGGTCTCAGATGATGATCTTGTTCGACTTGCTGCTCCTCGGCGCGCTTCTTCTCGTCGCAGACACTCTGGTCCGTGTCCTCGATGATTGCCCGAGGTCCGACTCCCACACCCCATCTTATGGCGAGTGGTAGAATTGCGATCTTTCACTGCTGGGGTCGTAGAAGCGTTTGATTTGCTTCGGCCGCAGGCACGCGCTGGCTTGACGTCGTGAGCCGCAGAATGGTGAAGCCCAGGACCGCCGAGACCAGCGAGCCGCAGAGAACGCCGAGCCTGACGCCGGCGAGCTCGTTCTCGCCGCTGAAGGCGAGCAGGCCGATGAACAGGCTCATGGTGAAGCCGATGCCGCCGAGGCATGCTGCCCCGAGCATATGGGCGAAGGTGCAATGCGCCGGCAGCCGCGACCAGCCTGACTTCACGGCGAGCGCCGTCATGCCGAATATCCCGAGCGGCTTTCCGATGATGAGGCCGGCGGCGATGGCGAGCGGCAACGGCTGCAGCAGTGTCGCGACGCCGAAGCCGTGGAAGGTGACTCCTGCATTGGCGAACGCGAAGATCGGCAGGATCAGCCATTTGACATAGGGGTGAAGCGCCTCCTCAAGCCGCTCGATGATCGGCGTCTCTCTCTTGCCCCGGAGCGGTATGGCAAAGGCGAGCGCGACGCCGCTGAGGGTCGGATGAATCCCTGAGCCGAGCACAAACAGCCACAGCAGCATCCCGACCACCGCATAAGGAAAGATCCGGGTCACCTGAAGTCGGTTGAACAGGACCAGCACGGCGAGCGCCAGCGCCGCGAGACCGAGCGCCGGCAGATACGGGGCGCTCGTGTAGAACACCGCGATGATGGCGATGGCGCCGAGATCATCGAGCGTCGCCAGCGCCAGCAGGAACACCTTCAGCGGCAATGGCGCCCGCGACCCGAGCAGGGCCAGCGCCCCCATCGCAAAGGCGATATCGGTCGCCGACGGGATCGCCCAGCCGCGCAGCAGCGCGCCGCCCTCTGCCTCGAAGGCGATCAGCGTGTAGATGGCGGCCGGCACCGCCATGCCGCCCGCCGCCGCCAGCAGCGGCAGCATGAGCTGATCGCTCGACGACAGATGGCCTTCGAGCGCCTCGCGCTTGATCTCGAGGCCGACCAGGAAAAAGAACACCGCCATCAAGGCATCGTTGATCCAGAAGACGAGCGGCTTGCTGAGCTGCCAGTCGCCGAGCGCCACCGTTCCCGGGATCGCCAGGAAGGCCTGGTAATGCGGCGCCATCGTCGCATCGTTGCTGACGATCAGCGCGGCAATCGCCGCGACGACGAGAATGAAGCCTGCGGTCGCCTCATGGTTGATGAAGCGGATGAGAGCCTGCATCGCTGAAGCCCTGTCCCTGATCGTGGATCGACGACCCGCGGAAGTGTAGGCATGAGCAGAGCTGCAACAAGCTTAATCGAGAGCGCGCTGCTCAACCGCCACGCGCGCCATCGAGTTCATCGATCGTGCTCTGGAGCTCCAGCCACAGCTCCTCCAGGGTGTCGAGATCGGCCGCGAGACGGCTGCGCAGCTGGGCGAAATCGGCGGCTTTCCGCGGCTCCTCGCGATAGATCGAGGAATCCTCGAGAGCGCGGTCGAGGACGCCGATCTTGTCGCTCAGCTCGGCCATGGAGGTCTCGATATCGGCGATGCGGCGCTTGAGCTGCTGGGGTTTGGCGCGGCTCGACCGCTCGGCGCGAGGCGTCGCCTCGCCGCTCGGCGAAGGCGGAGCAGCCCGCGTCTGCCGCTCGAGCCGCGCCCGCTGCAGCACCAGCCCGGCATAGGAATCGAGATCGCCGTCATAGGGCTTGATGGTCCGCTCGCCGGCTATCCACAGCCGGTCGGCGCAGGTTTCGATCAGATGGCGGTCATGGCTGATCAGCACCACCGCGCCGGCAAATTCGTTGAGCGCATGCACCAGCGCCTCGCGGGCGTCGACATCGAGATGGTTGGTCGGCTCGTCGAGCACCAGCAGATGCGGCCCGTGGAACGCCGCAAGCGCAAACAGCAGACGCGCTTTCTCGCCGCCGGAGAGGCTGGTCGCCGGATTGTCGGCGAGGGTGGAGCCGAAGCCGTAAAAGCCAAGCCGCGCCCGTCGCTCGGCCTCGCTTGCATGAGGCATCAACCGCCGCAGGCTGTCATAGGGCGTAGCGCTGCCCTCGAGCTCGTCGAGCTGATGCTGGGCGAAATAGCCGACGCCCAACCGTGAATGGCGGTGAATCTGGCCGGCCGTCGGCTTGAGCTTACCGGTGATCAGCTTGGCGAAGGTCGACTTGCCATTGCCATTGGCCCCGAGCAGCGCAATGCGATCGTCATCGTCGATCCTCAAATTGAGCCGCGTCAGCACCGGCGGGTTGCTCTCATAGGCGGCCGACACCCCATCGAAGCGGATGAGCGGCGGGTTGAGCGGCTTTGCCGGATCGGGAAAGCGGAAAGGGTGAACCCGGTCCTCGACGATGGCGGCGATCGGTTCGAGCTTGGCCAGTGCCTTGAGCCGGCTCTGTGCCTGCCTGGCCTTCGAGGCCTTGTAGCGGAAGCGCTCGACAAAGGCCGCCATGTGACGGCGGGTCTCCTCCTGCTTCTTCCTGAGCTTGCTGGAGAGCGCCTGCTGCTCGCGGCGCTGCCGTTCGAAACTGTCGTAATTGCCCTGATAGAGAGCGAGCTTGCCGCGCTCGAGATGAAGGATCGAGCCCGCGACATCGTTGAGGAGGTCGCGGTCATGGCTGACGATCACCACGGTCGCGGGATAGCCGCGGATATAGGATTTGAGCCAGATCACCCCTTCGAGGTCGAGATAGTTGCTCGGCTCGTCGAGCAGCAGCACATCGGGCGCGGCAAACAGCGCCGCCGCCAGCGCCACCCGCATGCGCCAGCCTCCCGACAGCGCCGCGCACGGTCCGTTAATCTCATCGAGGGTGAAGCCGAGGCCGGCAAGGATCTGCGCCGCCCGCGCCGGCGCCGCATGGGCATCGATGTCGACGAGCCGCGTCTGGATGTCGGCGATGCGGTGCGGATCGGTTGCCCCCGCCGCCTCCTCGATGAGCGCCGTCCGCTCGCGATCGGCTGCCAGCACCGTGTCGAGCAGGCTCGCCTCGCCGGACGGCGCTTCCTGCGCCACCGTGCCGATGCGAGCATGGCGCGGCACCGCGACCGACCCGGTCTCGGGCACCGCCTCGCCGAGGATCAGCCTGAGCAGCGTCGACTTGCCGGCGCCGTTGCGGCCGACCAGCCCCACCTTGTGCCGGCTCGGAATGACCGCGCTCGCGGCATCAAGGATCAGGCGACCGTCGATACGGTAGGTCAGGTCGTTGATGTGCAGCATGGCCCTTTAAAGCGGGGCAATGGGCATTAGGCAATAGGCACTTCGAGGCAGTAGGCATTAGGCAAATAGGCAGTGAGGGAGCCCTCCCCTACTGCCGACTGCCGACTGCCTACCGTCTACCGCCTACTGCGAATCACCCCGCCCGGCCAGCAGCGGCGTGATCCGGCGCACCGTCACCCGGCGGTTCTCCGGCTCCTCCTCCTCGATCGGGATCTTGAGGAACTGCTCGCCATAGCCGATGGTCTCGAGATTCTGCGGCGCGATGTTGAAGAACTCGGTCAGCGACTGCTTCACCGAGTCGGCGCGCTGCTGCGACAGGTCGAGATTGTAGGGATCGTTGCCGACGGCATCGGTGTGGCCCTCGATCATGAAGACCTCGTCCGGATTGGCGATCACGATCTTCTCGAGGATGCGGCCGATCCGTTCGACGTTCTCGACCTCCTCCTCGCGGACGAACGCCTCGTTGAACCCGAAATGGATCGTGTCGATCTCGACGCCCGGCATGGTCTGGCGCAGGGCCGGGCGCTCGCGGATCTCCTCCACCGAATAGCGGCGATCGATCGCGCGGGTGGGTGGCGCGATGAGCTGCTCCTCGATCATCTCGTCATCGACCTCGGCGGCGGCGATATTGGGCCGCGGCCGCGGCGGCGCCCCCGGCAGGATCACGATGTTGAGCCCGCCCTCGCGGCGATATTCGTCATAGCGATCGCGGCGGCCGGCGATCAGGCGCATCCTGAGCTCGCGACGGTCGGACCTCAGCCCATCCTCGATGCGGAACCGGTCGGGGCCACGCAGATTGCGGTCGTCGAGCACCACGCGGGCGGCATCGATCCGGCGATTGAGCTGGCGCACATTGAGCGCCTGCGAGGGACGCCGGTCCTGCAGGAGCCGAAGCGTCAGCTCGTCGCGACCGAACGAGCGGCCGCGGCCGCCATAGTCGAAGCCCCCCTGGTCACCCTCGTCGGCGCCCCATTGCCGATCGCGCTGGCGGTCCTCGCGCTCGGCGACCCGGTTGCGCAACGCGTCGCGGTCGTCGCGCAGACGATCGCGCAGCCGCTCGGACATGTCGTTGGACAGCCCCTCGGCGGCCAGCACGCCGCGTGTGCGCTGAACCCGGTCGCGCAATTGCCGATCATCGAGGCTATTGGCCGAACGGCGATCCGACAGAAGCCGCCGTGCCTCGCCCTCCGCCGCCGAGGGCTGGTCGAGCGCGCCGCCGGGCACCGCCCCGCCATTCACCTCCTGCAGGCGGTTGCGCAGCTCCCTGCTGTCCTCGTTGAGCCGCGCCTCGATCTGGCCGCGCTCGCCCTGCCCCGACTGCATGAGCATGCGCCCGGTTCGGATGCGGTAGCGCAGCTCCCGATCGTTCAAGGTCTGAGCCGGCCGGCGGTCTGAGAAATAGCGGCCGGGATCGCTGCCCCCCTGCTGGCCGCCCGGTTGCCCGCCCTGGTCCTGACCGCCCTGCGGCATGCCAGGCTGGCGATTGCTGTCCTGGCGAGCACCCTTGCCCTGCCCCATGCTCTGGCCCTGCTCCTGGCCGAGAGTGCCCTGTTGCTGGCCGCCGCCCTGATCCTGACCCTGGCCCTGACCGACGCCCTGGCCCTGACCGCCGCGATTGGCAAGCTCGTTCTGCGCCTCGGCGGTGAGCGACTGGACGCGGCCGCGCACCTTGTCGCGCAGGCCCGGATTGCCGATCAGCGCCTGGCCGGCGGCAATGCGCCGACGCAGCTCGGCATCGCTCAAGGATCTGGCGGGACGGCGATCGTTCAGCAAGCGCATGGCATCGCGCATGCCAGCCTGGTCACCCTCGGGCGCCGGCTGCTGGCTCGGCCTTGCCTGCTGCGGCTGCTGTTGCTGTTGCGGCTGACCCCCGAGCTGCGGCTCCGGCTGTCCCTGCTGCTGTTGTTCCTGCTGCTGACCCTGAAGCTGTTGCTGCTGCTGTTGCTGTTGCTGACGCCGCCGCCGCTGCTGCTTGGTCTCGCCCTGCTCCTGCCCCTGCTGCTGTTCGAATTGCGGCTGTTGCTGGCCCTGGTCCTCGGCACCCTGTTGCTGCCGGCGCCGGCGCTGCTGCTTGGTCTCGCCCTGGTCCTGCCCCTGCTGCTGCTCGAGCTGCGGCTGCTGGCCAAACTGCTGCTGTTGCTCCTGCTGAAGCCGACGCCGCCGCTCCTTCTTGGTCTCGCCCTGTCCCTGGCCCTGGTCCTCGGCCCCTTGCGGCTGTTGCTGCTGCTCCTGCTGACCCTGCTGTTCCTGCTGACCCTGCTGTTGCTGCTGCTCCTGCTGGCGCTTGCGCTTTTTCTTCTTGTTCTCCTGCTCTTCCCCAGTCCCTTGATCCTGCTGGGAATTCTGGTCCTGGATCTCGCCTTCCGATTGTGCCAGGAGCACGTCATCGGCCTTGGCCGGCAGCACGGAAAGAGCGCTGGCTGTCAAGAGAGCAATGGTGAATCCGGCAATCAGAGCGCGCGACATTGGTCTCCTCCTCCTTGCAATCGCCCGGATATATTGCCGCAATTGAGGCAAAAATCGGTTGTATCTGTAACCGATCTGCAGCACACGGAACTCGCCGACTTTGGCGCGCGTTAGCCCCGCAAGTTCGACCCGTCTTGGAGGGCTGCCAAATGCGCGGCGCACTTCTCTGGCTGCTGGGGATTCCGATCCCCATCATCATCCTGCTCTATCTCTTCCACGTGATCTGACGCCATGACCAGAAAGACCGATCGCAAGCCCTCGCAAACGGTCAAGGCGGCGGAAGCCGAGGCGCGCACCACCGGCAAGGACAAAACCGAATATGGGCGGGTGTCGCGCAGCAAGCATGTGACCGACCGCAAGACCGTCAAGGCCAATCCGGCCTCCGACGGCTCGCCGGACCGGGCTCCGGGCGGCGATACCGAAAATACCGACTGACCGGTCCAACGGCAGACCGGAAGGCAGGCGCTCGTCGTGTCTCGCGACGGGCGCTTGCTTCATGGCCAAGACCCTCGCTATAAGGCGCCCGCAATCTCGATGGGGGACCACATGGCGGCCGAACGCACGCTGTCGATCATCAAGCCGGACGCGACCAGGCGCAATCTCACCGGGCGGATCAACGCCATGATCGAGGATGCCGGCTTGCGCATCATCGCCCAGAAGCGGGTGCTGTGGTCGAAGGCCGATGCCGAGGCATTCTACGCCGTTCATCGCGAGCGCCCCTTCTATCGCGACCTCGTCACCTTCATGTCGTCGGGCCCGATCGTGCTGCAGGTGCTCGAGGGCGAGGATGCGGTGGCGAAGTACCGCAAGGTGATGGGCGCCACCGATCCGGCCAAGGCCGAGCCCGACACCATCCGGCGCGAATTCGCCCAGTCGATCGAGGCCAATTCGGTCCATGGCTCGGACAGCGCCAAGAATGCCGAGAGCGAGATCGCCATGTGCTTCACCGCCGCCGAGATCATCGGCTGATCGATGGCGCGATCGTTTCTGCGGCGCCTGCCCTGGTGGACCGTTCCCTACATCGCCAGCATCGTCCTGGTGAACTGGCTGTTCGTCACCCTGCCGATGGTGCCGACACCATGGGGTGACTGGACTTTCGCCAACATCGTCGTCGGCTTCGTGTTCATCCTGCGCGACCTGGCGCAGCGCCAGCTCGGCCATTACGTGCTGCTCGCCACCGCGCTTGGCGGCCTGCTCACTTGGGCGACCGTCGATCCATCGGTGGCGCTGGCTTCGGTGACCGCCTTCATCATCGCCGAGATGGCCGACTGGGCGGTCTATTCCTTCACCAGACGGCCGCTCCATGAGCGGATCCTGTGGTCGTCGGCCTTGTCGGCACCGCTCGACACCATCGTCTTCCAGCACATGATCGGCATCCTCACCCCTGCCGCCTTCTCGATGGAGACCGCCTCCAAGATGCTCGGCGCCATTGCGGTGTGGCTGGTGCTGAAGCGCCGCATGCGGCTCGCTCTCGGCGGGGTGCAGTAAAACTCACATCGTCGCCGTGTCGCGCGCCTGGCGCGGGCGGCCGAGCCGGCTTTCGCGATAGGAGATGTAGACCGCCGAGCCGATGAGGATGGCGACCCCGAGGATCGTCCACTGGTCGGGGAAGTCGCCGAATGCCAGATAGCCGATCACCGCCGCCGAGATCATCTCGGTATAGGCGAGCGGGGCGAGCGTCGGGGCGCTGGCGAAATCATAGGCGCGGACCATCAGATAATGGCCGACCGCCGCAACCGCCCCCAGCGCCGCCAACAGACCCCAATTCTCGAGCCCCGGCGGCTGCCACACCGCCGGCAGCGCGAAGCTGACCAGCATGGCGCCGATCAACGTATTCTGGAAATTGTTGACGAGCGCATCGATCGAGCCGGCGATCTTGCGGGTCAGCAGCATGTACACCGCCATCGACAGGCCGGCCGCCAGCGCCCACAGCGTCCCGACATTCACCCCGTGAAAGCTCGGCCGGATGATGATCAGTGTACCGATGAACCCTACCACCACCGCGCTCCACCGACGCACCCCGACCTGCTCGCCGAGCACCAGCGGCGACAGCGCGGTCACCACCAGCGGCATGATGAAGAAGATGGCAAGCGTGTCGGCGATCGGCAGAAAGCGCAGGCCGTTGAAGAACGACATGGTGGACAGCACCATGAGCACGCTGCGCGTGACCTGTATCACCGGGCGCTGCAGCGTGATCGAGGCGCCTGCGCCATGGCGGATCAACACCGCCGGCAGGGTGAACAGCGTCGAGAACACCATCCGGCCCCATACGATGAGGAGCACCGGCATGAGCTGGCCGAGATGCTTGCCGATGGCGTCCATGATCGGCAGGATCGCCATCGCGAACAGCATCAGCGAGATCCCCGTCGAGGCGCGCGAGGATGCCGAATCGTGATCGGCCATGGGCGTGCTGACCATCGGCGCTTCAGCCCTTCAGCCGCGCATTCTCGGGATCATAGGCCGGCTCCGGAATGATCCGCGCCGCATGGCGCTCGCCATAGAGCTCGACGGCAAATTCACCGCTGCTGGTCGCGAGCGCCGGCTCGACATAGGCGAAGGCGAGCGACTTGCCGACCGCATGGCCGAAGGCGCCGCCGGTGGTGATCCCGATGAGGCGGCCGTCATGATAGACGGGCTCGTTGCCGCGGCAGTCGGAGTCGCTGGCGTCGACCGTGAGATAGACGAGCTGGATGCGCGGACCTTCCTGCTTCGATTGGAGCGTGGCAGCCTTGCCGATGAAATCCTTGCGGAGATCGACGAACCGCTCCATCGCCCCCTCGATCATGGTGACCTCGTTGGTGAGCTCGCCCGCCCAGGCGCGATAGGCCTTCTCCATACGCAGCGAGTTCATCGCATAGGTGCCGAACAGCCTGATGCCATGGCGCTCGCCCTCGCGCATCAGCGCGTCGAACACGCTCGGCATCGCCGCCATCGGGCAATGGAGCTCATAGCCGAGCTCCCCGACATAATTGATGCGCAGCGCCCGCACGTCCTCGACCCCAACGACCGTGATGATGCGGCCGGTGAGCCACGGGAAGGCGGCATTGGCGAGATCGACCTCGCTCAGGGCCGCAAGCACCTCGCGAGACCGCGGCCCGGCCAGGATCAGCGTGCCATAGGCCTCGGTGACATTGGCAAGCGTAGAGCTGCCATCTGCCGGCAGACCTCGCCGCAGCAGATCCTCGTCCTGGAGCTCGGCGGTGGCGGCCGACAGCAGAAAATAGTGATCGGGTGCGAGCCGCGTGATGGTGAGCTCGCTCTCGATGAAGCCGGATTCGGTCAGCATGTGGGCAAGGACGATCCCGCCATCGCGGTTCGGAATGCGGTTGGCACAAAGACGCGACAGCGCCGCATGGGCGCCCTCGCCCTTGAGCTCATATTTGGCGAAGCTCGACAGGTCCATGAGCCCGACCGCGTTGCGCACCGCCAGGCACTCCTCGCGCACCGCCTCGAACCAGTTGCTGCGGCGGAACGAGTAGCGCTCGCCCTCGCCGCTCTTGTCGTACCAGCGCGGCCGCTCCCATCCCATGATCTGCTGATATTGCGCGCCCGCCGCACCGAGCCGCTCGAAGAGGCTCGACTTGCGCACCGGCCGCCCCGCCGCATGCTGCTCGCCCGGCCGGTAGCAATAATACATGTGGTGATAGTCCTCGATGGCGGTGACCTTGGCATAATCGCCGGCCGCCCATCGACCGAACCGCCGCGGATCGAATTCGCGCATGTTGATCTCGGCCTGGCCGTGCACCATCCACTGCGCCAGATATTTGCCGGCGCCAGCGCCCTGGCAGATGCCGATCGATGCGCCATTGGCCATCCAATAGCCGGGCGCGCCATGGGCCGGGCCGAGCAGGAAATTGGAATCGGGCGTGTGGGTGATGGCGCCCGAGATCACCGATTTGAGGCCGGCACGGTTGAACAGCGGCAGCCGCTCGCCGGCCTTTTCGAGCCACGGCATCAGCCGCTCGAGCTCGGGCGGCACCAGCTCCGATTCGAAATCCCAGGACGGCGGGCCGCCGTCGAAGCACAGATGCGCCCCGGCCGTCTCGTAAGGTCCGACCAGCACGCCGTTGGTCTCCTCGCGGATGTAGCAATGCGACGAGGGATCGCGCAGCACCGGCAGCTCCTTGTCGAGATCGATGAGCTCCTGCAGCGGCTCGGTGATCACATAATGGTGGAGGAGATTGGCGATCGGCACGGTATGGCCGGTCCACGCCCCCACTACGTCGGCATAGGAGCCGGCGGCATTGACGACATGCTCGCAGCGGATGGTGCCGCGCTCGGTGACGACCTCCCATTCGCCCGACGGCAGCCGGCGGATGTCGCTGGCGCGGCAGCGGCGATAGATCGCAGCACCGCCGCGACGGGCCCCCGCCGCCATCGCATTGGTGACGTCGGCCGGCGCGACATGGCCGTCGGTGAAGGTGACATAGGCCGCCTTGACCCCGTGCGTCTCGACCAGCGGATGATAGGTCTTGATCTCGTTGGGCCCGACGATCGCCGCCTCATAGCCGGCGAGCCGCGACAGGCCGTGGACATATTTGAACCAGTCGACCTCGTCGTCGCTGAAGGCGAGCCTCACCCCGCCGCAGCCATGCCACGACACCGCCACCCCGGTCAGCGCCTCGAGCCTCGGATAGAGCTCGGTGCCATAGACATGCATCTTGGTGAGGTTGAGCGATCCGTTGAAATGCGGGCACTGGCCGGCGGCGTGCCAGGTCGACCCCGAGGTCAGCTCGCCCTTCTCGACCAGCACGACATCGCTCCAGCCCTCCTCCACCAGATGGTAGAGCAGGCCGACCCCCATGATGCCGCCGCCGACAATGACCACACGCGCCTGCGATTTCATCTCGACCCAAAGCTCCCATGTGAGGCAGTCGGCATTAGGCAGTAGGCAGTGTGCGGTGCCCTTACCATCCCCTGCTTATTACTGCCTATTGCCTATTGCCTACTGCCTACTCTCACCCATCCGACTCCACCGTCCCTGCTCGTCCTCGCGCCAATAGACCGGCTGCTGCCCGAGCGACAGCGTCCGACGCCATTCGCCCCGGGCCGCCTGAAGCGCCGCCTCGTCGCGGGCGTCGAACAGATAGATGATCCGCTCGAGCCGCTCGTCGACGACGATCGGCACGCCATCGAGATAGATCCTCAACTGCGCGCCATTGGGCGAATCGTCGCCGGCGGTGATCCACACTGGCTGGCGCTCGCCATGGCCGTCCCGCACCGTGCCATGCGGCAGGAACGAATCGTCGCTGAAGGTCCACAGCTCGTTCGACAGCCATTCCACCCGCTCGTCGCTGCCGGCCTGCACCACCACCCGCCAGTCGCGCTCCAGCGCCTTTTTCAACAGGGTCGGCAGCACGCGCTGCAGCGGCTGGCATTCCAGATGATAGAAATGGATCTCTCCCATGCCCTCTCTTGCTGGGCGAAAAACCAGTGGTCAAGTGCCGCTTGGGCGTTGCAGCCGCGATCCCGGCGAATAGACTCAGGGCCGCGTACGTGTAGGGGTAAGTCAGGAAATACAGGGCTTGGGGAGGCTCTCGTGATGGGGTCACGGGCGGCGCGGTTGGCTGCGCTCATTTTTCTGTTCACACATCTCAACAGTGCATCGGCCGGGGCGATGGGCCTGTGCAATTGCTGCGGCAATGGCGCGGCGCTGACGCCGGACTGCCGGTCGGCCTGCGCCGCCGCCAAAGAAGAAATTCCCATGTGCCGGCCGGCGGTGATCTATGACGGCGATCCAGGAGCACCTCCGCGGGACAATGCGCTGGCAGTGAAGTCGCTCAAGCATCTCGGCATGGGACATCCGGATCGCGCGGCGCTCGAGCGCTTCCGCGAATGGTTCGAGCTGTGGCGCAGCCGCGCCGAGGAGCAGTTCCAGGCCGAGCTGGCCCGCTACGAGAGCGGCGAAGCCAGCACCGCCCAGTTCGCCAGTGCCGAAGCCAAGCGCGATCAGGTGCTGGTGAACTACCAGCATGGCATGCGGCGTTATATCGAGATCCTGCGGGCCGAGCGCCAGGAGCCGGTCATGATCGGCCGCGCCACGGCGCAATCGGCTGGGGCAATGGTTGCGCCGCGCCGTGAGACGCAGCGCAGCAAGCGCGCGGGTCGGCAGAAGATCACTCAGCAGAAAGTCGCTCAGCAGAAATTGGTCCGCGTCGCTGTCAGGATCGCCACGGTCTGCACCGGAAATTGGGTGAACGCCGCCTGCGCCGCGCCTTAGCGGGTGGGTAGGCATTAGGCAAACAGGCAGCGAGCGGTATCCACTGCCGATTGCCTCCGCCGACTGCCTTCCTCGTAGTGATCCGCCACCAGCCGGTCGAGGAGGCGCACCCCCCAGCCGCCGCCCCATGACTGGTTGATGGCGCTCTTCGTCGCATCCATGCCGACCCCGGCAATATCGAGATGGGCCCAGGGCTGGCCGTTGACGAAGCGCTGCAGGAACTGGGCGGCGGTGATCGAGCCGGCATTGCGCCCGCCGATGTTCTTCATGTCGGCGATGTCGCTGTCGATCAGCTTGTCATATTCCGGGGTGAGCGGCAGGCGCCACACCTTCTCGCCGGTCTCGATCCCGGCCTCGATCACCCGCTCGGCAAGCTCGTCATTGTTGCAGAACAGCCCGGCATGTTCCTTGCCGAGCGCGACCAGGATGGCGCCGGTCAAGGTGGCGAGATCGAGCATGAATTTCGGCTTGAAGCGGTCCTGGCAGTACCACAGGGCATCGGCGAGCACGAGGCGCCCTTCGGCATCGGTGTTGAGCACCGCAATGGTCTGACCCGACAGCGATTTCACGATGTCGCCCGGCCGCTGGGCATTGCCGGAGGGCATGTTCTCGACAAGGC
Source organism: Aestuariivirgaceae bacterium (assembly GCA_044870245.1). Lineage (GTDB taxonomy): Bacteria > Pseudomonadota > Alphaproteobacteria > Rhizobiales > Aestuariivirgaceae > DATAFF01. The sequence goes on along the minus strand of JBIOYR010000056.1, from coordinate 4,215 downwards.
CGATGATGCCGACCACATTGGCCTTGGCCTTGCGCAGCGCCACCGCCTTCATCACCCCGGCGACGCAGGCCGCACCCGCCATGTCGCCCTTCATGTCCTCCATGCCGGAGGCGGGCTTGATCGAGATGCCGCCGGTATCGAACGTCACCCCCTTGCCGATGAACGCCACGGGCGGATCGCCGTCCTTGCCGCCGTTCCACCGCATCACCACCAGTCGCGCCTGGTGAACCGATCCCTGTGCCACCCCGAGCAGCGCCCGCATGCCGAGCTTCTTCATCTCCTTGGGCGTGAGGACCTCGATCTCGATCCCGAATTCCTTGAGGGTCTCGGCGCGGGCGGCGAATTCCTCGGGATTGAGGATGTTCGCCGGCTCGTTGACCAGATCGCGCGCCAGCAGCACGCCGTCGTCCACCGCCTCGAGCGGCGCGAAGGCTTTCTTGGCGGCCGCCGGCTGGTCGACCAGCACGCTCGCCCGCTCGAGCTTGGGGCGGTCATTGGCCTTGGGCGACTTGTATTTCAGGAAGCTGTAGGCGCGCAGCTTCACGCCCGATGCGAGCAGCGCCGCGACGTCTGGCTCCGCCAGCGCCGACTCCCCGGGGAGGGCCGCGGCAAGGGTCGCCTCCTTCACCTTCCAGCCGAGCAGCACGCCGCCGATGGTGCCGCCGATCAGCTCGACATCGCGAGCCTTCAGCTTCTCGGGATTGCCGGTTCCGAGCAGCAGCACCCGGTCGGGGCCGACGCCCTCGGGGAGCAGGAGGTCGAGCGTCTGGTCCTTCTTGCCCTCGAAGGAAGCCTTGCTCATTGCCCGCCGCAGCAGGCCCTTGGCGGCGTCGTTCAGGCTCTCGGCCAGCGGCGACAATGTCCCGCCCTCCGCAACCAGAAGGACGAGCACGCCGGATTTCGGCATCGCGGGGGATGCAAAACGGATCTTCATGCGTCAGTTCCCGGGAAAATATCCGCCGTCACGCTCACTTATCAGCAGCCGAGGCAGCCCGGCAATCCCGCTTCATTGCCAGGACCGCCGGAACGGGTTTAGTCTTTTTCAAGCAATTGATTCCGGCGACGAAAATCGCCGGTCGGGCGGCGTCGAATGTGCTTCTCACCAGGGGTGGGGACGGTGTAATAATATGGAAGAATCCGTGATCCTGCCATCGGGGGGCAGTGGGTCGCGGTGGGGACTTAAAGCAGGGATCCGGGGATCGTGAAGCTGGTGGCTGTCACCAAACTGCACGACAGGTGGGCTTTGCCTTTCCTGACTGCGATCCTATTGATTTTGCTGGGTTTTTCAATCCCCTCCCCGGCCTTTGCGGGCAAGGCCGACCGCACCACGACGGCCAAGAAGCCGACTGAGAAGGACGGTCTCGACTTCCCCCTCCCCAAGCTCCAAAAACCGGCCGAGGGGTCGCCTGTCAACGTCGAGTCTGAGCATCTGGTCTACGATCCGGCCACCCAGATTGCGGTTGCCACCGGCAAGGTGCGGATCATCTGGGGCCCCTATGTGCTCGACGCAACCAAGGTCACCTACAATCGCCGGACCGACGAGTTCAATGCCGAGGGCGACGTGCGCCTCATCGAGCCGGGCGGCACCGTGCTCGAGGCCGACGTGGCGCAGATCAACGAGCAGTTCCGCAACGGCTTCGCGCGCCACTTGCGGCTCCTGCTCACCAACGATGCCACCCTGACGGCCGACTATGCGGTGCGCCGCGACGGCAATCTCACGGTCTTCGATCGCGTCACCTACACGCGCTGCAAATATTGCACGCTCCCCAATGGCGTGCCGTTCTGGCAACTGAAATCGGCCAAGGTCGAGCACGACGAAGCGCTGAAGCGCATGTACCACCACAACGTCACGCTCGAGCTCGCCGGCGTCCCGGTTCTCTGGCTCCCCTATCTGTCGCATCCCGATCCTTCGGCGAAGCGTGCGAGCGGCTTTCTCACCCCGACCTTCTACCATTCGACCGATTACGGCTTCGGCGTCGAGACCCCCTATTTCTTCAACCTGGCGCCGAATTACGACCTGACGGTCAGGCCGCTCTTCACCACCAATGACGGTGTCCTGGCGCGGGCCTTGTGGCGACACCGGCTCGACAACGGCGTCTACACGGTCGACGCCGGCGGCATGTACCAGACCGACACCAATCTGCCGGCTCCGGGCAACCGCCATCTGCGCGGCTTCCTCAGGACCGAGGGGGATTTCCGCATCAACCAGAAATGGACCTGGGGCTGGGACGTGACGGTGACCAGCGACGACACCTTCATGCGCCGCTACGACATCGACGAGCGCACCGAGCTCGACAATGTCATTTACCTGACCGGCATCAATGACCGGAACTACTTCTCGGCGCGCGCCTACCAGTTCAAGGGGCTCCTCGAAGGCGACAATGATGCCGAGTTCCCGGTGGTGGCCCCCTATGTCCAGCACGACTACCTCGTCGACCGGCCGATCCTCGGCGGCATCCTCGGATTTGACACAGACATCTATGCCGTGTTCCGCAAGGATCCGCTGATTCCCTACCCCACCGTCGAGCAAGGCACCCAGCAGACCCGCGGCATCGTCCAGGCGCATTGGCATCGCGAGATGACGACGGGCGGCGGCATCCAGTTCACCCCGTTCGGCCGGCTGCGCGGCGATGTCTATGCCAATGACAACCTGCCGGACGATAACGGTCCCCTTCCCAATGATGTCGATCCGAGCCGGTTGCAGGACGCGCAGGTGACGAGCCGGCTGATGCCGACCGGCGGCGTCGACATGCGCTGGCCCTTCGTGCGCGGCGATGCGCTCGGCACCCAGATCGTGACGCCGGTGGTGCAGTTCATCGCCGCCTCCGAGGAGGTCGAGCGCGACCGCATCGGCAACGAGGACGCCATCACCCTCGACTTCGACGCGACCAGCCTGTTCCTGCATGACCGCTTCACCGGCCTCGACCGGTTCGAGGGCGGCACCCGGGTGAATGCCGGCCTGCTCTACACGCTGCTGTTCCCGCAGGGCGGCTTCGTCAGGGCGAGCTTCGGGGAGAGCTATCATGTCGCCGGCGCCAACAGCTTCCAGGACAATTCCGGTCTCGAGGGCACCGAATCCGATCTCGTCAGCGCAGTGGCGTTGCAGCCCTTCGACAATTTCCGGCTCACCGCTCAGGCGCGGTTCGACGAGCAGACCTTCGACGTCCACGCGCTGGAGACCGGCGTCAACTTCGACATCGATCGCCTCAATGCTGCCGTGAACTACGTTAATCTCGAAGCAGAACCGATCTATGGCCGCGACGATGCGCGCCAGCAGGTCTGGGCGACGGCAGACTATGCGCTTTATCGGGGGTGGAGCGTTTTCGGCGGGTTCCGCTACGACATCGAATCGGACAGCATGATCCGCAATGTTGTTGGGCTGGGCTATGACTGCGACTGCGCCGATGTGCGCATCTCCTATCAGGAGGAATATCAGAAGGACCGCGACATCGAGCCTAATCGCTCGATCCAATTGTCGGTCCAGCTCAAGACCCTGGGTGGCGGCAGCATCGGCAAGGGGCTCTGACGGATGAGTTCGGAATGGCGCGGGCTACGATGGCTGTTGTCCTTGACGGCGCTTCTCGGTCTTGCCGTCGCCGCGGTTCCGTCGCCGGCTGATGCCGCGTCCTACCGCGTGCTGGTCACCGTCGATGACGAGCCGATCACCGAATATGACGTCGACCAGCGCATCAAGCTGCGCGAGGCGCTTGGTTATCGTTCCGACCCGGGTGATCAGCGCAAGAAGGTGCTGAAGAATCTCATCGACGACGTCGTCATCCGCATGGAGGCCAAGCGCAACAAGGTCGACATCTCCGACAAGCAGATCGACGAGTCGATCGAGAAGCTGGCCAAGGGCTCCAACACCACGGTCGAGGGCCTGCGCGAGAAGCTCAAGGAGAAGGGCGTTTCACTCGGCGCGCTGAAGCGCCATGTCACCGCGACCATCGTCATGCGCTGGCTGATGAACGGCAAGGACAGCCAGAAGAAGACCACCGCCGATCCTGCCGAGATCGATCGGCGGCTCGCCAGCATCACCACCGACCCGCGCTTCAAGCCGGTCCTGCTCTATCAGATCATCCAGATCGATCTGCCGGTCGAGCAGAGTGCCGGGGCGATGCGCGAGCAGCTCGTCTACGCCCGCGCCATCGAGGGCCGCCAGCTCGTCGAACGCTACAAGGGCTGCTCTACGCTGCGCCAGGCCTCGGACGGCATCTT
>JBIOYR010000055.1:0-7971 GCA_044870245.1 Aestuariivirgaceae bacterium | reverse complement strand
GGGTGATGCCGGTGATGTCGGCCTCTTGGAAGGCGTCGGTGCCGATGGCCGCCGTGGGGACCTGCCCGGTGATGCAGACCATCGGGATCGAGTCCATCAGCGCGTCGGTGAGACCGGTGACGGCATTGGTGGCGCCGGGCCCCGAGGTGACAAGGACGACGCCGCATTTGCCGGTCGAACGGGCATAGCCCTCGGCCATATGGGTGGCGCCCTGCTCATGGCGCACCAGGATGTGGCGCAGCTGCTCCTGCTGGAACAGCTCGTCATAGATCGGGAGCACCGCGCCGCCGGGATAGCCGAAAATGTGGGTCACGCCCTGATCGGCAAGCGCCTTCAGCACGATTTCCGCGCCGGTCATCAACTCTTCCTCGCCGCTCATGCCGCTGATCCCGTTCTCGTGTTTCATCTCAGACTTCCGAACCGACCCTTGAAAATGAAAAAGGCCCGTTGACGGGCCTTGTTGTCGCGCACCACCTCAGGCGGGGCGGGCCTATGCCACCCCGGCGGTGCGCGATCCTACAATAAGGAGAGTCCTGATCATGAGGGGACCTTTAGCCTCTGGCGAGGCTCACGTCAAGCGGGGGACGCCACGCGCTCCAGCGTCTCGCCAGCCAGCGCCACGGCCGCCTCGGCGCTCGCGACGGACAAGAAATCGCTCATCTGGCCGCGGATCCAGGTGAGCTGGCGTTTGGCAAGGTTGCGGCTTTCGCGCTGAAACCGCGCCAGTGCCTCGCCTCGATCGATGGCGCCGGCAAGGTGGGCGGCAAAGGCCTCGACCCCGATGGCCCGCATCGCCGGCAGCGCGGGATCAAGGCCGAGGGCAAGCAGCTCCCTCACCTCGGCGAGTGCGCCGGCATCCATCATGGCTGCCGATCGCCGATCGATATGATCATAGAGGGTCGAGCGATCGGGCATGATGGCGATGCGGATGACGTTGGCAGCGGCCAATGGTCCCGTCGCCGTGTGGCGCTCATGGTGAACGGAGAACGGCTCGCCGGTGACCTCCTGGATCTCGAGCGCCCGCAGGACCCGCTGCGGGTCGCTCGGACGGATGGCCAGGCGGTCCTTGGGCGTCAGGCGGCTATGGAGCGCGGCGACCCCGTCGCGCTGCAGCGCCTCGCGCCAGCGTCGCCGCACCAGCTCGGGGATGGGCGGGAAGGGCGCGAGGCCCCGTTCCAGCACCCTGAGATAGAGGCCGGTCCCGCCGGCGATCACCGGCAGGGACTGGCGCTGCCAGGCGGCGGCGATCTCGGCTGCGGCCTCATCGGCAAAGATTGCGGCCGACCAGGGCTCGGCGGCGCGGCGATGGCCATAGAGGCGATGCGGCACCTGTGCCTCGTCAGCATCCGAGGGGCGGGCAGTGAGGATCTTGAGCTCGCCATAGCATTGCATGGCGTCGGCATTGATGACGACGCCACCACAGGCGCGCGCGATCGCCAGAGCCGCACGCGACTTGCCGCTTGCCGTCGGCCCTGCGATAAGCACGGCACGTCTTGCTCGACCGCTCAATGATTCCGTCGCCGCCATGGCAGGCACCGTGCTCGTCCTCATCGCCCGTACCGGCTCACGCGCCATCGATGATGGTGCGCTGGCCATCCTCAGGGATCGTGGCCTTGGTGAACCGGTGTGGCTTGGCGCAGGGGAAGCCTGCGAGTTCGCTCTCGATCAACCGCCTCGGCCGACTCTCGAGGAGGAGCTCAGAGGGGTGCTGGCACCGCGCCCGATCGATGTCGCGGTGATTGCGGCCGGCGGCCGTCGCAAGCGGCTGCTGCTGGCCGACATGGATTCGACGATGATCCGGCAGGAATGCATCGACGAGCTGGCGCTGCTGGCCGGGGTCTCCGACCAGGTGAAGGAGGTGACGCTGCAAGCGATGCGGGGCGAGATCCCGTTCGAGGAGTCGCTGCAGAGGCGGGTGGCATTGCTCAAGGGCCTGCCGGCAAGCGCCATCGAAACGGTGACGGCGCGGCTCGACTTTACGGCCGGGGCCGACACCCTCATCACGACGCTCAAGGCCAATGGCTGCTACACGGCGCTGATTTCGGGCGGGTTCACTGTCTTCACCGCCGGCGTCGCGACGGCGCTCGGCTTCGACGAGCACCGGGCCAATGAGCTGATCATCCATGGCGACCTGATCGCCGGCGTGGTGGCGCGGCCGATCCTCGGCAGCAGCGCCAAGCTTGCGAGGCTCGACCAGCTGTGCACCCGGCTCGGCATCACGCGCGCGGAGGCGATCACGGTCGGCGATGGCGCGAACGACATTCCGATGCTCGCGGCCGCCGGTCTCGGCGTGGCGCTCCATGCCAAGCCGATCGTCCGCCACGCCGTACCGATTCGCATCGATCATGGCGATCTCACCGCCCTGCTCTATCTGCAGGGCTATCCGCAGGGCGCCTTCGTCACTCGACCTTGAGCGACAGGAAATGCGGGTCGCCGCGGCGCGCCGCCTTGTTGACGACGACGAGGATCGACTTCTGGCCTTCCGCCTTGACCCGATCGATCTGCTTCTGGACGTCTTTCGGGCCGGCGATCTTCTCGTCATTGGCCATGGCGATCACGTCGCCGACCTCGATGCGCTTGTCGGCCGCCGGGCTCGACGGCGCGACCTCGAGAACCACTGCGCCATCGACATTGTCCGGCAGCTTGAAACGCGCCCTGAGGTCGCCGGTCAGGCGGGACAGCTTCATGCCGAGGACCTGAGCCTCCGGCTCGACGGTGGCGTCCGGGGTCGCGGCGGCGTTGAGCAGCTTCTCGCCCTCCTCCAGGCGACCCAGCTGAACGGTGAAGGTCATCGGATTGCCCTTGCGGAGCACCTCGATCGCGACCTTGGTGCCGACCGGCGTGTCGGCAACGATGCGCGGCAGGTCGCGCATCTCGTGGACGTCCTTGTTGTCGAATTTCACCACGACATCGCCAGGCTTGATCCCGGCCTTCTCGGCGGGGCCGGTCGGCGTCACATCGGCGACAAGGGCGCCTCGCGCCATGTCGAGCTTCAACGACTTCGCCAGATCGTCGGTGACCTCCTGGATCTTGACGCCGAGCCAGCCGCGGCGGGTCTCGCCGAAGGCGACGAGCTGATCGATGACGCGCTTGGCGGTGTTCGAGGGGATCGAAAAGCCGATGCCGATCGAGCCGCCGGAGGGCGAAATGATGGCGGTGTTGATGCCAACCACCTCGCCCGCCATGTTGAACAGCGGACCTCCCGAGTTGCCGCGGTTGATGGCGGCATCGGTCTGGATGAAATCGTCATAGGGTCCGGAGTTGATGTTGCGGTTGCGGGCCGAGACGATGCCGAGGGTGACCGAGCCCCCCAGGCCGAACGGATTGCCGATCGCCATCACCCAGTCGCCGACCCGGATGCCGTCGGAGTTGCCGAAGGTCACGGCGGTCAGCGGGTGGGGCGGCTTGACCTGCAGCACTGCGAGGTCGGTCTTGCCGTCGCGACCCTTGAGCTCGGCCTTGAGCTTGGAACCGTCCGAAAGGTTGACCTCGATCTCGTCGGCATCCTCGATCACGTGGTTGTTGGTGATGATGATGCCCGATGCGTCGACGACGAAGCCGGAGCCGAGCGAATTGACCTTGCGGGTGGGGGCATTAGGGTCGCCGCCACTGCCGGGCTGGTCCTTGAACAGATCCTCGAAGAAGTCCCGGAAGGGCGACCCCGGCGGCAGATCGGGCATCGGCACCGGCGTCTGGCCGCCGGCGACCTTCTGGCTCGTCGAAATATTGACGACGGCCGGCGACAGCTTTGCGGCGATGTCAGCCACCGATTCCGGGCCAGCGGCGGCGCCTGCCGGCACGCTGGCGACCACCAGCAGCATCAATGCCCATGCCGTCTGAGAACAGGTGCGGAGCATGCCGGACCATCCCAACTCAATCATCGCACGGCCTCCTCAGTTTCATGCGATCCCGTTCCGCTCATTCGTCTCGTCCGCCCGTTCACGGATTGGCCGCGGCCGGTGCCTCTTTGACCGGCTCGGCCGGCGCTGAACCGGATTGGGCGGGCGGCGCGACCGGCGGCTTTTGCCCCGACGTCGCCGGCGGCGTGGCGCCGGTCGGAGCATCGATGGGCTTGCCGCCGAAATATTTGAAGAACTCCGATGTCGGGCTCAACACCAGGGTCGTCCCGGCGTCGGCCAGGCTTTTGGCATAGGCCTGCATCGAGCGGTAGAAGGAGAAGAATTCCGGGTCCTTCTGGAAAGCTTCGGCAAAGACCTTGTTGCGCTCGCCATCGCCTTCACCGCGCAGGATCTCGCCCTCGCGCCGCGACTTGGCGACGAGCTCGACAGCCTCGCGGTCGGCCTCGGCACGGATCCGCGCCGCTTCCGCCTGGCCGACCGCCCTGAGCTGGGCAGCCTCGGCGAAGCGCTCGGCATTCATGCGCTCATAGGTGTCGTTCAGCACTTCGGGCATCAGATCGGTTCGCCTTATCCTGACATCGACCACCTCGATGCCGAGCGCCAGCGCCTCGGGACGGACCTGGTCGCGGATCTCGCGCATCATGGCGGCGCGATCCTGCGACAGCGCGGCGTCAAAATTGCGCCGTCCATAGGTCTGCCGCAGCGCGGCATCGAGCCTGGTCTTGATGCGGGCCCAGGCCAGTCGCAGCGAAGCGCCGACCGTCTCGCGGAACCGCTTCGGATCGACGACGCGGAGCATGGTGACGGAGTCGACGAGATAACGGCGACCATCGGTGACCTGCACCGCCATGTCGGTGCTTTCGAAATTCAGCACCCGCTTCTCGATCGGGATCAGCTCGTCGACCACCGGGATCTTCACGTAGAGGCCGGGCTCGGTCACCACCCGCTGGATCTCGCCGAAGCGCGTCACCAGCGCGGCCTGCCGCTGGTCGACGATGAAGAGCGACGAATAGGCTGCGATCACCACTGCGATGACGGCAACGATGATGAAGGTGCGAAGGCCGGCCATCACTGTGCTGCTCCCGTGGTGGCGGTGCGCGCCGGAGCGTTCTGGCGCTTCTGCAACTCGGGCAGGGGCAGATAAGGCACGACACCAGTGCCTTGCTTGCCCTCCTCGATGATCACCTTGTTGGATTTCTGCAGAACATCCTCGAGCGTTTCGAGGAACAGACGCTGGCGGGTGACGTCCTTGGCCTTCGAATATTCGGCGTAGACCGACAGGAAGCGCTGCGCTTCACCCTGCGCCTCGGCCACGACCCGCGATTTGTAGGCTTTGGCATCGGCGACGATCTTGGCGGCATCGCCGCGGGCCTGGCCGAGAATCTGGTTGCGATACTGCTCGGCCTCGCGGATCAGCTTGTTCTGGTTCTGCTCGGCGCGCTGGACCTCCTCGAAGGCGTCCACCACCTGAGGCGGCGGATCGGCCTTCTCGAGCTGCACGCCGGTGATCAGAACGCCGGAGCGATAGTCGTCGAGAGTCTTCTGGATGAGGTCACGGACCTGGTCCTGAGCGGCCTGCCGTCCACGGGTGCGGATCTCCTCGGCGCGGGTGCGGCCGACAACCTCGCGCATGGCGCTCTCGGCGACCCGGGCGACCAGCTCCTCCTGCTCGGCGACATTGAACAGGAAGTCACGCGGATCCTTGATCTTCCACAAGACAGTGAAGCGCATGTCGACGATGTTCTGGTCGCCGGCGAGCATCAGGCCTTCGCCCTTGCCGCCGCCTCCGAAATCGATCTGGTTCTCCGCCTCGACGGGGAGCTTCTCGATGCGCTCGACCGGCCAGAAGACAAAATGCAGGCCGGGACCGACGGTGCGGTTGTAGCTGCCCAGACGCAGCACGAGGCCGTTCTCGTCGGGCTTGATGGTGTTGGCGCTCATATAGAGCCAGCCGAGCAGCACGAGGGCGACCACGGCGAGCCACTGGCCGCGACCGAAGCCGCCGGTCGAGCCGCCGCCGCCGGGCAGTATCTGGCGCAACCGCTCCTGGCTCTTCCTGATCAGCTCTTCAAGGTCAGGCGGTTGGTTGCCGCCGCGACCGGGCGGTCCCGAGGGGCCCTGCCCCCATGGTCCCTGGCTCCACGGGCCACGGCCTCCCTGCCATCCACCGCCTCCCCCCTGATTGCTCCATGGCATCCTTTGTTGTTCCTCACCTCAAGCGCGGCTTGATGGCGCCAAGCCACTGCGAAACCCGCGCGTGATATAGGTAAGACGCGCCGACAAGTCCATGGATTGCCGAGGCCAAGTTGCATTGCTCAGCCGCCGGCGGCCGCCGCAAGAGGCGGCAGCCAGAGCGGATCGGGCGGCGTGACGGGCCAGCCGATCGAGCTCAGCGCCCGATGGGCCCGGTCGATGCCGGTCAGATAGGCACCATGGGCAGTGGCGTACCAATAGGGATGGCAGGCCTCGCCGGCGAGCAAAACGCGATCGGAAATATCGCCGGCGATCAATCTTTCCCGGGACTTGGCTCCTCCCGGCCGGGCAATCGCATAGCCGCCGCGGATGAAGGGGTTCCTGCCCCAGCTCGTCACCACGGTGCCGACGATGTGGCGCCTGATGCCGGCGCCAAAGGCCCGGACGAGCTTGGAGATCGTCAAATCGATCAGTCCGCGTTCGCCAGCGCCGGCGACAAGCCGATCGAGCGAGCCGCCGGCCAAATGGCTGATGGCGAGCGGCCGTCCGAAGGGCTGAATCTCGAAATTGAGCGGAAAATCGTCGGGATCGGACGGATCGAGGATGTCGCAATAGAAGCTTTGGGCACCCTCCGGGGAGGCGAGCAGCGGCCGGTCGAAGGCGATGATCGTCTTCTCGTAGGTGCCGATGCGAACATCCTCGAGCGCTGCCGCAAAGGCATGATCCGGCTCCGGGCGAATGGTGATGGCACCGGCCGCGAGGACGCCGAGCGAGGCGGTGAGAATGACCGCGGCGCACCTGATCTCGCCAAAATTGCCGCGAACGCGGACCGAATCGGGCGTGGTCTCGATCTCCGTCACCGGGCTGTCCCGCCTGATGACGAGGCCGCAACTCAACTTCTCGAACAGGCGACCGTAACCGTCCTTCACGGCATGGTTGACCTTGGTATCGCAATAGCGGCCGGCGTCGAGGACCGAGATTTCCTCCGGGGCGCGGCACTCGAGGAGCTCGATCCAGTGCCGGCGGAGCGGACCGAAGGGACCGGTGAAGTCGATCACCTCGCTGGCTGCGACATCATTTTCTCGATCGGCTGCAGCCTCAATCTCGTCGAACATCCCGAAGATCATCGCGTTGATGTGTTCGCGTTCGGGCTGGTCGACCCACCGTCCATCGAGGCAGATGGGTCTCACCCCCTTCGTGGTACGCCCTGCGTAAGCGTGACCCAGTCGGTCGGCCAACACGCGAAGCGGGTTGCGGTCGGCCGAATGAAACCAATGGCAGCCGTGATCGAACAGGGAACCGAGGCTGTCGCAGTCGGTAAAGGCGCGTCCGCCCACACGTGACGAGGCTTCGAGAATGATGTAGGGAACCCCGGAGCGGGCAAGCGCCAATCCCGCCCCGATGCCGGCAGCCCCGGCGCCCACGACGACCACCGCAGGAAGACCGCCCGGTCCAGAATGCATGGTTGCTACTGTAGCGGCGCGTTGAAGCCGGGTCCAGAACACTCGCTTTTTGGAACCAATCGGGTTCCGGTGGGGTTCGAAACCGGACCGGCAATAGAAGGAGAAGAAGCGAATGAGCGATCTCAACCCACGGACGGCGGGTCCACGGGACCCCGGCGGTGGTAGGACGATGGCTTTTGTCATTGGCGGCCTGATAGTGGTGATCGCCGTTATCGCGTTCCTGGTTTATGGCGGCACAGAGCGGACGGCTACGACGACAACCCCGAGTAGCGAGTCCTCGTCGACGACAACGACACCTGCGCCAGCACCGGCGCCGAGCGGTGGAACCACCAGCAATGAACCGGCGACACCATCGCCCTCGCCTGCACCAGCACCGGCTCCAGCGCCTGCACCTGCCCCGAGCGGCGGCACAACCCAGCAGTAGGTTCTTTCGATTCAGACGATCCGGTCGAGGG
>JBIOYR010000054.1:0-20797 GCA_044870245.1 Aestuariivirgaceae bacterium | reverse complement strand
TATTTCCCGGTCAACCCGATGGATTCCGCCCAGGACATGCGCTCGGAGATGCTGTCGGTGATGGCCGAGATGGGCGTCGTGGTGGAGAAGCACCATCACGAGGTGGCGGCCGCCCAGCATGAGCTCGGCATGAAATTCGCCAACCTGGTGCGGATGGCGGATCACATGCAGATCTACAAATACGTCATCCAGAACGTCGCTCACGCCTATGGCAAGACCGCGACCTTCATGCCGAAGCCGGTCATGGGCGACAACGGCTCGGGCATGCATTGCCACTTCTCGATCTGGAACGAGGGGCGGCCGCTCTTCGCCGGCAATCAATATGCCGACCTGTCGGAGACCTGCCTCTATTTCATCGGCGGCGTGATCAAGCATGCCAAGGCCTGCAACGCCTTCACCAATCCCTCGACCAACTCCTACAAGCGGCTGGTCCCGGGCTATGAGGCGCCGGTGCTGCTCGCCTATTCGTCGCGCAACCGGTCGGCGGCGTGCCGCATCCCCTACACCACCAACCCCAAGGCCAAGCGGGTGGAGGTGCGCTTCCCCGATCCTTCGGCCAACCCCTATCTCGCCTTCTCGGCAGTCCTGATGGCCGGCCTCGACGGCATTCTCAACAAGATCCATCCCGGCGACCCGATCGACAAGAACCTCTACGACCTGCCACCGGTCGAATTGAAGGAGATCCCGACGGTGTGCGGCTCGCTCAGGGAGGCTCTGGCGTCGCTCGAGAACGACCGCGAGTTCCTCAAGAAGGGCGGCGTCTTCACCGACGACCAGATCGACTCCTATATCGAGCTCAAGAACGAAGAGCTGACGCGCTTCGAGATGACGCCGCACCCGGTCGAGTTCGACATGTACTACAGCTGCTAGGAGCAGCGCGGCGCCTCACGCGCCGGCGAGGCCGCGCAGCGCCTGGCCGAGGATCTGGCGGGAGCGGAACAGCACCAGCTCCCGCCAGGAATCGGTGTCCGGGTAGAAGGCCCGGCGGATGTACTTCTTGACCCGGATCGTCTCGGGATCGCTCCAGCCGGCATCGGGCCGATTGAGCTGGTGCCATTGCTCCTGACGCAGGCTGCCCAAGGTCGTCGACCAGGGAAAGCAGCCATATTCCAGCGTCAGGCACACGACGCGATCGCCGAGCACCGCCTTCCAGCCATCCTCGACGAAGCCGAACTGGGCGTGCGAGCTGGTGGTGCCGGTCACGCCGTTGGTCAGCGACTCGCCAAACCATTGCGAAGCGCGCCGCTCCGGCAACGTACCCGGCGTATCTGCGATCATCGCCTCGCCATAGCCATAAGGTCCAAGCCCCGTATGGTAGTCGACCATGCAGACCAGCTGGCGCCTGCCAATGGCGAAATCGGCCATCACCTTCTCCATGGTCAGGCGTGACCAGGTCGGTCCGTGCCCGCCGAAGAACAGCCCGTCCGGATGGGTGTACTGGCCGCCGCTTTCGGCGATGCGCAGCGCGTCGAGGCCGTGGGTGCGCCGGAAGTCCTGCATCCGCTTGTCGGCGGCGGCGAGCGCCGCTTCCGTCCATTCCTTCGGCAAGATGGCGTCGGCAAGCTCGCCATAGCCCGGATTGCGCGGCAGCGGCTTGCCGAAGTCGACATGATTGCGGTTGAGGTCGACGCCTTCCTCGGTGACCCGACGCAGCCAGGCAAAGCCATGGGGATTGAGCGCGTGGATGGCGAGAATGGCCACGTCATCAGGCAGTGCCGGCCTGAGATCGAGCCAGTCGATCTGAGATCCCGAGCCGCAAAAGCCTTCGACGCCATGGGTCGCCGAGATGGTGACCAGCACCTTGGTCGCATCCTCCCGCCCGAGCCAGGCGGCGTCGGTCCAGAGCTCCTCCCCCGAAGGTCCGCTCCGCGGATTGCGATAGCTTTTGAGCCGAGCGCCGGCGGCCCGTGCTGCGCTCACGAACCGCGAGCGCGCCACGGCATAGTCGGGGGCAAAGCAGGTCAGATCGAAAATCATTCGCGCTGTTCCTCCAGCACCGTCCCCGGCAACCAGAACACCTCGCCTTCGCTTGTCTCGGTATCGAGCCAGAAGAATGGCAGGTGTGGAAAATCCCGCTCCAGGAGGTCGCGCCCCTCGCCGATCTCGCACAGAAGCCCGCCGACGCCAGTCAAGTGCTGCGGCGCATCCCCGAGGATCCGCCGCACCACAGCCAGGCCATCCTCGCCGCCGGCGAGCGCGAGCGCGGGCTCATGCCGGTATTCGGGCGGCAGGCTCGCCATGGTGTCGCGCGCCACATAGGGCGGGTTGGTGATGATCAGATCGTAACGGCGATCGGCAAGCGGCGCGAAGAGATCGCCCTCATGAAGCTCGATACGATCCGCAAGCCCATGATCGTCGACATTCCGCCGCGCCACCGCCAGGGCATCGGCAGAGATGTCGACCGCATCGATGCGACTTTGCGGATATGCCATTGCGGCAAGGATTGCGAGGCAGCCCGACCCGGTGCAGAGGTCGAGGATGCGCGTGATCGCATCGTCATTGGCAATCAGGCCGGCCTCGCCAAGACGTCCGCTGCACAGGAGCTCGCCGATGAAGGATCGCGGCACGATGACCCGCTCGTCGACGTAAAAGGCGAAATCGCCGATATAGGCCCGGTTGACGAGATAGGATGCTGGCTTGCGGCTGGCGATCCGCTGCTCGATCAGGCCGACGATCTCCTGACGCTCGGCGAGCGTCAGCCGTGCATCGAGAAACAGCTCGATCTCGTCGCGCGGCAGACGGAGCTGTTCGGCGATCAGAAACACCGCCTCGGCAAAGGCGCTGTCCGTGCCATGACCGAAGCTCACGCCAGCCCGTTCCATGCGCGTCACTGCAAGGCGCAGAAGGTCGCGGATGGTGAACAGCTCGTGCTCGACGGTCACGGGATCGGCGTGCTCGTCATTTCAAGATGGAGCTTGGTTCCGCCATAGGGGTGGCGCTCGGCCACCTCCTCATTGAGCTCGATCCCGAGCCCGGGCTCCTCGGGCGGGATGACGTAGCCCTCCTCCCAGCGGATCGGCTTCTTCAGCAGCTCGGCATGGAAGCCGCCCCAGGTTTGAATGCTTTCGAGGATCAGAAAATTGGGAAGCGATGCGGAGAAATGGACGTTTGCGGCGCCCTCGACCGGTCCGCAATAGAGATGCGGCGCGATCTGCGCATAATGGGCCTCGGCCATGGCGGCGATCTTCTTGGCCTCCATGATGCCCCCGACCCGGCCGAGCGCCATCTGCAGAATGGCGGCGGCGCGGCATTCGAGCACCCGGGCAAACTCGTATTTCGTCGTCAGCCGCTCACCGGTGGCGATGGGAATCGACGTCCCGCGCGCCACCAGCGCCATCTCCTCGGGCTTCTCCGGCGGTACCGGCTCCTCGAACCACAGAGGATCATAGGGCTCGAGCCGCTTGGCCAGCCGAATGGCGCCGGCGGGGGTAAACTGGCCATGGGTGCCGAACAGGAGGTCCGCCCTGCTGCCGACGGCTTCGCGCATCAGGCGGCAGAACTTGGCGCAGAGCTCGAGCGCCTCGAGCGATGGCTGACGCGGATCGAACACCGAATAGGGCGCAGCCGGATCGAATTTCACTGCGGTGAAGCCGGCCGCGACATATTCGGCGGCGCGGTTGGCGGAGCGCTCGGGGTCCCAATAGATGCTTTCGCTCTCGCCCTCCTCGATCTTGGGATAGATATAGGTATAGCTTCTCAGCCGCTCATGCACCTTGCCGCCGAGCAGCGCATGGAGCGGCTTGCCCAATGCCTTGCCCTTGATGTCCCACAGCGCGATCTCGATGGCGGACAGCACGCTCATCAGCGAGACATCCGGCCTCAGCGTGTAGCCGGTCCCATAGACCCGCCGCCACAGATCTTCGAGGCGGAACGGATCCATGCCTTCGACATGGCGGGCGAAGACGTCGGCCACCATGGCGGTGATGACCTGTGGCCCGAATGTATCGCAATAGACTTCGCCGATGCCGCTGATGCCGTCATTGGTGGTCAGCTTGACGAAAATGAAATAGCGGCCGCCGAATGCGGGTGGCGGATTGCCCACCACGAAGGTTTTCAAGTCTCGGATCTGCATGCCTTCCTCATCGGTCTCCCGATCGGAAGCCTAACATGGGGAACCAGGCATTAGGCAAATAGGCAGTAGGCGGTAGGGAAGAGCTCCCCCACTGCCTAATGCCTAACGCCTACTGCCTCGTAAGACCTCAGCCCTGCCCGCCCTGCGCCAGCTTGGCCTCGGGCTGGCCATCGACAAATCCGGAGCCATCGAGATTGTAGATGTCGGGCCGGAAATGAGCCTCGCCATCGGCAGTGACCCAGCCCGTCAGATAGGCGAAGCGCACCTGCGGCGGATCCGCGACCTTGACGTCGAGCCGCTCCTTGCTCTCGGTGACCTCGTCGATCCTGGCCTGGTTCCAGCCGTCCTGGCCCGCCAGAATCCAATCCGTCAGCAGGTGAACCTTGTCGACCCGGACGCAGCCCGAGCTGAAATAACGCGCCGACTGGGTGAACAGCTGCTTGGTCGGCGTGTCGTGCATATAGACGGCGTACGGATTGGGGAAGCTGAGCTTGACCGACGCCATGGCGTTGTCGTCGCCCGGCTCCTGGCGGAAATGGTAGCGATCGGGCAAGAGCTTGTTCCAGTCGATCGTCTTGGGATCCACCTCCGGGCCGTTGAAGCCGTCATAGATCTTGATGTGGAGCTGGCTCAGGATTTTGGGATTCTTCTGGACCTGCGGAATGATATCCTTCTCGACGATCGAGACCGGCGCATTCCAATAGGGATTGAAATTGATCTCGGTGATCTTGCTCTCGACAACCGGCGATGGCCGATCGATCTTGCCGGCAATCACGTTGTGGCGGGAATGGACCCGTCCTCTCTCGACCGACTCGAGCTGCGCCGCCGGTATGTTGACCACGACATAGCGCGTGCCAAGGGCCTTGGAATACTCGCTAACCCGCGGCAGATTTGCCTTGAGCGTCGCAAGTCGATCCGCCGCCGGGATGTTCAGCGCCTCGAGCGTCTTCTGATCGACACGGCCATTGGCGAACAGCCCGTTATTGAGCTGGAAGTGGCGCACCGCCTCCTCCACCGTCTCGTCGTAGCTGTCGCCGCTGCCGGCCTTGTCAGGCAGATAACCCTCGGCGGCGAGGCGTTGGCGGAGCACGACGACGGCCTTGCCGTGCGACCACAGCATGAGCGTCCGCGTCGGCGGGATCTCCGGCCAGCCGCCCGTATCGACGATCTTCTGATAGCGGCCGATCGCATTCTGCATCAAAGCCTCGCTGCGCACCGACAGCATCGGGCTCTCGACGCCGACCACGACCTCGGTGCGGGTCGGCGCCATCGGCTTGCTGCTGAATGAAAATCCCGGCTTGGCAATGCTCTCGAAATCCTTGTCGCCATTGTCGGCGACTGCCGGTGTGGCCAGGCCGCCGAGCACCAGAGCACATATCGCAGCAACCCTCGCGCGGCGCAGATCCGCGCCCGCCTTCCTCGCATCGGGCATGATGACTCGTCCCCATTTTGCGCGACGAGGTTCCGTAACGGTTGCGCACGGCGCGCAACGGTCAATTCCCCGCCTGACGTGATGGGTAATAACTAAGGGACGTCAGTGCGGCGCACAATGGTTCGGGGCGCGCATCTGATCAATCTGCAACGCCTTGATGCAAACGAGACACAGTGGACCGTTTGCCGGCACTCAGAGTCGGTAGAGGATCTGGTCGGTCCAGAACCGCTCCAGTCGCCCTAAAGCCTTGTTCAAATGTTCAAATTCCTCGGCGTTCAGGCCCGCCACCTCCTGGATCGACAAGAGCTGCCGGTTGTAAAGCTGGTCGACCCTTTCGCGAATGGCATTGCCTTTGGGAGTCAGTCCCACCCGCACCGAGCGCTTGTCGGTGGATGAGCGCTCATGGCTGACATAACCGGCCTCGACCAGCTTCTTCAGATTGTAGGAGACGTTCGAGCCTTGGTAATAGCCGCGGCTCCTGAGCTCGCCGGCAGTCAGCTCATGATCGCCGATATTGAACAACAGGAGCGCCTGAACCGAATTGACCTCCGGCTCGCCGGCGCGATCGAACTCATCCTTGATCACATCGAGCAGCCGACGATGAAGCCGTTCGATCAGATGGAGCGCTTCCAGGTATTTCGGCTTGAGAGCCTGGTGGCCATCGCGATTTTGCGGCTCGCGATTGGCCGCCTTCAACTGAGTACGCATAGTTGCCGCCCTGTCGATATGCAGGATTTAACAACTCTCCTGCTCTTATTTGCAATACAACGTTAGTAGGGCGGGGTTAAGTCTAACTCAACAAGAACAGTAAATTAGCTGTTATTCAACGCACAATTGAATAAAATATTTTGTAACTTTAAGATAATCTTGCATCTATCGAGAAATCAAACCGCGATAGCCGTCGATCACGCGCCGGGCAGTGTTCCCGCCGCACCAGGCCCGGCCCGCAACCGCGCGGGCCCGCTGTTGGGCGGCAGCAACCGCTTGGGGGCCGCTTTCGCGGGCGGCATTGCGCTGGTCCTGGACGATGCTCTGCCAGAATCTCACCGCATCCGGCCTGGTCAGATAGCGGCAGCGCAGATTGAGATAATAGGCCTCGAGCCGCCTGGCATACCGGCTGGTCGCGTCGCCGGCGGGCCCCGGCCAGACCTCCATCTGCCGGTTGCGCTGTGGCGGCGGCATTTGCCGGGATGTCGGCGCGGCAGCAGCGGCCTGGCCGCGGCGGACGCCCGAAGCAGCGCTTTGCGCCGAGGCATAGGCCGCCCGGACCAGCCGGGCGCTCTCGTCGCTGCATGCCGCGCTCCCGCCCTCGGCGCGCCCCGATGCCACCGCTTCGCTCGCCTCCTGCGGACCGCCCTCGCC
The DNA here is from genome assembly GCA_044870245.1 of Aestuariivirgaceae bacterium. GTDB lineage: Bacteria > Pseudomonadota > Alphaproteobacteria > Rhizobiales > Aestuariivirgaceae > DATAFF01. Next base: position 13,931 of record JBIOYR010000054.1, on the reverse strand, counting down.
GGCGGCGGCAACCTCGGCGCGGGCCACGAAGGTCTTGAGCACGTCATGATCGGCCGGGCTGAGATAGCGGCACTTGCCGTCGATCGCCTCGACGCGCGCCAGGAGACGTGCCGTTTCACCGCTCGACAGCGCCTGGCCATGGCTGGATCCGGCTCCCAGCACCGAGACGGCGGCGAGAGCGATCATCGTCGACATGATCATGCGCGTGTGGCCCGTCGTCATGTGGTTCCCCATCCCGTGATCCTGGAGCCTCATGCTATCAGCTGCGCCCACTTGCGCCGAGGCGATTTTGCCGCGCATTCATTCCTCGGCCTGCTTCCCTTGCACCCCTCGAGATCGGCAGGCATTGTGGCTGCCATGTCTCGTGACCGCCTTGCGGCAGCCGCTCTCTCCCTCTGCTTCGCAATCGCCTGCCACCAGGCGCATGCCTGCACGCCGATGGCCGATTCCTTCGAGGGGCCCAAGTTCGATACCGAGAAATGGTCGACCATTCAGCTGTTGCCGGGTCGCAGCCGGTTCGAGCCGATCGACGAGACCAGCGGCCCGCGCGCCTACGCTCTCACCGTCGGACCGGAGGATCGCGGCTGCGGCGAGGACTGCCAGCGCAACGAGATCCGCGAATCCTCGAAATATCGCACGGTGTTCGGCGAGGAATGCTGGTACGCCTTCCGTTTCCGCATCGAGGGGGACATCCCGATTCTCGGCAGCCAGCGCTGGGTCATCGGCCAATGGAAGCAGCAGAACGGATACAGTCCGTTTCTGGCCCAGCGTTTCGACAATGGCGTTTTCCACATCACCGTCGAGAGCGGGGAGCAGCGCGTTCTGCTGGCCAAGGCGGATGGCGATCCGCAGCAGGTGGCACGGGCGCTGATCGGCGGCGACCTGTCGGCCTTCCGGTTTCTTCACGAAAAATATCGTTTCTTCGGCAAAAGACAGCTGTCGCTCGATGTCGGCGACAATCCGATCCTGCCCAACCCGAAGAACAATTGGGTCGAGATGATGTATCGGGTGCGAGGCGGCTTCGACGGCTCCGGCGTGGTCGAGGTTTGGGCCGATCACCGCTTCATCGTCCGCGCCACTGGTCCGATCGGGGCGGAAGGTGCGGAAGGTCCGGGACAATATTTCAAATTCGGGCAGTATCGCACGCTGATGACCGGCACCTCGACCATTTGGATCGACGACTTTCGTCGCGGTCCGCGGCGCGAGGACGTCGAGAGGGCGCCCTCACCCGGCAGCGGCTAGATTCGCGAGGTCGAGCTCCGCGGCGAGCGGCGAGAAGTGACATTCGATCATTTCCGGTGTGATCTCCGCAAGCGTCGCCGGCCGCCAGCGTGGCGCCTTGTCCTTGTCGATGACGACGGCCCGGATGCCCTCGAAGAAATCCTGTCCGAGGGGAATGCGGCACACGATGCGGAACTCGAGGGCGATCGCCTCCTCGAAGGAGAGCCCGCGACCCTCCGTGAGCTGACGGAAAGTGATGGCGAGGCTGGTCGGCGACTTGGTCTGGAGCTCCGCATGGGTGGCGGCGGCAAAGCCTCCGGCGTCATTGGCGAGCCTGGTCATGAGGTCAGGGAGCGTCGGGCAGGCGAACAGCCGGTCGATGGTGGCGCGGTGCTGCGCCAGCGGGCCTGGTGCCGGACCCTCGGCGAAATCGGCAAGGCAGCGTTCGATGTCATCGGCAGTGGCGAGCGCCGCGGCGAGCGCCGGAAATCTCTCCGAGGGGACGAAATGTGTCGCGAGGCCCGACCACAGCGCGTCGCGCGCCCCGACCCTGGCACCGGTCAATCCGAGATAGAGGCCGATCGCGCCCGGCAGGCGCGACAGCAGATAGGTCGCCCCGACATCCGGGAAGAGACCGATGCCGGTCTCCGGCATGGCGAAGACCATCCGATCGCCGGCAATCCGGTGGCTGCCATGAAGCGACACGCCGACACCGCCGCCCATCACCAGCCCGTCGACCAGCGCGATGAACGGTTTGGGATAGCGCTTGATGAAGGTGTTAAGACGATATTCCTCGCTGTAGAATTCGGCCCATACCGGGGACTTGGCAAGTCCCGGACCATGGAGCGCCCGGACGTCGCCGCCGGCGCAGAAGGCGCGCGCGCCATTGGCGCGGATGGCGACCCAAGCCACCGCCGGGTCGTCGGCCCAGCGCGCCAGCATCCGATGGATGTGACGGATCATCCCCAGCGTCAACGCGTTGAGGGTTTCCGGCCGGTTCAGGGTGATGAAGCCGGCCCGTCCTTCCCGCTCGAAAGTGACCTCCGGCGCCGTCATCGCCGAGCATGACGCATGAGCTTGCCTCACCTTCGCCTCGATCCAGCGGCGTGATAGGCATGGCAGGTGGAGCGGGTCAAGGCCGACGCTCGCGATTCGGGACAAGGTATGAGAGCGTGGTTCTGCGTCATTGCGATGATGATTGTGGCAGGCGCGAGCGCCCCTGCCGCCGCGGGTGACCTGCGCGCCTCGGCGCGGCCGGGCCCCGCCCTGGCGCGCGGCGACGTCCCCCTGCCCCGCCCCAAGCCGGATGACGGCACCTGGCTGCCGACCGCCACCTCGACCAGCCTGCCGACCCGCGAGCTCCACACCGACGGGGCGCTCAGCACCGATCGGCGCGGCGAGCTCAGGCTGGCCTATGACCGCATGAAGGCCGAGCGCGATCCTTATGCCTCCGCCGAGCTGCAGCCGGCCGAGGTCACCAGCTGGTCCAAGGAGGATGTCCAGCAGGCACAGACGCAATGCGCCATGGTGCTGGCGGCGCTGAATATCGAGGCCGATGTGGGGCCGCCGATCGGCGGCCCGGGCGGCTGCGGCATCGCCGCCCCGGTCAGGATCTCGCGTTTCGGCGCGATCGAGGTGACACCCCCCGCAACGCTCAATTGCCGGCTCGCTGCCGCCCTCTACAAGTGGATGACCGATGTGGTGCAGCCGGCCGCCCGGCGCCGCTTCGGCGAGCCGGTGGTCGGGGTGGTCAATGCCTCGGCCTATTCCTGCCGGCGCCGCAATGCCGCCTCGACCGGCCGGATCAGCGAGCATTCCTTCGGCAACGCCCTCGACATGCGGTCATTCCGCCTGGCTTCCGGCAAGGAGATCAGCGTGCTCGGCGAATGGAGCACCGCCGGCGCCTTTTTCGGCATCTACAAGACGTCGAGCTTCCTCGCCGACATCCATAAGGGTGCCTGCCCGATCTTTTCCACGGTCATGGGACCGCGCGCCAACCACGCGCATGAGAATCATTTCCATGTCGATCTCGGACGCGACGGGGCGTACAAGTTCTGCAAATGACGCGTCAACCGGATCGTTTGAACCATGAAGGACACCGCCCCGTCCGCCGCAAGCGGCGTGCAACCCTGGGAATTGCCGAAGGCCGGCTACCCCGCGACACGGTTGCGGCGCAACCGGCGAACCGCCTGGTCACGCCGGCTCACCCGCGAGACCTCGCTCACCGTCGATGACCTGATCTGGCCGATTTTCGTCATCGAGGGCGATCGGCGGAGCGTGCCGGTCGAGTCGATGCCGGGGGTCGAGCGGCTCTCCATCGACCTCGCGGTCAAGGCCGCCGAGGAGGCCCACGCCCTCGGCATCCCGGTCATTGCCGTCTTCCCCTACACCGCGCCGGAGCAGCGCAGCGACGACGGCCGCGAGGCCTGGCGGCCCGACAATCTGGTGTGCCGGGCGGTCGGCGCCATCAAGGCGGCGGTGCCCGGGATCGGCGTGATGTGCGACGTGGCGCTCGATCCTTATACCAGCCACGGCCATGACGGGCTGATCCGCAATGGCGAGATCGTCAACGACCTCACCATCGCCGCCCTGATCCGCCAGAGCCTGGTCCAGGTCGAGGCGGGCTGCGACATCCTCGGGCCCTCCGACATGATGGACGGGCGGATCGGCGCCATCCGCTCAGCCCTCGAGGACGAGGGCAGGAGCGATGTGCAGATCATGGCCTACACCGCCAAATATGCCAGCGGCTTCTACGGCCCGTTCCGCGATGCCGTCGGCTCCTCGGGCATGCTGAAGGGCGACAAGCGCAGCTATCAGATGGATCCGGGCAATGGCGACGAGGCGCTGCGCGAGGCAGCCCTCGACATCGCCGAAGGCGCCGACATGATCATGGTCAAGCCGGGCATGCCCTATCTCGACATACTCTATCGTCTCAAGGCCGCGTTCCGGATGCCGACCTTCGCCTATCAGGTGTCGGGCGAATACGCCATGCTGATGGCGGCGATCGGCAATGGCTGGCTCGACCGCGATGTCGTGGTCGCGGAATCGCTGATGGCGTTCAAGCGGGCCGGCGCCGACGGCGTGCTCACCTATTTCGCCCGCGACATCGCGCGGATGCTCAAGCGGTAGGGGGCTTAAGTCTTTTTCTCGGGTTCTCTCGGCGTTACCGGCTGCAACACCGCCATCGCATCACGTCTTCGCGTGACTTGCGATGGCAAACCGGCCGATCGCAGCTGCGGCAATGGCCTAGGCGCGGTTTTACCACAGTCGCTTATTGCGCAACCGCTCAGGGACGGCTGTGCCGTTTGGCACAGCCGCTGCTCGTTTCAGATTCGAAAAGCTCAGGACGGATCGCCAGGCTTCTTCGGATCCTGTGCCTGCTGGGCGCTGCTCCCTCCGAAGCGCTGAATCAACTCGCGCACATTCACCCCGGACGTTTGCTGCTGCATGTCGCTCTTGTCGGGCTGAGGGCTCGGGCTCGTCACGACCTCGGCCGCTTCCGTTTCGGCGAGCAGTTTTTTCATCTCAGCCCCGAACTCTTCCGTTTCGGCGAGCAGGTCTTCAAGCTCGACATGCGGGCTCGGGACGGCCTTCTGGACTTCATCAGACTCCGTCTCCGCCACTTTCATAGCCGTCCGCGGGCTCGAACCTGACACTACGATTGTCTGCTGTAGCTCAGACTGCAATTCTCTTATCTCAGCTTGAATTCTACTCACATCGGTTTGAACGGCATCGATTTCGAAATCGGGGTTGGTCACAACCTCGGCCTTTTGAATTTTGTCTGCATATTCAATTGCAATGATCGGAGACTCGCGATCAACCGGCTTATAGTCTCTAAATCTCTCGGCCGTCTCAATTCTAATTTTTTTCCGATCGATTAGTTGTTGCTTCTTCTCATCCGAAAGCAGCTTACGCGGCTGTTGGCTGTCACTCTTCTTCTGAGATCTCTCCAGCTTGGCCTCGTTACTCTTTTCGAGGGCCGCATATTTTTTCTTGGCCTTCGTAAGCTTGGCTTCTGCAGAGACCTTCGCATCCCAACCAGAGCTGTGCGACCGCACGTGTTTCTTTTGCGCTTCCTCTTTCACCTTCCCGGCGCGCGTCGATGGAGACGCTTCCTGTTGTCCGGTCTTCTCGCTGGACTGCCTATCGGACTGCGTCCGAGTATGTGTCCTTTTGTATTCACCAATACGACTCATGATTTCCCCCTGAGGTGAGTTAATGCCCACCTCGATCATGCAGCATCGCGCGCCGGCCGGCTGTGCCGAACGATACAGAGAGGAAATGATTTCGTTGTCTTACTTCTTACCCTTGGCGTGCTCGAGCCGCGCGATGAGGCTCGATGTGTCCCATCTTTTGCCGCCCATCGCCTGGACCTCGGAATAGAACTGGTCGACCAGCGCCGTCACCGGCAGATGCGCGCCATTGCGCCGTGCCTCGTCGAGGCAGATGCTGAGGTCCTTGCGCATCCAGTCGACCGCGAAGCCGAAATCGAACTTGCCCTCGATCATCGTCTTGTGGCGGTTGTCCATCTGCCAGGAGCCGGCGGCCCCTTTGGAGATCACCTCGATCACCGATGCCATGTCGAGCCCGGCCTGACGGCCGAAATGGATCGCCTCCGACAATCCCTCGACCAGGCCGGCAATGGCGATCTGGTTGCACATCTTGGCAAGCTGGCCCGCGCCCGCCGCACCGAGCAGCTTGCGCATGCGCGAATAGCACTCGATCAGCGGCACGATCGAATCATATTCGGGCTGGTCGCCGCCGCACATGATGGTGAGGACGCCGTTCTCCGCCCCCGCCTGGCCGCCCGACACCGGCGCGTCGATGAAGCCGAAGCCGCGCTCCTTGGCGGCCCGGTGGAGCTCGCGGGCGATATTGGCCGAGGCCGTCGTGTGGTCGATGAACACCGAGCCATGCGACATGCCATGGAAGGCACCCTCCGGCCCGGTCGCGATGTCGCGCAGGTCGTTGTCATTGCCGACGCAGGCGAAGACGAAATCGGCACCCTCCGCCGCCTGGCGCGGCGTTGCCACCGCCCGGCCGCCGAACTGGGAGACCCACCGCTCGGCCTTCTCCGCCGTCCGGTTGTAGACCGTCAGCTCATGGCCACCCCGGCTCTTGAGATGCCCGGCCATCGGAAATCCCATGACGCCAAGGCCGATCCAGGCTACGCGGAATACCATGTCGATGCTCCAATTCTTGTTGTGGCGACTGGCGAGACGCTGGAGAGTTCAGCCAATGCTACACGAATTCGGCGAGGACCGAAGCAGGAGGCTCCCATGGCCGTGACGATCGAGGACATCCGCCAGGCGCGGGAGCTCTTGAAGGGCAATGTGGTCAGGACCCCCCTGCTCCACGCTCCCAAGCTCTCGGAGCTGACCGGCGCCGACATCTGGGTCAAGCCCGAGAACCTCCAGGTCACCAACTCCTTCAAGGACCGCGGCGCCTTCGTAAAGCTGAGCTCGCTGACATCCGCCGAGCGCGACCGCGGCGTCATCGCCATGTCGGCCGGCAACCATGCCCAGGCCGTTGCCTGGCATGCCGGCCGGCTCGGCATCCCGGCCACCATCGTGATGCCAGAGACCACTCCTTTCAACAAGGTCGAGCGGACGCGGGCGCATGGCGCCGCGGTCGTGCTCTATGGCGAGCATCTCGCCGACAGCCAGGTCAAGGCCGAGGAGATCATCGCCGAGAAGGGTATGGTGCTGATCCATCCCTATGACGACGACCGGATCATCGCCGGCCAGGGCACGATCGGGCTCGAGATGCTCGACGACAATCCCGACCTCGAGGTCATCGTCGTGCCGATCGGCGGCGGCGGCGTCATGGGCGGCACGGCGCTTGCCGCCAAGAGCGTGAAGCCGGTGATCGAGATGGTCGGCGTCGAGGTCAAGCTCTTCCCCTCGATGTTCCATGCGCTGCGGGGCGAACCGTCGCGCTGCGGCGGCTCGACGCTGGCCGAGGGGATTGCCGTCAAGAACGTGACCGAGCGCACCATCGCCCTCTGCCGCCGCCATGTCGACGAGGTCCGCCTCGTCGAGGAGCGCGACATCGAGCGGGCGGTGATGGCCTATCTCGCCCAGGTCAAGGTCCTCGCCGAAGGCGCCGGCGCCGCCGGGCTCGCCGCCGTCATGGCCGACCCCGATCATTTCCGGGGCCGGAAGGTCGGGCTGGTGTTGTGCGGCGGCAACATCGATCCGCGGATCCTCGCTTCGGTGATCTACCGCGAGCTCGAGCGCGAGCAGCGGCTGGCCAATCTTCGGATCCAGATCGATGACCGCCCGGGCGTCCTGGGCAAGATCGCCACCATTCTCGGGCAGCTCGGCGCCAACATCCTCGAAGTGTCACACCGTCGCATGTTCCTCGACGTTCCGGCCAAGGGGGCCGAACTCGAGATCATGATTGAGGCGCGCGACGGCCGACATGTCGAGGAAATCGTGGCGACCATCGAAAGACAGGGATTCGTCACCCGCGTCCTTGATGCACCAGGCGGCCGGGAATCCCCACCCAGACGGTGAGAATCCCCATCGGGACGGTGAGGTCGCATTGACTTTCGACGCACCTTGGCCAACCTTAGTCGTCAGATCGTCACTGTTCCGGGACCGGCCCATTGTGAGCATCGAGCGGCGCAATTTTCCTCAGTTCTTCATCACTGCGCCCGCGCCCTGCCCCTATCTTGCCGGCAAGCAGGAGCGGAAGGTGTTCACCCACCTCATCAGCTCCGACGCCCGTACCCTCCACGACACGCTGTCGCAAGGCGGTTTCCGCCGCAGCCAGAACATCGCCTACCGGCCGGCCTGCGAGGGATGCTCGGCCTGCGTGTCGGTGCGCGTCGTGGTCGAGCGCTTCCGCTGGACGTCGAGCTTCCGCCGCACCATGCGGCTCAATCGCCACCTCTCCACCTCGGTGCTCACGGCGCGCGCCACCGCCGAGCAATACACCCTGTTCCGCAACTACATCGACGACCGTCATGAAGGCGGTGGCATGGCCGACATGACGGTGCTCGACTATTCGGCCATGGTCGACGAGAGCTTCGTCGATACCCGCATCATCGAATATCGCGCCAAGCCGGCGATCTCGCTGGCCGGTCCGGATTCGCGTCAGGGCCCCCTGATCGCGGCGGCGCTGACCGACATACTCGGCGACGGCTTGTCGATGGTCTACAGCTTCTACGATCCGCGCCAGGTCGGGCGCAGCCTCGGCACCTTCATGATTCTCGACCACATCGAGAAGGCGCGGAAGATGGGGCTGCCCTATGTCTATCTCGGCTACTGGGTCCAGGGCTCGTCGAAAATGGCCTACAAATCGCGGTTTCTCCCGCAGGAGCGCCTGACCCGCGACGGCTGGACCGAATACGTCGCCGAATAGGGTATGACCGGCGCCCTGACGGTTCGTACCGCTATAAGGCAATGCGGGTCGGGTAGATCAGATCACATCATCCTCCGAATTTCCAATTTTCGACAAATTCCTCCGGAAGTCGCTGGCGAGTCGTTTGTCGGCGGTCGAGGATTCCGGTACCCAGATTATGCAGGGTTGTCTGATTCGTGCTCCGGGGGGCTCGTTGATGATCGAGGGGAAAATTGCCGGCAAGCCGGTCCATTCCGAATTGCGCCCGCCTGCTGCCGAGGCGGTGCGGACCGCTGCCGCTTTGGCCAATGTGGCAGCAAGCCCGGTCGCCGCCGTGAGGTGGAGCGAGGGATCCCCGGAGGCAGGGCTGCCCGATCCGCTTGCCGCTGCGGAAGTCGTGAACGGTCTGCTCGAGCAGGCACGCGCGCTCGGCATCGAACCATTCTACTCCGATGATTTCGAGGAATTCGTCCGCCAGCGGCTGGCCCTGCGAGGCGCCATCCCCTCGCCGATGTTCGACCCGGCGGTCGGGCGCCTGCAGGACAAGGCATTCTGGCTCGGTGCCCGCAACAAGCAGGGCGAGGTGGTGTCGCTCCAGGCCTATCGGCTCGATTACGTCGACACCAGCCTCGCCGAATGGGCGGTCGGCTGGATGGCCGGCCTCTATCTCAAGCGCCACGAGCTGATGGTGCCGGCCTATCTCGAGCCGCCGTCCAACAGCCGGGCCGGGAAGGTGCGCGGCCGCCTCGTCTATCATGGCGAGATCTGGCTGTGCCCGACCCTCAAGAACCGCAGCTATTTCGATACAATGCCGTTCCTCGGCATGCTGCTCGCCCATCTCAAATGGTACCCGGTTGCAATCTGGGGTCTGGTCAACGACCAGATGGCCAAGCACGGACACGTCATCCGCATGCACTATACCCACCTCGAGCCGAGCTTCCTGCGGTGGCAGCACTGCCCCGAGGGCATTCCCAACAATGAGTGGCTGGTGCTCGCCGACCGCGACACCCTCAATTTCTGGGTCGCGGAGAAATCGGTCAGAGGAGCTTGATATCGACCTTGGTCAGCTGGCTGACCACCGAGACTCCCTTCCGCCCGTCAGCAAAGCGATGCGGCAGGACGACCCGCTGATAGGGCACCCAAAGCGGCACCTTCTCGGGTGTCATCATCGACGCCATCACGTGATCATAATGCGGCAGGCCGGTGCGCAGCACCTTGGCATAGGCCATCGACACCATCTGATCATAGGTGTGGCCCGACTGGCAGGGATAGGAGGACGGGCTCAGTCCCCAGATCTGGGCAATCGCCGAGCGTGAACCGACGCGCTCGACGCAGAAGCGCCCGACACTCGAATCGAACACGCAGTCCACGGCAAATTCCGGCCCGACCGTATGGTCGAGCAAGGCATCGCGTAAGAGTTCGGGCACCGCTGTCTTGCCGGGGTCGACCTCCTTGACGAAGGTCCGTTTGGTGATGTGGATGTCGCTTTTGGCGACGATCTCGTCGAGCCGCTCGCGGGCGCTTTTGACGTCGTCATGATGCTCGTCGCACCAGCCGACGATGAAATAGCGCAGACGGTAAGGTGGCGGAAAGCGCGGCAGCCAATCCATCGCATAGAATATCGACGCCCAATTGGGCGCGAACACCGCCCATTTCACCTCGGTGATCTCGGGAGTCCTGGTGAGCCGGACATAGCCGTTCCGCTGGATCAGCGCGTCCTCATCGGCGCGCGACCCAATCTCGCCATTGGCGACCCTCAAAGGTCGACCATTGACGATCCAGCTCGTTTCAACAGTCATCGACCAAACGGCCCTTGTCTTCGAATAGTTTAAATCGAGACGGGCATCTCCTTGGAGAAAATTCGATAAGCAGCCCGAATCTGTCCATTATAATGCCCGTTCACGGGAAAAATTCAGTTAACCTCAGGATTATCCTGAAAAATTACGACCGATTCAATCGATTGTTGTTGGACGTTGTGGTCGCAATTCCTCAAAACGATTGCTGCGGGGAAAGCCTTTTGGTGGCATTCGACCGGCCTGGGCGCGCTCGCCGAGCCATTCCGCAAGCGCCGTCACAGTCCATGTCCGCCCCGAGGAATCAAGCCAGGACAGGCCATCGGCGAGGCGGAACGCCTTGGCATCGCTCAAGCCCCCATCCTTGTATTTCTGCAGCCTGACGCCGCGGCCGCGAGCCATTTCCGGCACCTGTTCGAGGGGGAAGACGACGAGCTTGCGGTTCTCGCCGATCACCGCCAGATGGTCGGCATCGGCCGGAACCGGGATGGCCAACGCCGCCTCCGCCGGGGCTTTGACGTTGATCACCTGCTTGCCCTTGCGGGTATTGGCCAGGCATTCTTCTTCGGGCGCGATGAAGCCATTGCCGTCCGAGGCGGCGAGCAGCAGCCGGCGATCGGGTCGGTGGATCAACAGCGCGGCAATGCCCTCGGCCGCCTCCAGGTCGATCATCAAGCGCAGCGGCTCGCCATGACCGCGCCCGCCCGGCAGCCTTGCCACTTCGAGGGTGAAGAACTTGCCGGAATGCGACAGCAGCAGCAGCCGGTCGGTGGACTGGCCGAACAGCACGAACTTGCCGCGATCGCCTTCCTTGAACTGGAGGCCATTGAGATCCTGGAGATGGCCGCGCAGTGTCCGGATCCACCCCTTCTCGGAGCAGACGATGGTGACCGGCTCCTTGTCGATCAGCGCCTGCTCGGCTTCGATCGCGATCGCCGGAGCGGTGGCGAAATCGGTACGACGGCGGCCGAGCTCGGTCTTCTTGCCGAAGCGGTCGCGGACGTCCCTGACCTCGCTTGAAATCGTCTGCCACTGCGCCTCCTCGGAGGCAAGCAAGCTCTCGAGCCCGCTCTTTTCCTCGGTCAGGGCCTTGTGCTCCTTGCGGATCTCGATTTCCTCGAGCTTGCGCAGGGCGCGCAGCCGCATGTTGAGGATGGCCTCGGCCTGGATGTCGGTCAGCTCGAAGCGCTGCATCAGCGCCGGCTTCGGCTCCTCGGATTCCCGGATGATGCGGATGACCTCGTCGAGATTGAGATAGGCGATGAGGTAGCCGCCCAGCACCTCCAGCCTGCGGCCGATCTCGGCAAGCCGGTGGCGCGAACGCCGCAGCAGCACTTCCCGCCGGTGGTCGAGCCATTGCCTCAGCACCTGTTGCAGCGACAGGACGCCTGGCACCCGGCCCCGCGACAGCACATTCATGTTGAGCGGGATGCGCGCCTCGAGCTCGGTCGAGCGGAACAGCTGTTCCATCAGGATCCGCGGATCGACGGTGCGGCTCTTTGGCTCGAGCACCAGGCGGATGTCCTCGGCCGATTCATCGCGGACATCGGCGAGCAGCGGCAATTTGCGCTCGGTCAGGAGCTCGGCGATGCGCTCGACCAGCCGCCCCTTCTGGACCTGATAGGGAATTTCGGTGACGACGATCTGCCAGGTGCCGCGGCCCAGCTCCTCCTTCGACCAGCGGGCCCGCACCCGGAAGGTGCCCCGGCCGGTGGCATAGGCTTCGAGGATGGTTTCCGGGCTGTCGATGATGGTGCCGCCGGTCGGAAAATCGGGACCGGGGACGAATTGCATCAGCTTCTCGGTGCCGGCATTGGGGTGCTTGATGAGGTGAAGGGCGGCGTCGCACAGCTCGGCGGCATTGTGGGGTGGGATCGAGGTCGCCATGCCGACGGCGATCCCCGAAGCGCCGTTGGCGAGAAGGTTGGGAAAGGCGCCCGGCAGCACCACCGGCTCGCGGTCCTCGCCATTATAGGTGTCGCGGAAGTCGACGGCGTCCTCGTCGATCCCATCGATCAGGAGCGCCGCAACATCGGTGAGACGGGCCTCGGTGTAGCGATAGGCGGCGGCGTTGTCGCCGTCGATATTGCCGAAATTGCCCTGCCCCTCGATCAACGGATAGCGCTGAGCGAAATCCTGGGCGAGCCGCACCATGGCGTCATAGACCGCCTGGTCGCCATGGGGATGGAACTTGCCGATGACGTCGCCGACGACGCGGGCGCATTTCTTGAACCCGGCGCCCGGGTCGAGCCGCAGGAGCCGCATGGCATAGAGTAGCCGTCGGTGCACCGGCTTCAGCCCGTCCCGCACATCCGGCAGCGCCCGGTGCATGATGGTGGAGAGCGCATAAGCGAGGTAGCGCTCCTCGAGCGCATCACGCAGCCGAATCGGCTCGATCTCCTCGGGCCGGGGTGGCGGAGAAACCTGCTTGCTCATGATCCCGCGCTATAGCACGCCGGAGCACGATTCGGGCAAGGTCCCGCGTCGAAATCAACGAATCTCTTGCTCGACACAACCTTAGGCAGTGGAGCAATTGGCAGTAGACAGTGAGCGGCGCTCTTCTCTACCGCCTCACCCCGGGCGGCGAGGAACCTTGACCAGCGCGTCACCCTCGAGCACCAGCGTATCCTCGACCTTGCAGGTGCAGATCAGCCTGACCCGCAGCCGCTCGGCGATCAGCTCGGCGACCTCGACCGCGGCGACCACCGTGTCGCCGATCCGCACCGGCGCCTTGAAGTTCAGCGTCTGCGACAGATAGACCGCACCGGGCCCCGGCAGCCGCGTGCCGATCACCGCCGAGATCAGGCTCGCCGTGTAGAGGCCATGGGCGATCCGGCCGCCGAACTGGGTCTTGGCGGCGAAATGCTCCGATAGATGGATCGGGTTGCGGTCGCCGCTGATCTCGGCAAAGCCGATCACATCCGAGGACTTGACGACCTTGGCATAGGTCTCGACCATCCCGATCGACAGATCCTCGAAATAGAGCGTGCGTGACGGCGGCATGATCATGCCTGTCAGCTTCGCCGATTTCCGCCCGTCCGCCAAGACGTGCTGCCGACCCCTATGCGTCGGAATCGTAGTCCGAACCGGAGTCGGAGCTCGAAGGCCGGATACCGGCCCTTCGGCACAGATCGGCGACGATATCGTTCTCGTGGTCCAAGGCCCAGCGCAACAGGCCTTCTCCGGCTTCTTCGAGGTCAAGGTTAGCCTTGTGTTTCAGCAGTGGCTGGATCAGCGAATAGTCGCGCCTGCCAAAATGCTCCGCCGTGCAACAGCCCAGCAGATCATACGAATCCGGTTCGGAGCCGATAAGTTTCAGCGCTTCCTCAAACAGCGCATCGACGCAATGCCTTACAGGATAAACGGATATGCTGACATACGTTCCGTCGTCTGCTCTGAAACCTGCATTGTAGCTTGTCACGAGACACGCCAATATCGCTTCCCGGTTGGGAAGGTCCGTCCAACAGGTCGCGACCACCCGGGCGGCTTCCCTCAGATCTGCAAGTGCCAGGTCTTCCAGGTCGGGTTCATGGCCGCACAAGGGTTTCGAGTAAGCATAAAGGATAGCGT
>JBIOYR010000053.1:0-27146 GCA_044870245.1 Aestuariivirgaceae bacterium | reverse complement strand
ACGATCTGCGGTACCGGCTTCGGCCAGAACGGAATTTTCTCGACCTCAGGGATCCACTCGCCCCGGTGAATGAGGCCCTGCACATGGTTGCCGATCTCGGCAAGAGTGGCGAACCAGACGTTGCCCTTGGCATTCATATGCTCGATCAGCTCGATCATCGCAGCAGCGCGCGGCAGCCGGCCCGACACGAAGGGATGCCAGATCGCCGCCCACAGGCCGCCATAGGTCCAGGCGGCATCGAACTCGGCACGGAACACATCCATCGCGCGCTCCGGCGACTGGATGGTCATGCCCATGTTGAACTCCTTCATGTTCACAAATTGCGGCCAGTCGTCGAGGGCATGGTCCGACGGCAGCTCGACCAGCCGGCCCCTGCTGCCCTCGATGAGATAGGGAACATCGTCGCCGCCGAGGGAAGCATCATAGGCAAAGCCATGTTCGATCAGCAGGTCGAGAGTGAACTCGGAGAAGGCACCCGAGGGGCAGCGATAACCCGCCGGCGGCTTGCCGGTGACGCGCTCGATCTCGGCAATGCCGCGCTCGAGCACGCGCCGTTCATCGCCTGGCGAGAGTTGGTTGGGCCGCTCATGCAGCCAGCCATGATGGCCGATCTCATGGCCGTTCTCGACAAGCAGCTCGATGGCGTGCGGATAGGTTTCGATGCACCAGCCGGGAACGAACATGGTCTGACGGATTCCGAAATGGCGCCAGATCTCGACGATGCGCGGCACCGCGACCCGGGCGCCATAGCGCAGCGACGACGCGAGGCTGATCCGGCGGGTCGAATCTTCCGGATAGTAAAGATGGAGCAGGCTCTCGGCATCGAAATCGAAGGAGAAGCAAACGGCGCAGTTTGCCCCGTTTGGCCAGGGTGGCGGATTGCGAATGAGCTTCAGCATGGTCCTTGCGTCACCGGGGTTCATCTTTGGGAAGCGCGGGATTGGCGTCAACTCCAAAGTTGATCTAACTTCCCGATCTCGAATTCTCACCGGAGGACGCGTGGCGTGGGTGCGATCACGGAAAACGAATGGCGCTACAACCAGCTGATCAAGCAGTTCCCCTCGGATGCCGAGCCGGCCTTCGAGGATCGAGGTCTCCTCGAGAAATGGTGGGGCCGGAATTGGGGGTGTACGAACGATGTCGGTCGCCTCAGGGTGGTCCTGATGCACCGGCCGGGGCCCGAGGTGAACATCGTCGACACCTCGAAGCGGCTCGATAACAACGCCTTCGGCGACGAGCAGGCCGGCTGGTATTGGCGCGGCACGGAGGGGCCGGACCTCGAAACCATGCAGAGGCAGCATGACGCTTTATCGGCGGCCTTGCGCTCCGAGGGCGTCGAGGTCGTCACCATAGACAAGCCGGGGCCGGGGCGAATGAAATCGTGCTATACGCGCGACGCCGTCGCGGCCGTCGGCGGCGGCGCCATCGTGATGCGTCTCGGTCCGCGCATCCGCCGCGGCGAGGAGCTCCCGGTTACCCGCACCCTGGCCCGGCTCGGCTGCCCGATCTTGCGGACGGTTTCCGGCACGGGCATCGCCGAGGGCGGCAGCTTCGCCTGGATAAACCGGAGAACCGCGGTGATCGGCCTGTCGTCTCGCGTCAATGAGGAGGGTGCGCGGCAGATCGAGGAGGTGCTGCGCTCGCAAGGTGTCGAGCTCATCAAGGTCGCTTTGACCGGCTATCGCCTCCACATCGACGGCCTCTTCGTCATGATCGCCCCGGATCTGGCGCTCGCCAACATCACGCTGCTGCCCTTCTGGTTCCTCGAGAAGCTCAAGGAGATGAAGGTCCACCTTGTCGAGATCCATCATGAGGACGACAGCGCGATCATCAATTGCCTGGCGGTGGCGCCGGGACGGGTGCTGATGCCCGAGGGGGTATCCGGCCATACGATGGACCGGCTGGCGCTCCATGGCGTCGAGGTGATGACCATCCCCTATGACAAGGTGATCTCGGGCGGTGGCGGCCTCCATTGTTCGACGGCGCCGTTGATCCGCGACGAGGTTTGAAGCCATGAGCATGAAGGCCGAATGGAGTGCGGCGCAGCAGGGCGCCCTGGACTGGCTGACCGAGCAGCGGCCGGAACTGTCGCGCGATCACATTACCCTGTGGGATTTCCACGAACCGTCATGGCGCGAATATCGCTCTTCGCAATGGTATGTCGACCGGCTGCGGCGCGAAGGGTTCGAGGTCGAGCAGGGATCGGCGGGCATGCCGACAGCCTTCTGCGCGCGCTGGCGCAATGGCAAAGGCCCGACCATCGCCGGCTATGCCGAGTATGATGCGGTGCCCGGGCAGTCGCAGGCGCCGGTGCCCTATCGCAAGCCACGCGACGGCGTCAGCAAATTTGCGGCTGGCCATACCGATCCCCACTCCGCGCTCGGCATGGGATCGTTCTCCGGCTTCCTGGCGGCACGCCACGCCATGGAGCGGCACGGCATCGGCGGCACACTGGTGTTCTTTGGCGAACCGGCCGAGAAGATGTGCGCCTCGAAGCCCATCCACGCGGCCCATGGCTATTATCGCGACCTCGATGCGGCAATCAGCTTCCACCCCCATTCCTTCCCTGCGCTGACCAATGGCTGCTTCTGGGAGACCAGCTGTGCCCCCTATTGGAGCCGCATCTACACTTTCGAGTGCGAGAACCCCGAGACCTGGCAGAGCGGCGCCGCGGGGGTGGTAAGCCATGTTCATGCCATGGCGCGCGCCCCCGGTGCGATCGATGCCGTATGCCTGATGTACACCAACTCCAAGATGATGAAGGAATCGATGCTGCCGCACACCGGCAGTTGGAGCCTCAACGAGTTCATCCCGATCGCCGGTCAGGCGGCTGCCGACAACATCGCGCCGGCCATCGGGCAGATCCAATATTCGCTGCGCGCGCCGACGCTCGGCATGTGCGAGTCGGTGTTCAACGTGCTCGACCGCAATGCCGACCATATTGCGGCAATGACCCATTGCAGGGTCGCCAAGGCCTGGATCACCAGGACCCGGGCCGGCCTGCCAAACCGCGCCATGGCAGAGATCACTTACCGCAATTTCGAGCGGCTCGGTGCGCCACATTGGGGCGAGGAGGCCAAGCGCTTCGCCCGCGAGGTACAAGGGAACCTCGGTCTCGAGCCCATGAGCGAGCCGTTCCTCGACAAGACCATGGTCATGACGCCGCCCTGGGAGGCCGAGGAAGCGTTCCGCAAGGAGCTTCCGGCCTGGCAGATGAACTATGCGGCGGACGACTATGTCGACTACAGCTGGCATGCCCCGACGGTCCGCCTCTATGTGGCGCATCCCGAGCTGGCACAGCCGGAGGGCGGCTGTCGCTATCCCTCATGGGTGCGCCATGCCATGGGCGGGGTGCCGGCCTGCATCGATCCGATGTGGACCAGGGCAGGGGAGGTGATCGCCACGACGCTCATCGAGCTCATGACCGATCCCGCCGGACTCGCCAAGGCGCGCAAAGAATTCGAGGAGCGCACCGGCGGTGGCGTCGGCGGATCGCAATGGGTGGCGCCACTGCTGCCTGCCGACTTCGCAGCGCCGATCGGCTATCGCTGGCCCGAATATGTCGAGACGCCGCGCGGTCGGGAGTGGACAGTGCCTAGCCCGTGACCTGGTGGTCGTAGGGATCGCCCTTGGTCACGAACGGCACGATCGTCATGGTATTGTCTGGATTGACCGTGAAGCCGCGAACGCCGGCATAGCTGATCTTGTTGTCTTCCATGAGCTTCTGGGCTGACTGCTCCATGCCGGCGGGGACATAGAGAAAGAAGTGCCTGACCCCGGTTGGCGTGTCGGCATCGGCAGCTTCGGACCCGGCGCGGAGATGTGGAACGGCGTCGGTGCTGACCGTCATCTCGATCTCGCCGATCTCGCGGACCCGCCCCATCCCGTCGACGATCACGATATCGGGAAAATGCTCGCTATTCGCACCCGCGATGCTGCGCCGTCGGGCCGGCACATTGGTGAGCGTCACATAATCGGCTGGCCATGTCGTCTGGCCGGCAAAGGGGAAGCGGGTGCGGGCGATGAACTCCACCACGCGATCATGCAAGTTCTCCGCCATGTGAAACCTCCTGTCACAACCGAGCCGGATTGAGCGGCGGCGAGGGCGTGTGATAGCCCATGATGCCACGGCGATAGATGCTCGGAATGAACCAGCCGATATCATCGCCCATGATATGAGGATGTTCGGCTTGCTCCCGGACGTCGCCTGCTGCGCCTCAGCCGGCCGGCCTACGGACTTGAGAATTGGTCAATCAATCCTCATCGCCACCGCCGAAAATCGAATCGAGGAACCCGCCGCCGCCATCATCCTCGTCCCCGTCCTCGTCATCGTTGTCGTTGTTCTCGTTCTGCTGAGGCTCCTCGCGACGCGATTCGGCGGCTTGCGCCTTTCCCGAGCCGAAAATGCTGCCAATGGCGTTTCCGAGGAGCATGCCGCCGGTAACGCCGAGTGCCGTCTGAAATGCGCCCGCCAGAAAACCGCCTCCCGCTCCCTCGGCCTGCTGTTGCCGATAGGCGCCGGCCGGGCCGACGCTCGGCACGGAGCCTCTGCCATGCGGCTGAGCCGCTTCGCCTTCGTCCTCATAGGGATCGAACCGCTTCGGCATCAACGATCCCCGCGAGCCCTGCCGCTCGGCTTCCTCGAGGCGCTGATTGGCGTCGGTCAGTGCCTGCTCCAGAGCCACGATGCTCTGAGCCATGTAGTAGGCACTGCCAGGCTGCCGCGCCATGCGCTGCTGGATGAAACGTTCCGCTTCGGGGTCCCTCGGCGGGCTTTGCCGCTCGACCTCTTCGAGGCGGGCGAACAGCTGTTCGATCGCTTGGCGATCCTGAGAGTTCATTGCCATCGTGTGTTCCTTTCTGCGGATCGGGCAAACCTCGCACAATTGTCCTTAACAGTCGAGGCGTCCGGCCGTTGCGGCTATCGCAAGATAGGCAAGGCGCTTCATCTCGCGACTGACCCGGGTGACCGACTCGAGAAGAATTCCAAGAACGACGAGCTGCGCCGCGAGCAGCGCCAGCGACGCGCTGAGGACCGCCGTCGGAAAGCGCGGCACCAATCGCGTTTCAAAGTACTCGACGATGATCGGGATGCCGAGCCCGAGACTCAGAATTCCGATGAAAATCCCGAGAACGCCAAAGAAGAGCAGCGGGCGCCCATGTTTGATCAACTTGCCGATGACGACCAGGATGCGCAAGCCGTCGCGAAAGGTGTGAAGCTTGCTCCGCGACCCTGCGGGGCGTTCGCGATAGGGAAGGACGATCTCGGCAGATGGCATGCGCAGGTCGAGCGCATGGACCGTCAACTCGGTCTCGAGCTCGAATCCATCGGAAAGAGCCGGAAACGTCTTCACGAATCGCCGTGAGAAGACTTTGTAACCCGAGAGCATGTCGACGAAATGCGGCCCGAAAATAAGCTGCACCATCCTGCTGAGCAGCGCATTGCCGAAGCGGTGGCCGGGTCGAAACGCGCCCTCGGAGGCCGAGCTGCGGGCGCCATTGACGAGGTCGAGCCGCTCGCGAAGCAGGAGGGCGATCATCCCGGGCGCGGCAGTGGCATCATAAGTGTCGTCGCCGTCCACCAGGACGTAAACATCGGCATCGATATCGGCAAACATCCGGCGCACCACATGCCCCTTGCCTTGGCGCGGCTCGTTGCGAACGTCGGCACCGGCTGCTCTGGCCACCTCGCCTGTGCGATCGGTGGAATTGTTGTCGAAAACATGGATCGTGGCTTGTGGTAAGCTTGCCGAAAAATCGCGAACGACCTTGGCGATCGTCGCTTCCTCGTCTTTGCAGGGA
The DNA here is from genome assembly GCA_044870245.1 of Aestuariivirgaceae bacterium. Classification (GTDB taxonomy): domain Bacteria; phylum Pseudomonadota; class Alphaproteobacteria; order Rhizobiales; family Aestuariivirgaceae; genus DATAFF01. Next base: position 21,344 of record JBIOYR010000053.1, on the reverse strand, counting down.
ATGAGAACAGCGATTTGGACCACAGATCCTCCTGGACGACAGTTTGATGACTGAGCAGACTGATCGCAAATATTATCAGATCATTCGCAAAGGCGGAGTTGCCGAGCGATTGCTCGTTTCGGCACGCGATCGCATCTATGCTGACCTTGTTCGGACCTGCGACCCGTCGTCGGCGAGTGCGATCCTGGATGTCGGCGTGTCGGACGTGGTCAATGACGGCGCCAATCTTCTCGAGCGCCTCTACCCGTTTCCGGACCGGATCACCGCTTGCGGGCTGGGCAAGGCGGCAGATTTTCGTGCGGCCTTTCCGCTCGTCGAATATGTGCAAATCGAGCCCGATCTGCCGCTTCCGTTCCGCGACCGGCAGTTCGATATGGCCACGTCGAACGCCGTGCTTGAGCACGTCGGCAGCAGGCGAAACCAGGTTCGCTTTCTGAATGAGCTGTGTCGGGTCGGGAAGAGGGTTTTCGTGTCGGTTCCCAACCGCTACTTCCCCGTCGAGCATCACACCGCCATCCCTTTTCTGCACTGGACGGATGGATCGTTTCACGCTGCCTGTGCCGCTTTGGGCAAGAGCGAATGGCGACAGCAGAAGAACCTGATCCTGATGACAAGGCGGCGGCTGGCTGAGCTCCTGCCCGGATCGCGGCAATGGACGATCGGCTATACCGGTTTGCCGCTTGGCCCTTTGAGCTCCAACCTCTTTGCTGTCTCGCGAGGGTAGGCGCGGTAAAAGGGGCGTGGCGCGCCGGATCTGCTGGTTTGCCACGCAAGGGCGATCATGACGGCGCTGGTCAGCCCCGCCGCCACCACCCAATAGGCATAGCGGTAATCCGATGCGACCCCCACCGGCAGAAAGGTCGCGATATAGGCGAGCCCCGATGCCGAAATCGCAACGGCATAGTTGCCAGCCGGGTTTGCTCGAAATTTCCAGGCCGCGACAAGGGTTGCCACCACCACGAGGAGCCAGGTCAGCGGTCGAAAGAGAAACGTATCCTTCAACGCATCGGCGGTTTCGTAAAGTCGCATGAAATAGGCATTATGCGGATACATCGGCACGTCTTTCCCGATCGTCTGGAGATAAATGGCCGAATGTGGAAAGGTGAGAAATGCCTCCATGTGGCCGAAGCGATGCTGGAGATAGACCAGCGGATGGGACGCCACCGCCTTGAGCCACGCCTGCACCAGGACGGGCGTTCCGAAAATATTCTCGGGTTCAAGCTTCGCGCCCATGACGAATTGACAGGGCGGCACCCGCCAATAGGTGTCCCATTGCGCGGGATCGTAGCAACTTGCCTTGAGCAGCCGGAGCTGGTGCTCGGTCCAGTTGACTGGAAACTGGTTCTCCTTGGTGATGGCGGTGATCGCACCCAGGTCGAACACCAGGATTGCGTGCATGATATGCTGTCGCTTGGCGTCGAGAATGCCGTAATAGACGAGCTGCACCATGAAAAAACCGGCAACCAGCGCCGGAATGTAGAGCAGGGCGACACGCTTCAGGCGGAAAGCGGCCGGCCAGAGGATATAGGCAAGAACGAAAGGCGCGGCAAACAGGGCGTTGGGCCGCAGCAGCAGGCCGAAGGCGAGCAGCGCGAGCGCCGCCGTCCTCGCCATGATGACCTGCAGCCGTGGCCCATCGACGGTGGCAAAGGCCGTGGCTGCGGCAAGCAGCCAGGCGGCCGCCAACAGAATATCGCGCCAGATCGCACCAGCCATGACGAACAGCGGCGGCGACAAGGCGATGACGACGACGAGAGCTGCAAGAACCACCGAGTCGCGCGCGACCCCTATCGACAGAATCGTGAAGGCCAGCCAATAGAGCGATATCGTCAGCAGGAACATGCTGACCACCGCGCCGGCAAGCCCCTGTGGAAGGTCGAGGACCTTGCGCGTCAACGGGTCGATGACAGTCCAGAGTTTCGCCATGATTGGCGATTGCCAATCGCCCACGAAACCCGATTTGACGTCGTTGTAGACGGCAATGGCGTCAACGGTGACCACGCCTGGATAGAACACGGCCAGAGTGAGTGCAAACCCTGCCGCATTCAGCATGAGAAGCAGCGCGATGGCGACCCACGAGGGCTCCCTCACCACTGCTGCTTGTTCGTTGCCCACCGTCGCCACCCCGAATGTCTTTCCACGACGATCGCTTGTGCTGGCCCCGACGTGCGATAACCGTCAGTATCGGTGTCGGTTCCCGCTCTCACCATATAGACTGATCGGAATCGATGGAGACCACAATTGCTTTTCGACACGCGTGAGATGCCATGATCATTGACCGGCTGCTCGATCTGTTGACTGCTCGCGAAGCCGCTGGGCGCGGGACCAGCGAGAACGATCTGGAGATCGCGGTTGCGGCGCTGCTGATCGAGGCAGCCCGCATGGACGCTCGCTTCGACCGGGCGGAAAGGAGCGTCATCGAACGCCTTCTCACCGAACGGTTCGATCTGGCGCCCGATGCCGTCGCTGCCTTGGTTCAATCCGCCGAGAAGGTGATCGCGCACTCTGCTCAGTATTTTCCGTTTACGCAGCAAATCTGCAAGAATATGAGCTCCGCGGAGCGGGTTCAGGTCATCGAGATGCTGTGGAAGGTTGCCTATTCGGACGGCATTCTTGACCCCCATGAGGACATGCTGCTGCGCCAGATCGCGGGCCTGATCCATGTTTCCGATCAGGAGCGGGGCTCGGCGCGCAAGCGGGCGCTCGACCGGCTCGCGGCAATGAAGCCGTCAGAAGGCTGAGCGACGGCCTGACTGGCCGACGGCCAGCGCCAGGACGGCGAGACCGACGGCGGCAAGGGGAATGATCGCCAGGCTGCTGCCCATCGTGTGAAGCGTCGCCCAGCTCGCCAGGCACCATGCTGCCGGTATGATGCCGAGCAAGACGGACGCCGGGCGGGAAGCGAGGGTGAGGAGCCCGAGCGTCGCGATTGCCGTCGGATCAGGAGCGATGGCGAAAATCTCGGCGGAGCGGAGCGATCGGCCATCGATCAATGGCACCAGCGGGTGAAGCACCAGCGCGTAGAAATAAAGTGCCAGTCCGATGCCGGCCGCAACGCTGCGGTCGATTGTGAATAGGTGGCGGTCCGCCATGCCCTTCACCAGCACCAGCAGCACGGCCTCGAGAACGAACACCGGCGCGATGTAGGCGATTGCCCAGTTGATCGTAGCGTATCGAAGCCACAGGAAGCTCCAGGCGACCCATGTCCAGGCGGATCCAAGCCCCGCCGCGACCAGCCAATCCGACCACGGTCGTGGTCTGAGGAGAAACGCCAGGATAGCAACGCCGAACAATATCGCAGCGCCTTGCGCCGGCCAGACCGAGCGATTGTGCAGCTCGAAGAGCCGCCAGTAGACGCGCGGCGAGAACAGCAGAAAATCTTCGAGCGAGTAGCTCAACCATTCCGACATCAAAGTCGCGCGACATGATCGAGCAGGCGCTGGCGCAGTGCATTGTCAGGCAATGGCTCTGTTGCCGCAGCCATGTTTTCCCGCACATGATCGATCCGGCTGGTTGCCGGAATGGCGCATGTGACGGTCGGGTGAGAGACGATGAATTTGAGGATGAGCTGCGCCCAGGAGGAGGCGCCGACCTTGTTCGCCCAATCCGGCAGCGGATATCGCTCCATCCTGCGGATCAGGTGTCCTTCCTGAAAGGGCCGATTGACGATGACGCCGATGCCGCGCTCCTGCGCCAGAGGCAGGATGCGTTGCTCGATCTCGCGGTCGAGGATGTTGTAGGTCACCTGAACGAAGTCGATGGGCCGGCTCGCCATGATCCGCTCGACATCCGCATGGCGCCGGCCCTCCGACGTGGTGATGCCGACATAGCGCAGCTGGCCGGCTGCTTTCATCTCGAACAGCATGGGCAGGTGTTCTTCCCACGAGACGAGATTATGGACCTGCAGCAAATCGAAACGAGGAACCGTCCAATAGCTGCGCGACCGAGCGATCTGCCCGGGACCTTCGGCGGGGTCGGAGATCCAGACCTTGTCGGCCGAGAAGAGGCCCTTGGGATGGCCGAGCTTCTGCAATCCATAACCGATTGTCGGCTGCGACGACCCGTACATAGGCGAGGAGTCGATCAGTCGGCCGCCAGCCTCGAAGAACGCCGCCATCACGCCCGCGCATTCATCCTTCAGCTCGGGATCATCGCCGACATTGAAGGTGATCCAGGTGCCGAGGCCGACTGCCGGCAGTTGCTCGCCGCTCGACGGAATGGGTTTCGTCAAGAGAGCGCTGGCAGCGGCCTGACCGCCCGCGGCCCGCAAGGGGATGATCGCGCTGCCCGCTGCCGCCAAACCCGTGGCCAACAATCGGCGTCTTGTCGTGCTCATGATCTTGTCTGACGTTCGTCAACGATGACGCGGCCGTCATTTGGAAGCGTTGCGGGCGGCACCAGAATGACCTCGCAACGGACGCGAGTGATCGATCGAAAGGTGTCGAGGATGGCCGCTGCGAGCTCGGAAGAGGGCTCTGCACACTCCGCCTCGAGCACGGCGGTGTCCTGTTCGCTCTCACGTCCGACGACCAGCCGCAGGCGACCGAGCTGAGCATGCTTTCGGCCGATTTCGGCAATTTGCGAGGGGGTCACGAAGAGACCCTTCACCTTGGTGGACTGGTCGGCGCGACCAAGCCAACCGCGAATCCGCATGTTGGTGCGCCCGCATGGGCTCAGGCCGGGCAGCACGGCGGAAAGATCCCCGGTGGCCAGCCTGATCATCGGATAGACCGGATCGAAACTCGTCACCACGACCTCGCCGACCTCACCATCATCGACCGGCTGGCCAGTCCCTGGCCTTACGATCTCGACGACGATATCCTCCTCGACGATCATGCCTTCGCATGCTTCCGATTCATAAGCGATGATCCCGGCCTCGGCAGTGGCATAGCATTGCTGAACTCTGATGCCCTGAGTTGCATATTCCTGGCGCAGCGTCGGATAAAGTGCGCCCCCGGACACCAGGGCGCGCCGCAGCGAGCCAATATCGCGATCGAGCGCTGCCGCCTTGTCGAGCAATACTTTGAGAAAGTCGGGCGTTCCGAGATAACCGACGGGACGCAAATGAGCGATGGCCTCGACCTGAACATCGCCGTTGCCGGTTCCCGCAGGAATGACCACGCAGCCATGCGCTCTCGCCGCCTCATCGAGGATGAAGCCGCCAGGCGTCAAATGATAGGCGAAGGTATTGAGGACGATGTCGCCGGCGGAGAAACCGGCGGCCCGGAGCGCGCGCCGGCCGCGTCCCGGATCGCTTATGCGGGACATGGGCTCGAAGGTCGGACCAGGCGAGACAAAGATCCGGCTCCAGCCCTCCGGTCCGCCGATCACGAGACCGGCAAAGGGCGGGTTTGCCGCCTGGAGTTCGGTGAGCTCGCTCTTTCGCAGCACTGGAAGGCGCGCGAGCATCGCCCGGCTCGTCACCGATTTCGGGTCGATGCCTGCGAGGCGGCGCGCCCATCCGGGGGCGTGCACCATCGCCCTTTCGAGCAGCTTCGGAAGTCGCTCGAACAGTTCGGTCTCGCGGAGGTGAGGATCGCGCTGCTCGATCGGATCGATGATCTCCGGCATGGTCAGGCCAACCAGCGCTTGCGGCGTTTGTAGGACTTCACGCCGCGAAAGGACCGACGGTCCTTGCCGCCGATGCCAAGATAGAATTCCTTGACATCCTGGTTCTCGCGAAGCTGGCGGGCTGCGCCATCCAGGACCACCCGGCCGTTCTCGAGAATGTAGCCATAGCGCGCATGCCGCAATGCAATGCTGGTGTTCTGCTCGGCCAACAGGAAGCTCACCCGTTCCTGCGCGTTGAGCTGCGAGACGATCTCGTAGATCTCCTCGACCAGCTGAGGAGCCAGACCCATCGAAGGCTCATCGAGCAGGATCATGTGCGGTCTTGCCAGCAGTGCCCGGCCGATGGCGCACATCTGCTGCTCTCCGCCGGAGGTGTAGCCGGCTTGGGCCTTTCGCCGCTCCTTGAGACGGGGGAAATAGCTGTACACCATGTCGAGGTCGCGGCTGATTGCCCCGCGGCCGTCGCGTCGGGTGAACGCTCCGGTGAAGAGATTTTCCTCGATCGTGAGATGAGCAAAGCAGTGCCTGCCTTCCATGACCTGGACGCACCCTCGCCGGACGAGCTCGTGCGGCGCCAGCCGATCGACCCTCTCGCCGCGATATTCGATCGAACCCTTGGTGACATCGCCGCGCTCTGCCCTCAACAGATTGGAGATGGCCTTGAGCGTCGTCGTCTTGCCGGCACCATTGGCCCCCAGAAGGGCGGTGATGCCGCCCTCCGGGACCTCGAGCGAGACGCCCTTCAGCACCAGGACGACGTGATCGTAGATGACCTCGATGTTGTTCACCGAGAGCATCGGCTTGCTGGCTGGCGCGACCCGTTCAATCACATGACTCTGTCCGCTCGGGGGGCTTGTTCTTCGTTACATATTCCACCGCCGCCTGTTCGAGCATGGGACGCACCACGTCCTTCATCGGCTCGAACCAGCCGGAGATCGGCTTCCACTGCTTGCCGTCCCATTCCTGGACATAGACGGCATGGTGACCATTGTGATCCTCGCAAGTGACCTTCATGGGCGCCATGAAGTTCTCAAGTCCGATCTCTTTGAGACGTTCGGCCGTGATTTCGAGATGCTCCAAACCGCGCCGCATGTCGGTTGCATCGATCGCGGTCTTGCCGGTGAGCTTCTGAGCGGTGCGGATCGCCTCTGCCACAAGCACGGAGTTCATCACGCCGCGATTGTAGAGGTTCTCGCCCACACGGTCTTTGGAGCTGACTTGGCTCTTGCCGGTATCGACCACCAGCCGTTGAATGTCCTTGATCGCCGGATAGTCTGCCCCGGTACCGTTGAGGTTCAACGTCCGATAGCCGATCCCTCCCTCGCCGGCCGGACGCGCGTCATCCTCTCCCGCCGACCACCAGACGCCATAGAACTTGTCCATCGGGAACCCGATATTCGCCGCCTCCTTGATTGCTGTGGGGTTCATGGCGCCCCATCCCCACATGATCATGTAGTCCGGATTGTCGTGCTGGACATTGAGCCAGATCGATGACTGGTTCTGCATCTCCTTCGGCGGCACCGGATAAAGGAAGAGCTCGAAGCCATATTTGGACTTGAACTGCTCCAGCAGCGGGATCGGTTCCTTGCCATAACCGGCATCGAGATGGATGAAGCCGATTTTCTTGCCCCGGAGCTTGTCCAGCCCACCCTCCTGCTCGGCGATGTGCTTGATGATGGCCGAGGTGCCGTCCCAATAGGTCGTCGGCGGATTGAACACCCAGGCAAAGCTCTTGCCGACGGCGGAAGCCGACAGGCCATAGGCCATGGAAAGGATCGGGACCTTGTCGACCGGGGCCTTGGGGATCAGCTGCAAGGTGATGGCGGTCGAATAAGGATTATAGACCAGGGGTTTCTTCGCCTTGGTCTTCTCATAACATTCGACGCCCTTTTCGGCGGTATAGCCGGTTTCGCATTCCTCGATATCGATTTTCACGCCGCCTATGCCGCCGTCGCGCTCGTTCAGCATCGTCAGATAATCATGCATGCCGTTTGCGACTGGAATGCCGGAGCCGGCAAAGGCGCCGGTGCGGTATGTCAGCAGCGGGACATAGAGCGATTCCGCCTTTGCATCGCCGGCGGGAAGCGGCAACGCGACCACGGCGATGAACGCCAACAGGCTCAGCGACTGATTGTTCACCTTTCATCCTCCCAACGAAAGCGCCTGTTTTCAGGCTTTCTGCAATCGAGGTGATTTGATCACTCTAGTAGGGGAATGGCCAGACCCTCAACTTCTGCTTTGCCAGACTCCAAAGACGCGCCAGCCCATGCGGCTCGACAATGAGAAAGAGGATGATGAGGGCGCCGACCGCCATCTGGGAGATCTGGTCGACCGTTTGCGATCCGATCGTCAGTCCGAGGAGCTCGGGCAGGAGGCGAAGAAGAATGGGAAGTGCCCAAATGAACGCCGCTCCAAGGAACGACCCGAGCAGGCTGCCCATTCCACCGATGATCACCATGAAAAGCACCTGAAAGGAGACTCTGATGCTGAAAGCCGAAGGTTCGGCCGAGCCATACCAGAGAAACACCATCATCGCGCCGGCAACGCCGCAATAAAACGATGATACTGCAAAGGCGAGAAGCTTTGTTCGCAACATTCGCACACCCATGAGCTCGGCGGCGATATCCATGTCTCGGACCATCATCCAGGACCGGCCATAGCGGCCGCGAATGAGATTGGCGGCGAGCCAGGTCATCACGATGACGATCGCCAGCACGACGTAATAGCGCGTCGTCGATGTGGCTGCCGGTCCGGTGATCGCAATCCCGAGCATCTCGCGCGGCGACACCTCGATCGCTCCCGAAGCATTGTAATTGTAAAGCCAGCCGATGCGGATGAAGGCCCATTCGAAGAAGAATTGCGCAGCAAGCGTGGCGACCACCAGATAGAAGCCTTTGATCCGCAGGCTGGGCAGGCCGAACGCCAATCCGGCAGCAGCAGAGAAGAAGCCGGAGCAGATGATCGCCAGCACGATGTTCAGGTCGGGAAACAGCGTCGTCAGCTTGTAGCAGGCATAGGCGCCGACGCCCATGAAGGCTCCGGTGCCAAGCGATAGCTGTCCGGCGTAGCCGACCAGTATGTTGAGCCCGACCGCGGCCAACGCGAAGATGAGAAACGGGATCATCACGCCGTTGAGCAGGAAGTCGCCGCCGATGGCTGGAATCACCGCGCTCGCGACGAGCAGCGTCGCCATGATGCCGATGCGGTCCTCGATCAGCGGAAAGAGGGCTTGGTCCGCAGCGTAGCTCGTCTTGAACTGACCGGCTTCGCGGTAGAGCATTTCTAGACCCGCTCGATGATCTTCTCGCCGAACAGGCCTTGCGGTCTGAACAGCAGAAAGAGGAGGGCTATGAAATAGGCGAGCCAGGAATCGATGGCGCCCCCGACCAACCGTCCCCAATAGATCTCGCCGAGCTTCTCGCTGACTCCGATGATCAATCCACCGACGATTGCGCCGGGGATCGATGTCAACCCGCCAAGAATGAGCACGGGTAACGCGCGCAGGGCGATGATCTCGAGCGCGAAGGACACATCGGACTTGGCTGACCACATGATGCCGGTGACAAGCGCCACCAGCCCGGCGGTGAACCACACGACGATCCAGATTTGATTGAGAGAGATGCCGACCGAGAGTGCCGCCTGGTGATCGTCCGCTACCGCCCGCAAAGCCCTGCCGATCCGCGTTCTCTGAAAGAACACGCCGAGCGTGGTAACGAGGAGAAGTGCGGTCACGCCGGCCGCTATATCGAGCTTTTGCATGACGAGCGGTCGATCGCCGATCATCAGCCTGATGCTGCCGGCCGGCAGGCCAAGCTCTCGGGTGATCATCGTCTTCGGCTCCCCGCCGAATACGATCTCGCCAAAACCGATCAACAAGCTCGTCAGCCCGATGGTCGCCATCAGCAGGGTGATGTCAGGCTGATTGACCAGTGGACGGAGGATTGCGCGCTCCACTGCGATGGCGAGGAGCAGCATGACGACCAAGGTGCCGACGAGTGCCGCATAAGCCGGCAGACCATGCTCGTGGAGGCCGACCAGGGTCAATGCCGCAAAGACGACCATGATGCCTTGCGCGAAATTGAACACCCCGGAGGCCTTGTAGATCAGCACGAAGCCGAGTGCGATCAGGGCATAGAGCATGCCGGCGACCAGTCCCTCCCAGATTACCTTGATGAGAAACACGGGGTTGGAGGCCATTTGCACGAAAGGATCGACGAATATGTCGGCGAGAATTTCCACCGTCCCACCCCTTAGCGAGCGACACCGAGATAGGAGTTGATCACCGCCTGGTTCAGGCAAACCTGTTCGGGCGTGCCGTCTGCGATCTTTTCCCCATGATCGAGAACAACGATGCGCGAGGACAGGTCCATGACCACCCGCATATCATGCTCGATCAGCGCGATCGTCGTTCCAAACTGTCCGTTGACGTCGAGTATGAAGCGCGACATGTCCTCCTTCTCCTCGAGATTCATGCCCGCCATCGGCTCGTCGAGAAGCAGAAGATCGGGTTCCGCCGCCAGCGCCCGCCCCAACTCCACCCGCTTTTGCAGTCCATACGGCAATTTGCCCACCGCCACCCTTCGGATATGCTGGATCTCCAGAAAGTCGATGATCCTCTCGACAAGCTCGCGATGCCGGATTTCCTCCGCCCTAGCCGGACCGTAATGGACAAGCTGCCAGACGAAGTTCGCATGCATTTTGAGGATTCGGCCGGACATGATGTTGTCGAGGGTCGTCATTCCCTTGAAGAGGGCGATGTTTTGAAAGGTCCGGGCAATGCCATTCGTCGCCGCATCGCGGGGTCGCAATCTGCCGTATCGGACCCCCTTGAGGACGATGGCGCCACGCTGAGGTTGATAGAGCCCGTTGATGATATTGAGCATCGATGTCTTGCCGGCGCCATTTGGGCCGATGATGGCCCGGATCTCGCCTTTGACGATGTCGAACGAGACATCGCGTATGACCTGCACGCCGCCGAAAGCCAGCGAGACTCGTTCGACGGCGAGAAGTTGATCGCTCACTCCGCGGCCTCGCGCAGGGCTCCCTTCGGCAGGCCTTCCGGCATCTCGGCGATCTGCACCTCTCCCTCCAACAGGCCCTTTCGGCCATCTTCGAACGTGACGCCGATCCGGATCTGCTGGCATCGACGCTGAGGATCGTATAGCGCCTCGATCAAAGGGGCGTAACGCTCCATGACAAAGCTGCGCCGAACCTTGCTCGTCCGGGTGACCTCGCCATCATCGGCCTCGAGCTCCTTTGGCAGGACGAGAAAACGGCGGATCTGGCAGGCTGCCACCCTTGGCTCTGCGGCAAGCTCTCGGTTCACCTGCGCGATGTGATCCTTGATCAGGTCATAAACCCGCGGATCGGCGGCAAGCTCCTGGTAGCTTGCATAGACCACGCCGTTGCGCTCCGCCCACGAACCGACCGCGATCAGGTCGATATTGATGAAGCAGGCGACATGATCGCGCCCATCGCCGAAAGCCACCGCTTCCTTGATGTTTGGAAAAAACTTGAGCTTGTTCTCGATGTATTTTGGTGGGAACAGCGACCCATCGGCAAGCCTGCCGACATCCTTGAAGCGGTCGATGATCTTGAGATGCCCATGCTGATCGAGCAGCCCGGCATCGCCCGATCTGATCCAGCCATCCTTTGTCTTGGCGGCAGCGGTTGCCTCGGGATTTTTGAAATACTCGCGGAAGATGCCTGGCGATCGATAGAGCACCTCTCCCGTCTCGTCGATTCTGACTTCGATTCCTGGAAGAGGACGCCCCACCGTGTCGGGATGGATCTCGCCATCGGGCTGGTTGGTGATATAGACCGCGGCTTCGGTCTGCCCGTAAAGCTGCTTGAGGTTGAGCCCTAGCGAGCGATAGAAGCGGAAGATCTCCGGCCCGATCGCCTCGCCGGCGGTGTAGCCGACCCGGATGCGCGACAGTCCGTACCGGCTTTTGAGCGGCCCATAGACGAGAAAGCTGCCGAGCCAATAGCGCAGGCGGTCCCTGATCGCCACCGGGCGCCCATCGAGGATTGATTCGCCACAGCGCCGCGCCACACCAAGAAAATAGTCGAACATCGCGCGTTTCAGCCACGAGGCATCCTGCATCCGCACCATCGTCAGGGTCAGCAGGTTTTCATAGACGCGCGGCGGGGCGAAGACATAGGTCGGGCCGATCTCCCGCCGGTTCTCGACCACCGTATCGCGGCTTTCCGGGCAGTTGACGCAATAGCCGATGAGCAGCCATTGAGCGTAGGAGAACATGTGATCGCCGACCCATGCCATCGGCAGATAGGCGAGAACCTCTTCTCTTTCGGTGAGCGTATCGAACAGCTTGGCGGCATGAGCAGCCCAGATGATGCCCGAATTGGTCAGGACGACACCTTTTGGCCTGTCCGTGGTGCCGGAAGTGTAAAGAATGACGGCGATGTCGCCTCCGCTTCCCAGGTCCATCTCGCGTTCCAGCCAGAGGGCACGATCGTCATCCCGCTGGAGCACGGCGCGGCCTGCATTCTCGACCGAATCGAGCGACACGACGCCGTGTTCGCGGCAATCCTTCAGACCGCGGGCGTCGTCATAGGCGATGTGGCGAATGTTCGTCGCGGCGCCGAGAATCTCGAGCACCTTGTCCACCTGCTCCTGGTTCTCGACGACGGCGACGGTCGCCTCGGCATGTTGCAGAACGAATGCCATCTCTTGGGCGACGGCGTCCTGGTACACCGGAACGGGGATGGCTCCGAGCATTTGTGCCGCGCAGAGGCTCCAATAGAGGCGCGGCCGGTTCTCTCCAATGATCGCCACGCGATCCCCGCGGTCCACCCCGAGCTCTGCAAACCCCGCCGCCAGGGCGCGGACCCGTTCCAGGACATCCGACCACGTCCAGGTCTGCCAGATGCCCAGGTCCTTCTCGCGCATGGCTGTGCGCTCGGCAAAGATCCGGGCATTCCGCCGGAGCAGCTTTGGAAAGGTATCCTCTGCGGGGCCTTCGCTCAGTCCCGGCACGGAGAAAACCTCCGGTGTCCTCACGGTGGCACCTCTTGGAGGCTGCCCCTCGCTAGTTGCGAGGTTAGCGCCGAACGCGCCGTCGCTTCAAGCGTGAACTGGTCCGCGCAGTGCTTGGCGCAGGAATCGTGCCGCTACTTCCTTCGCTTCAGCACCGCCCGATAGGCGGTCGCCAGATCGCCAGCCTCGATATAGATGACCTCGAGGGTATCGGGAGCGGTGAGGCGTCCGGTATAGAGACCGCTGTCGCCCTGCTCGGCCAGGTGTATCGCGCCGTCGAAACCAATGACGCCAACGAGAGATTCGGTCGCTTGCCTGCGATCCTTTCCCGCGACATTCCCCGCCGTGCCCCCTGGCTTGATCTGCCATCGCTTTTCGCCCTTGATCAGCGGACCATCCTGTTCGAGGACTTGCAGCTCCAGGACCTGTTCAGCAGGGCCTGTCCAATGAATGAGCTTGAACTCGCCCCTCCATGTGCCCACGACATTCGGGACAGCAGGATCGTCGGCCCGGGCGACAGCCAAGCTTGCGAGACAAATCAGCGAAAGCAGCACGACCATCCGAAGCTGGGTTTTCATGGCGCATTCTCCAGGGAGTTGGCGATCGCACCATCATTCCACGTCGCATCGAATCGAGCCAGTCCACCAAGCGAGCAGCGGACGAGCCATCGCCCGTCGGAGATCGCAATCTCCGCTTTCCAACGCGTTCGGGCCAACCCCTCTCAGGAGAGGGATTGGCCCGCAGAAATCCGTCAAATCTCGTCTACTGCGTCAGGAAAGGCAGGCCCAGGGTCCCAAAGTTCCAGTTGAGGGTGAAGAGAACCTGCTCGACATTCCCATCGAAGCTGGACTTGGCGAAGTGCTCGTCCTCGTCGAAGAACTTCCTGTCGTTGAAGCCTTGAAGATTGGTGAAGCGATATTCACCACGCAGCGAGAGGCTCTCGGTCCACTTGTATTCCGCACCGATGCCCACGGTAAGACCATTCGCGGTCTTGTTGTCGCCGAGCTTGACGATCGGTTCGTCACACTCGTCGCAGTCGATCTTGAAGTTGTGGTCGACGTCCGCCCAGCTCCAGCCAGCCAATGTAAAGGCCAGGAGGTTCGGCGTCACGAGGATGCCCTGGCGGCTGGCAACCGTCAGCATGTTGTCGATCGAGGTGTTCCATCGGCCAAAAGCATCATCTTCTTCGTCGAACTCATCTTCTTCGAAGTAACGCTTGTGGTCAGAGCCGAGGCCATCCCCGAAGGTCCACGAAACGAAGGCGCCGCCGACATAGTACTGGCCGATCTGCCAGTTGAAGCCACCTTGCACCACGCCGACGAAAGTCGTGTCGTTATCGTCGAATTCATGGTCGAAGGTATCGTAGCAATAGTCACGGTAAAGCTCGCAATGCCGCGATTCGACCGCGAGATCACCAAACTGGACGCCGCCACCGGCGCCCAGATAGATCCCCGACCAGGTTGGAACCGGCTCCGGCGGCGGGATATCCGCGGCGAGCGCAGCCGAGCTGACAGTAGCCAAAGCGACAGCCGCTATTGGGCCCAACAGAGTGCGAAGCATGAAGATTCTCCCGCTGCAATGACGATGAGCAGTTGGCCACGACATCGCCCGTTCAACAAGTCAGAACAAGGAATTGACCTTGATTTGAGTTGAAACGTTGCGGAAAGGTCACAGAAATTGACGGTAAAACCGGGTCGACCGTGAGTTCTACCTGACGAGCCGTCCTGCGTTGCCGTTCACGGGGTTTTTTCCAATCTGTGGCGAACTTGCCACAGCCAATGATTCGCTTGAACCATCTGACGGGAGTGCCCTCAGTGGTGGTGGCACTCCCGTTCCTCCCGGTAGTCCCCATCGCCTTCCCATTTGCGCTCGATCTTGCAGTCACCGTCCCAAATCTCCTCCTCGTATCCGCCAAAGAGGGTAGGGTGGCCTCTGTAGCCTCGATCCTGGCGATAGGGGCCGTGATCCTCGTCGAACCTCCAATCGCCATTCCACCAACCGCCATCGCCGCCATCCAGCACCCAGGGATTGGCGGTAGCAGAGCCGCTCATGACGACAAGCAGCGCGAGGACAGCTACGATGCTCTTCATCGCTGATCTCCTTCGGAAGACATGGACCGGTCAGGAATGATGCCGGAGCGGAAAGGACGTCGTATTCCGGCAACGAGATTTGTTCGCCATGGTTCCTGAAGACGATCACATGGCCTTCATCAGCATTCAATGCTTCTTCGACAGCAGGAGAAGATGGGTCTTGCCATTTCTCACTGTGAGGTCGAATGCCGTTCCTCGGACTCCGATGGTCCCTTGCGGGGTGAGGATCCTGTAGGCTCGCTTGTCGCTTGCGCCAGTCACGAACCGCGCCGACCCGGAAAGCAGTTTCAAGGTAACGGTCTTGGCCTTGCCGTCACCAGCCAGAACATAGCGATCGATGACCAATGAGGCGTTGCGGCCGAGCACCAGCTTCGTGCCGTCGCCCAGCATGAACTGCCCCATGCCAGTGAGGTTCGAGCGCAGGCGCTCATCGCGGTAGATCGGGTCGGCCGTCGCGATGACCCTGTTGCCAACCGCGCCCTCGCCACTGACCGTGCTTCGGGCTTCGATCGTCGAGCCAACCCGCTCGGCAGCGAGAGCGTTCCCGCCCGTCAAGGCAAGCACCGACGCCGTGCCCGCCGCCGTCCCGACTGCGCTCAAGCTCATGATTATTTTCGTCAGTCTACGTATGAAGGATGTCATGGCACTCCGCTCCCTGTTTGAGCGTATTAAGTGCCTGAACGTCAAAACCAATGCTGAACAACGCATTCATCCGCAATTCACCGAGCGAACGCCTTGCTCGGCTTTCCAAGAATGAATCGACCCGGTCAGGCGTTCGCTCTCGTCAATGTGAGTTACTTGCACTCGGCAGCTGCCTTCATGGCGGTCTCTGCTTCCTTCTTGTTCTTGTGAGCTGCCATGCCGACTTCGATGAATGTCTTTCCATCCGGCTTCTTTGTCACCACTTCACACTTGTTGGTGCTTGCGCTCTTGGCGACCCAATATTCGGTGGCGGCGAGGGCTGGCAGGCTGCAAAGGGACAAGGTTGCAAGGGCTATGACGGTGCGGCGAAACATGATCGTCCTCCATGGTGTATCGGCCTTTCTTGGGCCTTACACCCGAGACTGACATATCGCGCCTTACTGGAATTGGGCCGCGACTTTACCGTTTTGAAAGGTTGCGGGTCACGTCTTGCCGCCGTGAATTGCACTGTTCTCGCCCTGCTGGACCGGGCTGACCTAACGAACAGGGCTTGACGAAGGTGGGGTTCAGCTTCGCATGGCCGGCAAAAGTCCGGCTTGAAACTGTAAGAAACGAAGCCGCAGTTGCAGCGACGCTTTCATTCTTCGATGCGGGACACCAACACCTCGCGGGGGTTTGGCACGCTCATAGTCCACTGTCGCGTTTCGCCGCGTTCCCAACGCTCGATCTCGTTCGCTCGCTCGACATCGGCCATTCGTGACAGGTCGGTCGTCCGCGCGAAGGGAGCCGTCCGATGTGCCGAAATGAAATCGGTGAACTTGAAGACCATCGCGAAGGTCAGGACGATGAACCAGGCGCAAATCAGCTGTTTCCAGCCGAGCGTCCCGTAATCTCGATAGTCATCTCGCATGGCAGCGCTGGCCTTCGCTACCGGCGGTCGCGAGGACAGATGCAGGTCTCTAATCTCGTGGTCTGATCGGGTCATGGTCGTCCACTCCCAAGTCTCGCGGCAGTAAACGCCGCCGCGTCAGAATGACCACTGAACGTGGCGTTCACCCAATGTTCAGATTTCGTGCTGCAGTCCGGGATAACCTCATGACACGCCGTTGTTTTTGCCTGCGACACGATACTGCAATTTGAAATGTCGTTCGGAACCAATGTTGCTTTCAAGGCTTGGTTCCTCGCTCGACCACCGAAGCTTCTGGCCGACGCTGCAGCTTCTGTCCGGAAGGCCTCGATGAAGAAGCTCCTGGAAATCTCGCTCGGTATTGTGACCAGCGTTGGGGGCTATCTCGAAATCGGCTCGATTGCCACCTCGGCGGAGGCCGGGGCTGGCTTCGGCTTCCAACTGCTCTGGGCCCTGGTGCTCGGCACCGTTTGCATCATCGTGCTCGTGGAGATGAGCGGCCGCTTCGCGGCAATCAGCCATCACACCATTTCCGATGCGATTCGCGAACGCTTCGGTTTCACCTTTTTTCTATTTCCGCTGATCGTCACGGTTCTGCTCAATCTCATGGTGCTGTCGGCCGAGATTGGCGGCGTTTCGCTGGCCGGCGAGTTCGCAACCGGAATCGGCTATCAATGGTGGGCGATACCGGCCGGCATCGTGGTCTGGTTGCTTCTTTGGAAGGGCACCTTCGGTTTTATCGAAAAAGGCGTGGCGCTGCTTGGCCTCATCACCCTGGTCTTCGTGGTTGCCGCGGTCAAGCTCGGGCCCGATTGGCCGGAGCTGGCGAAATCGACCCTTCCCAGCCTGCCGCAGCATGACGCGACCCGATACTGGTTTCTCGCCGCCAGCATTCTCGGAGCGACGATCTCGCCCTACCTCTTTCTCTTCTATTCGTCGGGCGCCATCGAGGATCAATGGGACGAGAGCTATCTCTGGGCAAATCGCGCGATCGCCGGCATCGGCATGATCTTTGGCGGCGTCATCTCGGCCAGCGTCCTGATCGTCGCCGCCTTGGTCTTGCGGCCGGCGGGCATCCATGAAGTCACCGACTATCATCAGCTTCCGCTGCTGCTGACCAAAGTTTTCGGCCTTTGGGGGCTGGTGCTGTTCATTGCCTCCCTGGCCATTGCCTGCCTAGGTGCGGCGCTCGAAATTGCGCTGCAGCAAGCCTATTTGGTGGCGCAAGGGTTCGGCTGGAACTGGGGCAAGGACCTGCGCCCGGACCAGGCCCCGGGCTTCAGCCTGGTCTACACCATTTCGGTCATCCTCGCGGTCGTTCCCATGGTGCTCGGCATCGATCCGCTGAATCTGACGATGTTCTCGATGGCCTTGACGGCGGCAAGCCTGCCCCTGACGATCTTGCCGTTCATTTTCCTGATGAACGACGAACGTTTCGTTAAGGAGCATACCAACAGCAATCTTGGCAATTTGGCGATCCTGTTGATCATCGCTCTTGGCTTCGTCCTGGCGATCGTGACAATTCCGCTCCAGATCTCTGGAGGTTGAGATGAACTTGGCGCGCGACATCATCGACAAGCAACTGGTCGACAGGAATCAGACCAGGATAGGAAAGGTCGACGGCCTGGTGCTCGCGCTGGAGAGCGGCAAACCGCCGGTGGTGCGCGACCTCGAGATCGGCAGCATCACGCTTGCGCGCCGGATCGGAAAGAGGGCCGAGCGGCTTGTGCGGCGGCTCAAGCGGCGGTGGGGAAGCCCGCGTTCCCACGAACCGTACCGCGTGGCCTGGCGCAAGGTGAAGGATATCGGAGTCGACATCGAGCTCGCGCTCGATGTCCGCGAGACCCCCTTGTTCGACTGGCAGGATTGGCTGAGGGGCAAGGTCATCAAGCGCATCCCGGGTTCCTGAGCATGGTGCGGGAAATTCACGCCGAGCTGCTGTTGGGTCGCCGGGTCTTCGCGAAGGACGGCGAGCCGGTCGGTAGAATCGAGGAGATCATTGCCGAGCCGAAGGGGAATCTTCTGGCTGTCTCGGAATACCATCTCGGCTCCTACGCGTTGATGGAAAGGCTTTCGGCCTCGCTGTTCGGCCGTGCCCTGTTGGAGTTCTTCGGAGCCGGCAGGATCGGTCAGGGCTATCGCATTCCTTGGCATGGGCTCGATCTGTCCGATCCGGAAAGGCCCAAGCTTCTCTGCGCAGTCGACCAGCTCGAGAAGCTCGAACGCAGCTAGCGCGCCTAATGCACCGAAGGCTCCGAAATCCGGAGCCTCCAATGCGCCGTCGAAAGTGGCTGGTGTGAGATCGATCAGCGATCGACAACTGCTCAACTCATGAGGCTCCCGGAGGTTCCAGTTGGGCCGACAGGCAAGGTCGGCCAGCTTTCGCCTTTCGGCGGGCGTGGGGACGCGCCGCCCCGCTTTACGCATGACGCGCAACGCGGATCATCTGATTTCCGCCCTTTTGAAATTCGTACGGCACCGTAACAATGCTTACGGCGAAGCCCTCGTTGCTCACAGTCTCAATGACAGGCTCTACCAGTGATGAGCGATTGCCGCTCAAATCGAGAATTGGAAAGATCCGCGCTTCAAGTCCCACGCGAAGCATCTCGCGAACCGAGGCGAGATGAAACTCAAGGTCGAAATGATGATCGTAGAGAAATAGCAAGTGCGACGACAAGGTGATGTCGAATGCTTGGTCGGGAAACGGGAGCGTGGGTAGGGCTGCCTGTACATACCGGCCAGCGGCGCGGCCGCTGTCGTAATCCGCGAAGAAGTGTTGCATGGTCGCCATGCGGTACTCTACCGACGCTTCGGGACTCTTGAAGAAGGTCCAGGCAAAGCGGTCGCGGGCCTTGGCGAAGCCGTCCATCATGCTCTGCCGTGCATGCTGCATTCGCTCCTCGATCACCCCCTTCTCATGCCCGTATAGCGGATCGACCGCGACCGCGCGGAATCCGAGCCGTGTCATCTCGATGGTGAAGGATGACGGCCCTCCACCGCAGTCGAGAATTCGGATTGACCTCGGAAGCTCGGAGAGGGAGAAGAACGATAGATACTCTTCGGACGATCGGCCCCACGGGACGACGCCCTCCAGGTTGAATTCTGTCGTCACGTCCTCGATCCTCGTACCAAGAGCAGGAACACTGCCCGTCGGGGGGAGTTTGATCTGCGGCTGAGGACCTAGTATCTGGGTCGCACCTGCCGTGCAAGATTGGGAGCATCCATGCCCAAGCACAAAGTCGCCATGCTGACCGCCGGGGGGCTTGCCCCGTGCCTATCGTCCGCCATAGCCGAGCTGATCGCACGCTACACCGAGATTGCGCCTGCGGCGGAGATGATCGGCTATCTCGGAGGCTATGCTGGTCTCCTGCAGGGCAGGTCGCTTGCTGTCACGCCTGAAGTCCGCGCGGGCGTCAATATCCTGCATGCTCATGGCGGATCGCCGATCGGCAACAGCCGTGTCAAGCTCACCAATGTCGCCGACTGCGTGAAGCGCGGCCTCGTCAAGGAGGGTGAAAGTCCGCTGCAGGTCGCCGCGGAGCGGCTGAAAAGCGACGGCATCACCATCCTCCACACGATCGGCGGTGACGACACGTCCACCACCGCCGCGGATCTTGCAGCATATCTCGCGGAGCATGGTTACGACCTGACCGTCGTCGGCCTGCCGAAGACCGTCGACAACGACATCGTGCCGATCCGCCAGTCGCTTGGCGCTCTGACCGCCGCCGAGCAGGGGGCGATCTTCTTCGAGAACGTCGTCAACGAGGCTACCGCCAGCCCGCGCACGCTCGTCGTCCACGAGGTGATGGGGCGGCATTCCGGTTGGCTGACTGCTGCAACGGCACGCGCTTGGAACGCGCGCCTTGCGCAGCTCGAGTTCCTGCCGGCATTCCACCTCGAGCGCGGGTGCAAGACAATCGATGGCATCTACATACCCGAGCTCGCGATCGACATCGAAGCGGAAGCCTCACGGCTCCGCCGTGTCATGGATGCAAAAGGCAGCGTCGCGATTTTCGTCAGCGAAGGCGCCAACACGGCGCGCATCGTCGAAGAGATCGCCGCGAAAGGCGGAAAGGTCGAGCGCGACGCTTTCGGCCACGTCAAGCTCGACAAGGTGAATGTCGGTGACTGGTTCTCCAGGCATCTGTCGAAACTGATCGGGGCCGAGCGGGCGCTGGTGCAGAAGTCGGGCTACTTCGCACGATCCGCTGCCGCCAATGATGAGGACAGGCGACTGATCCGCGAGATGGTCGATCTCGCCGTCGCGAGCGGCCTGAACGGCGAGCCAGGAATCATCGGTCATGACGAGGGTAATAGAGGAGTGCTCCGTGTCATTGAATTTTCGCGTATCCACAGCGCGAAGCCATTCGACACCGGTGCTGAGTGGTTTGTGCGCATGCTCGGGGAAATCGGCCAGCCGAAGCACGAGCTGCCGGGTAAACCTTGACAGTTGAAAATATTATACTTGCAATATTTAATTTCTCACTTGACGCCGACCACATTTGCGTGCATGACGGCGCACCCTAATGAGCAACGAAGGGAGGCAATAATGGTGATCATGTCCCCCTGCCAATATTCTGGCGGTTGCTCTCCTATGCGCGTGACGGGAAAATAATCGGCCCAATGCGCTCAAGAGTTCTTCAACCCGCCGCAAAGCCTGCTGGCGGGTTTTAGTTTTTCTCCGCCGGCCATTGCTGAAAATCGTCCTTGCAACTGGTGAACAGTCTGCAATAGCGGGAGTGCCGGCCATGAAACGTCAAGTTCTAGCGTCTGAAAATGACAGAGTGCGAAAGCTGTCACTCAAAGCGTTGGTGGCGTCCTTGTTGCGCTCGCGTACCAATGCTCTCGGTCGCGGTCAGATTCTCGATCTCAATGATCGCTTGCTCCGTGACATCGGATTGAGCCGCCATGAGGTGCTGTATGGTGCAGCATTTCGATCTGAGGCAGCGCGAAAGCGAGAATGATCGGCTTGGCTCCCGGTGCTGGCACATTTGCCAGTTTGGCCAATCCAGTCCGGTCATTCCCGCCAGGCTTGGTGCAAAGAGCCGAGAAGGCGCTGTTCAAGGACTTCTTAACGCCTTGATTTAGTTGGAGGCCTCGCCCGGAATCGAACCGGGGTGAACGGATTTGCAGT
>JBIOYR010000052.1:0-10196 GCA_044870245.1 Aestuariivirgaceae bacterium | reverse complement strand
CGACCCAGGCGGGCAAGCGGCACGGCATGATCAAGCGCACCAACAAGCAGATCCGGCAGCATCGCGGCACCACGATCCTGGAGCCCGGCGATGCCCGCCTGCTCAAGAGCTTCATGCCCTATCGCTAGAGCATGATGATGATAGGTCTACCCAACCTGCGTTGCGCTGTGTCGAGTCGATCCGCCAGGAGCCGCGCGCTGCGCGATGCGGGACATCGGGCAAGCGCGGCGACGCCGCGGGCGGCCGTCGCGGCGCAACCCAAAGGGCCGAGCGCTTTTGCCGCGTGGGTTCGTCGAAGGCCTCGACCGTATTGCCGATACGGCCTTCGGCCGTTCTCCTGCCCACGCGGCAAAATCGCCTCGGCGCAGGTGAGTACACCTATTATCATCATGCTCTAGTTCCATCCTCGAAGGAGTCCGTCATGGCTCGCGTCAAGCGTGGCGTCACTGCCCATGCCCGTCACAAGAAGATCATCAAGCAGGCCAAGGGATATTATGGCCGTCGCAAGAATGTGTTTCGCGCCGCCGTGCAGGCGGTCGAGAAGGCCGGCCAATATGCCTATCGCGACCGCCGCCAGCGCAAGCGCAATTTCCGCGCATTGTGGATCCAGCGGATCAATGCGGCGGCCCGGGCGCTCGGACTGACCTATGGCCGGTTCATCAACGGCCTCGACAAGGCGGGCGTCGAGATCGACCGCAAGGTGCTCGCCGATCTCGCGGTGCGCGAGCCCGACGCCTTCAAGTCGCTGGTCGAGAAAGCCAAGGCGGCGCTTTAACTCTCCGCCTTTCTGGTGAGAGGCCCATGAGCAGCGTCATGAACGAAGAGTCGAGCGTCGAGCGCCTCGAATCCGGCATCCTTGCCGAGATCAGCACCGCCGCCGACGAGCGCGAGCTCGAATCGGTTCGGGTGGCGGCGCTGGGCAAGAAGGGCGTGATCTCGGAGCGGATGAAGGAGCTGGGCTCCCTCGATCCGGAGGCCCGGCGCGCCACCGGCGCGCTGCTCAACCGCCTCAAGGAGCGGGTGACCGAGGCCCTGACGGAGCGCCGCGACGCCTTGCGCGAGGCGGCGCTCGAAGCGCGTCTTGCCACCGAGCGGCTCGATGTCACCCTGCCGCCGAGGCCGACCGTTCAGGGCAGCGTCCACCCGGTGAGCCATGTGCTCGACGAGGTCGTCGAGATCTTCGGCGATCTCGGCTTCGGGGTGGCCGAGGGCCCGCATATCGAGACCGACTGGTATAATTTTGGCGCGCTCAACATTCCCCCCGAACATCCGGCGCGCCAGGAGCACGACACCTTTTATTTCCGGCCCAAGCCCGACGGCAGCCGGATGGTGCTGCGCACCCATACCAGCCCGGTGCAGATCCGCAGCATGGAGACGCTGGCGCCGCCGATCCGCATCATCGCGCCGGGTCGCACCTTTCGCTGCGACAGCGACCTCACCCACACGCCGATGTTCCATCAGATCGAGGGGCTGGCGCTCGACCGCGACCTCACCCTCGGCCATCTCAAATGGTGCCTCGAGGAGTTCTGCAAGGCGTTCTTCGAGCTCGATCAGGTCAAGATGCGGTTCCGCGCCTCGCATTTCCCCTTCACCGAGCCCTCGATGGAGGTCGACATCAACTGCTCCTGGGAAGGCGGCCAGGTCCGGATCGGCACCGGCGACAGCTGGCTCGAGATTCTCGGATCGGGGATGGTGCATCCCAATGTGGTGCGGGCCGGCGGGCTGGACCCCGATCAATGGCAGGGCTTTGCCTTCGGCATGGGTCTCGATCGCATTGCCATGCTGAAATACGGCATCCCCGACCTTCGCGCCTTTTTCGAAGCCGATCTGCGCTGGCTTCGGCATTACGGCTTCCGGGCTCTCGATGCGCCCTCGCTTGCCGGAGGACTGACGTGAAGTTCACGCTCGGCTGGCTCAAGGACCATCTCGACACGACGGCGGCGATCGAGGAGATCCGCGACGGGCTGATCGGCGCCGGTCTCGAGGTCGAGGACATCAGCGATCCGGCGGCGGCGCTCGAGCCCTTCACGGTGGCGCGGGTCATCGAGGCGCGGCCGCATCCCAATGCCGACCGCCTGCAAGTGCTCGATGTCGAGACGATCCATGGCCGGGTGCAGGTGGTGTGCGGCGCTCCCAATGCGCGCACCGGCCTGGTCGGGCTGTTCGCGCCGCCCGGCACGCATATACCGGGGACCGGCGTCGATCTCGAGCCCGGCACCATTCGCGGCGTCGCCTCGAACGGCATGATGTGTTCGGAGCGCGAGCTGCTGCTGTCCGACGATCATGAGGGGATCATCGATCTTAAGACCGACTTCCCCGTCGGGACGCCGGCGGCCGAGGCGCTCGGTCTCAGCGATCCGGTCTTTCATGTCAAGGTGACGCCGAACCGGCCGGACGCTCTCGGGGTGCGCGGCATTGCCCGCGATCTCGCGGCGAAGGGCCTCGGCACGCTCAAGCGCCTCGAGGTCACCCCGGTCAAGGGCACCTTCGCCTCGCCGATCAGAGTGCGGCTCGCCTTCGCCGGCGACACCAGCCCTTGCCCGCTCTTCGTCGGCCGCTATTTTCGCGGCGTCACGAATGGGCCCTCGCCCGACTGGCTGGCGCGGCGGCTCAGGGCGATCGGGCTCCGGCCGATCTCGGCGCTGGTCGATATCACCAACTATGTCACCTATGGGTTCTCGCGGCCGCTGCATGTCTTCGACGCCGACAAGGTGCGCGGCGACATCCAGGTGAGGCTGGCGCGGCCCGGCGAGACCATTGCGGCGCTCGACGGCCGGACCTATGAGCTCGATCCCGAGATGACGGTGATCGCCGATGACGAGGCCCCCGAATCGATCGGCGGCATCATGGGGGGCGAGCGCTCGGGCTGCAGCGAGGAAACCGTCAACGTCTTTCTCGAGGTCGCGCTGTTCGACCCGGTGCGCACCGCCGCCACCGGGCGCCGGCTCGCCATCCAGTCGGATGCCCGCTACCGGTTCGAGCGCGGCGTCGACCCGGCCTTCGTCATTCCCGGCGCCGAGATCGCGACGCGGATGATCCTCGATCTCTGCGGCGGCGCGGCGTCCGAGCTGGTGATCGCCGGAACGGTCCCGGAGGTCGATCGGCACTACACGCTCAGGGCCTCGCGGGTGAAGTCGCTGGGCGGCCTCGATGTGCCGAAGGAACGGCAGATCGCGATCCTCGAGAGCCTCGGCTTCACTGTGAAGGAGACCGCGGCAGGGCTCGACTGCCGGGTTCCGAGCTTCCGGCCGGACATCCGCGGCGAAGCCGATCTGGTCGAGGAGGTCTGCCGGATCGTCGGGCTCGACCAGGTGCCGGCGACGCCGATGCGGCGGCTCCATGCGGTGGCCCGTCCGGTGCTGACGCCGCTGCAGCGCCGCACGGTGGCGGTCAGGCGGCGGCTGGCCAGCCTTGGCCTCAATGAAGCGGTGACCTGGTCGTTTCTCGCCGAGGAGCAGGCGCGGCTGTTCGGCGGCGGCGGGTCCGAGCTCAAGCTCGACAATCCGATCTCCTCGGAGCTCTCCGACATGCGGCCGTCGCTCCTGCCCAATCTGATCGCGGCAACCGGGCGCAATCTGGCGCGCGGCTTCACCGATACCGGCCTGTTCGAGGTCGGGCAGGCCTATGCCGGCGACCGGCCGGAGCAGGAGACGGTCAGGGCGGCGGCGGTAAGGCGTGGGGCAACGGCACCCCGCCATTGGGCCGGCGTTGAGCGTGCCGTCGATGTGTTCGACGTCAAGGCGGATGCCCTGGCGGCGCTCGCCGCGGCGGGGGCGCCGGCCGCCAATCTCCAGACGGTTGCCGGTGGGCCGTCGTGGTTCCATCCCGGGCGCTCCGGCACGTTGCAGCTCGGCCCGAAGAACCAGCTCGGCTGGTTCGGCGAGATCCATCCGCGGGTGCTGCAGGTCATGGATGTGCGCGGCCCGCTTTACGGCTTCGAGATCGTCCTCGATGCGGTGCCGGAGCCGCGCGGGCGCACCGCGCTCCGGCCGGCGCTCGAGGCCTCCGACCTCATGCCGGTCAAGCGCGATTTCGCTTTCCTGGTCGATGACGGCGTCGAGGCGGAGAAGCTGGTCAAGGCGGTGCGCGGCGCCGACAGGACGCTGATCAGCGATGTCGCGGTGTTCGACGTGTTCTCCGGCGGCGCGATCGGCTCAGGGAAGAAGTCGGTGGCGATCGAGATCACCATCAGCCCGCGCGAGCGCAGCCTGACCGACCAGGAGATCGAGGCGATCAGCGCCAAGGTGGTGGCCCAGGCGGGCAAGGCGACCGGCGCGACGCTCCGGTCGTGAGGACCTGTTTCAACCTTTGGCAGTATCTTGACTTGCGGATTAGCCCATTGATTGCCATTGTGCATTCATGGCTGCAGAGGATTTCAGGACTCTTCGCGAGGTCGGGATCGCGATCGACGGCATTAGAGGCCGACTCAATCTGATGACCGGGGTATTCGCCGTAACGGCGATCCTTGGCGCCGGGGTGCTCGGTTACGTAGCGAATCGCGTCAACGCGGTGGCGGAGGAGGTGGCCGAGATGAGAGGCCAGTTCGTGGGCTTCGGCCAACAACTGGCGTCGATCAAGGCCACCGTCGAAAGCATCCGAGCGAGCGAGCCGCAGCCCGAGAAGCGCAGCGCCCTTGATATGAAGTAAGCACGGAGACCCAGTCTCGCCCTGTGCCTGAAAGCGCCCCTCACCCGGCGCTTCGCGCCACCCTCTCCCCGATGACGCGGGGCGACGGGAGAAATTAGGGGCGGCTCACTCGTTTTATCCCTTCTCCCCGTCCTCACGGGGAGAAGGTGCCCGAAGGGGCGGATGAGGGACTCTTGCCGGACTCGTGCGAAACGGGCCGAAATGCTACCCGAATGGCCCGGCTAAGGAGTTTTTTCGACCCCTCCGAAAGAGGCTTGAAGGCCGACTACCCCCCGAACCCTTCCCAGAACGCCCGGGCGCGGGCGAAGAACCCCGCCGATTCCGGGCTGTTGTTCTTGGCCTCGCGATCGAACTCCTTGAGCAGCTCGCGCTGCTTGCGCGTCAGGTTCACCGGGGTTTCGACCGTGGTCTGGATATACATGTCGCCATGCTGGTTGGACCTGAGCACCGGCATGCCCTTGCTCTTGAGCCGGAACTGCTTGCCGGTCTGCGTGCCCTCGGTGATGTGGACCCGCGCCCGCTTGCCGTCGATCGTCGGCACCTCGATCTCGCCGCCAAGTGCCGCCGCCGCCATCGAAATCGGCACCCGGCAGAACAGATCGGCGCCGTCGCGCTGGAAGAACTCATGCGGCTTGACGCTGAGAAAGATGTAAAGATCGCCGGCCGGTCCGCCGCGCACCCCCGCCTCGCCTTCGCCGGCCAGCCTGATCCGTGTGCCGTCCTCGACGCCCGCCGGAATGTTCACCGACAGCGTCCGCTCCTTGGTCACCCGTCCCTGACCGGAGCAGGCGGCGCAGGGGTCCGAGATCACCCGGCCGCGACCCTGGCAGGTCGGGCAGGTCCGTTCCACCGTGAAGAAGCCTGAGGAGGTGCGCACCGCCCCCTGGCCGCTGCAGGTCGGGCAGGTCTTGGGATTGGTGCCCGGCTTGGCACCGGACCCCTTGCAGGGCTCGCAGGCGACCGAGGTCGGCACCCGGATCTGGGCCGTCTTGCCGCTATAGGCCTCGGTGAGGGCGATCTCCATGTTGTAGCGCAGATCCGAGCCCCGCTGGGTGCCGCCGCGCCGTCCGCCCCGCCCGCGGCCGCCACCCATGAACTCGCCGAACAGGTCCTCGAAAATATCCGACATCGACGAGGCGAATTCCGGCCCGAAGCCGCCCGCCGCCGAATGCCCGCCCATGCCGCCGGTCTCGAATGCGGCATGGCCGAAACGGTCATAGGCTGCCCGCCGCTGCGGATCGCGCAGCGCCTCATAGGCCTCGTTGATTTCCTTGAATTTGTGCTCGGCGGTCTTGTCGCCGGGATTGGCGTCGGGATGGAATTGCTTGGCCAGCCGACGGAAAGCGGATTTCAGCTCCTTCTCGCCCGCACCCCGCGACACCCCCAGAATGTCATAATAGTCACGTTTGGCCATGGGCCTCTCCGGCCTTCACGATGAGTTCCCCGCCTGGGCCAACTGGAATTCGGTTCAAGCGATCGAGCCGTTGCATGTGAAGGACCGCCCCCGGCACCCCTGCCGCGCCGGCATGAGCCCGAGGGCGGTCCCGTTTCATCCGATCAGGCCGACTTGCGATCGTCGTCCTTGACTTCCTCGAAATCGGCATCGACGACACCGTCGTCGGCCTTCCCTTGCGGACCGGCTCCCGTTCCGGCTCCGGGCGGCGGTGTTTGCTCGCCCTGGCTCTGCCGGTACATCGCCTCGCCGAGCTTCATCGCCACCTGCCCGAGAGCATTGGTCTTCTGCTCGATCTGGTCCTTGTTCTCGCCCTCCAACGCCGATTTCAGCTCGCTGATCGCCGTCTCGATCGCCGACTTGTCGGCAGCCGCGACCTTGTCGCCGAACTCGGCAAGCGACTTCTCCGTCGAGTGGACCATACCTTCGGCGTGATTCTTGGCTTCGACAAGCTCCTTGCGCTGCTTGTCCTCTGCCGCATGCGCCTCGGCATCCTTCACCATCTTCTGGATCTCGGCGTCCGACAGCCCGCCGCTCGCCTGGATGCGGATCTGCTGCTCCTTGCCGGTGGCCTTGTCCTTGGCCGACACCGACACGATGCCATTGGCGTCGATGTCGAAAGTGACCTCGATCTGCGGCACGCCGCGCGGCGCCGGCGGGATGCCGACGAGGTCGAACTGGCCGAGCAGCTTGTTGTGCTGCGCCATCTCGCGCTCGCCCTGGAACACCCGGATGGTCACCGCCGTCTGATTGTCGTCGGCCGTCGAGAACACCTGCGACTTCTTGGTCGGGATCGTCGTGTTCCGCTCGATCAGCCGGGTGAACACGCCGCCCAGCGTCTCGATGCCAAGCGACAGCGGCGTCACGTCGAGCAGCAGGACGTCCTTGACCTCGCCCTGCAGCACGCCGGCCTGGATGGCGGCGCCGACCGCGACCACCTCGTCCGGATTGACGCCCTTATGCGGCTCCTTGCCGAAGAACTGGCGCACCGTCTCGATGACCTTCGGCATGCGCGTCATGCCGCCGACCAGCACCACCTCGTCGATCTGGCCGGCACTGAGCCCGGCATCCTTGAGCGCCGCCTTGCAGGGTCCGACCGTCTTCTGAATCAGGTCGTCGACCAGCGCCTCGAGCTTGGCCCGGGTGAGCTTGATGGCGAGATGCTTCGGCCCGGTCTGATCGGCTGTGATGAAGGGCAGATTGATCTCGGTCTGGGTCGAGGATGACAGCTCGATCTTCGCCTTCTCCGCCGCTTCCTTCAGCCGCTGCAGCGCCAGCTTGTCGCGCCTGAGATCGATGCCGCTCTCCTTTTTGAACTCGTCGGCCAGATAGTCGACGATGCGCATGTCGAAATCTTCGCCGCCGAGGAAGGTGTCGCCATTGGTCGATTTCACCTCGAACACGCCGTCGCCGATCTCGAGCACCGAGATGTCGAACGTGCCGCCGCCGAGGTCATAGACCGCGATGGTGCCGGCCTCCTTCTTGTCGAGGCCATAGGCGAGCGCCGCCGCTGTCGGCTCGTTGATGATGCGCAGCACCTCGAGACCGGCGATCTTGCCGGCATCCTTGGTCGCCTGCCGCTGGCTGTCGTTGAAATAGGCGGGAACGGTGATCACCGCCTGGGTGACGGGCTCGCCGAGATAGCGCTCCGCCGTCTCCTTCATCTTGATCAGCACATAGGCCGAGATCTGCGAGGGAGCATATTTCTTGCCGCGCGCCTCGACCCAGGCGTCGCCATTGTCGGCGCGGATGATCTTGTAGGGAACGAGCTTCTTGTCCTTCTCGACCATCGGGTCGTCATAGCGGCGCCCGATCAGCCGCTTGATGGCGAAGAAGGTGTTTTCGGGATTCGTCACCGCCTGCCGCTTGGCGGGTTGCCCGACCAGCGTCTCGCCGTCGTCGTTGAAGGCGACGATCGATGGCGTCGTGCGGGCGCCCTCGGCATTCTCGATGACCTTCGGCGTTTTGCCCTCCATGACCGCCACGCAGGAATTTGTGGTGCCGAGGTCGATGCCGATGACTTTATTGGCCATGATTTTCTCCTCCTGGCAGGCCGTCTCTAAAGCCCTTGTCGCAAGGCGCCCTTTGCCCCGGCGGGCGGGGGAGCAGGCCTCCGTCTTCGTCGAATTGGAGCCGAAAGGTCCTGCCGTCCATCGTGCCGGTTCCCCTCGGGTTTCCGGGGCTTATATAAGGGTAATCTGTTGTGCATCAAGTTGTCGTGTTCCCCGAAACACCAGAAAACATGACGGAAGGATTGGTCCACCACCCCGGCCTCCTGGACCGGGCTGCCCAGCTGGCGCTGCTGACCGAGCTGCGCGAGCGCATCGAACGAGCCCCGCTCTTCACCCCGGTGATGCCGAAAACCGGCAAACCCTTCAGCGTTCGCATGACCAATCTCGGTCCTCTCGGCTGGGTTTCCGACCGTGGCGGCTACCGCTATCAGGCAGTCCACCCCGTCACCGGCAGGCCGTGGCCGCCCATGCCGGACCTCCTGCTCGAGCTCTGGCGCAGGCTCGGCGGTTATCCTCACGATCCCGAGGCCTGCCTTGTCAACTATTATGGTGCTGGCGCCCGCATGGGTCTTCATCGCGATGAGGACGAGGCGGATCTTGCTGCCCCGGTGGTGTCGCTGTCGCTCGGCGATACCGCTCTGTTCCGCTTTGGCGGCCCGACCCGTCGCGGTCCCACCCGCTCCGTCAGGCTCGCCTCGGGCGACGTCGTGGTCATGGGCGGCGCGAGCCGGCTCTGCTATCATGGGGTGGACCGCATTCTGCCCGGCTCCTCGACTCTGCTGCCCGAAGGCGGCAGGATCAATCTCACGCTGCGCCGCGTGACACTGCCGGCGAACCGGTGATCACGCGCCGCCGCGGTCATTTCGGCCCGGCCCCGTTCGCGGCCCGGCCTTGGCGACACCGACCAGCGCCGGACGCAACACCCGCTCGCCGATGCGGTAGCCCGGTTGCACCACCTGGACCACCGTGCCGGGCGGTGCTTCCGGATCGGGAACCTCGAACATCGCCTGGTGGAAATGGGGATCGAACCGCTCGCCCAGCGGATCGACCCGCCTGATGTTGTAGCGCTCGAACACTTGCATCAGCTCGCGATAGGTGAGGTCGATGCCGGCCAGCAGGTTGCGCGTCGCCTCGTCGGCCTTTTCGCGCTGCTTCTCCGGCATCGCCTCGAGTGCCCGCGCCATATTGTCGGCGACGCTCAATAGGTCGCGCGCGAAATTGCTGGCGGCATAGAGCGTTGCCTCTGCCTTCTCGCGCTCGGCGCGGCGGCGCACATTCTCGGTGTCCGCCATCGCCCTGAGGAGCCTGTCCTTGAGCTCGGCAACCTCGTTGCGCAGGCCTGCTTCCCGGCCGGCTTCCGCCTCGCCGCGCAGCAGCGCGTCGACCGAGATCTCCTCGCCGGCCCCGCTGGCCGCCTCATTGGCGCTCGGGTCGTCAGCGAGCGGGTCGCCGTCCTGGTTGGCTGCAGACTTGCGGGTATCGATCATCGTCCATGGATCCGTGAATGCTTGGGAAGTGGGCGTTTCAGCAGGGGATATCTGCCGCAAACGGGCGAAAAATCAAGTGAGCAGCCGGCCGACCGCCCTGGCGGTGTAATCGACCATCGGGATGATCCGGCCGTAATTCAGCCGGGTCGGTCCGATCACCCCGAGAACACCGACGATCCGCTGCTCGCCGTCGCGATAGGGCGCAACGATGAGCGACGACCCGGAAAGCGAGAACAGCTTGTTCTCGGCGCCGATGAAGATCCGCACCCCTTCGCCGGCTTCCGCCAGCCCCAGCAGGCGAATCACCTCGTGCTTCTCCTCGAGATCCTCGAACAGCCGGCGAATGCGCTCGAAATCGGCCAGCGCCGTCGTGCTCTCGAGCAGATGCGCCTGGCCGCGCACGATCAGCCGCTTCTCGTCCGCTTCCTCGCCCGACCAGGTCGCAAGCCCGGCCTCGACAACCTTGGCGGTGAGCTCGTCGAGCTCCCGCCGAATGACATCGGCATCCTCGCGAATGTAACGCTGCATCTCGACGATCGTCTTGCCCTCGAGCCGGTTGCTGAGGAGATTGGATGCCCGGGTGAGGGTCGATGCCGG
>JBIOYR010000051.1:0-28921 GCA_044870245.1 Aestuariivirgaceae bacterium | reverse complement strand
GGCGACCCGTGACGAGGTGCCGGCCGAGCCAGTGATTCTCGAAGAAACGCCTGATGCCGGATGGCAGGTCGCTTTGGCTGCCTAAGCTACCGCGGCAGCTCGGTCTCCCCCATCAGATCGAGATCGATCGAGCGGGCGGCCTGGCGGCCCTCGCGGATCGCCCACACCACCAGCGACTGACCTTTGCGGATATCGCCGGCGGCATAGACCTTGGCCAGCGAGGTGCGATAATCGTCGGTGTTGGCGCGAATGTTGCTCCGGCGATCGCGGGCGATATCGAACTCCTTGAGGAGGCCGCGCTCGTCAGGCCCGGCAAAGCCGATGGCGATCAGCACGAGATCGGCGCGGATGGTGAACTCGGTCCCGGGCAACGGGAGTCGGGCGGCGTCGACCCTGGCACAGCGCACGCCGACCGCGCGGCCCCCGTCATCGCCAATGATTTCGAGGGTGGCGCAGGCGAATTCGCGCTCGGCGCCCTCGGCCTGGCTGGTCGAAGTGCGGAACTTGGTCGGCCAATAGGGCCAGACCATCAGCTTGTCCTCGCGCTCGGGCGGCTCCTGGCGGATGTCGAGCTGGGTGACGGAAAGGGCGCCCTGGCGAAAGGCGGTGCCGATGCAGTCAGACGCGGTGTCGCCGCCGCCGATCACCACCACATGCTTGCCGCCGGCCAGAATGTCCTCCTCAGGACCCAGAGGCTCGCCGGAGACGCGGCGGTTCTGCTGGATCAGATAGGGCATGGCAAAGTGGCAGCCGAGAAGATCGATGCCGGGCAGCGGCAGATCGCGCGGGCGCTCGGCGCCGCCGGCGAGCAGCACCGCATCGAAGCGGTCGAGCAGGGAGCGGAACGGCCGGGTGACGCCGATCTCGACATTATAGTGGAAGACCACGCCCTCGGCCGCCATCTGCGCCACCCGGCGATCGATGATCTGCTTCTCCATCTTGAAGTCGGGGATGCCGTAGCGCAGCAGGCCGCCAGCCGTGGCGTAGCGCTCGAAGACATGCACGCCATGACCGGCACGGGCGAGCTGCTGGGCAGCGGCAAGGCCGGCCGGGCCCGACCCGACCACGGCGATGACCCGCCCGGTCGAGGCCTCGGCGGGCTCGGGCCTCACCCAGCCTTCGGCAAAGGCCTTGTCGGCGATCGCCTGCTCGATGGTCTTGATGGTGACCGGCGCGTCCTCGAGATTGAGGGTGCAGGCCTCCTCGCAGGGTGCCGGGCAGATCCGCCCGGTGAACTCAGGGAAGTTGTTGGTGGAATGGAGATTGCGGGCGGCCGCCTCCCAATTGCCCTGGTAGACGAGATCGTTCCAGTCGGGGATCTCGTTGTTGACGGGGCAGCCGGTCGGCCCATGGCAATAGGGGACGCCGCAATCCATGCAGCGGGCCGCCTGGCGCACCAGATCGCGGTCCTCCATCGGGATGGTGAACTCGCCGAAATGGCGCACCCGGTCGGCGGCAGGCGCGTAGGTCTGGTCCTGCCGGTCGATTTCGAGGAAGCCGGTGATCTTGCCCATGGCGTCAGGCCCGCCGCTTGAGGCCGATCTGGAGGCCGTCGCTTGCCGCCTGCTCGGCCTCGAGCTCCATCAGGGCGCGGCGGTACTCGACCGGCATGACCTTGACGAAGCGCGGCAGATAGCTGTCCCAGCGCTCGATAATGGTGCGAGCGCGGGTCGAGCCGGTGTGCTTGAGATGGCGGCCGAGCAATTCCCAGATGCGCTCGGCATCGCGGCGGGTCATGTCGGCCGAGACATCGACCAGGCCATGATGCTCGAGGTCGCCGCCATGATGGTGAAGACGCTCGATGGTCTCCTCCTCGGCCGGCACCGGTGCGAGATCGACCATGGCGAGGTTGCAGCGGCGGGCGAAATCGCCAGCCTCGTCGAGGACGTAGGCGACGCCACCCGACATGCCGGCGGCGAAATTCCGCCCGGTCGGACCAATGACGAGGACGACGCCGCCGGTCATGTATTCGCAGCCATGGTCGCCGACGCCTTCGACCACGGCGATGGCGCCGGAGTTGCGGACGGCGAAGCGTTCGCCGGCGATGCCGCGGAAATAGCACTCGCCGGCGATGGCGCCGTAGAGCACGGTGTTGCCGACGATGATCGAGCGCTCGGGGGCGGCGCCGGAGGAGGATGGCGGGCGCACGATCAGCCGGCCGCCGGACAGGCCCTTGCCGACATAGTCGTTGGCGGCGCCTTCGAGATCGAAGGTGATGCCCTTGGCGAGGAAGGCGGCGAAGCTCTGACCGGCGGTGCCGGTGAACTCGACGCGGATGGTGTCGTCGGGCAGGCCGGAATGACCGTGCATCCTGGCGAGAGCGCCTGACAGCATGGCGCCGACGGTGCGATCGGTGTTGCGGATGGCGGCCTCGATCTCGACCTTCTCGCCACCGGCGAGGGCGCCCTTGGCGGCGGTGATCAGCGCGCGGTCGAGGACGGTCGAGATCGGGTGGTTCTGCTTCTCGCTGTGGCGCTGCGCGGTGCCCTCCGGCGCCTCGGGGCGCACGAACAGGCGGCGGAAGTCGAGCCCCCTGCCCTTCCAATGGTGGAAAGCGGCCTCCTTCTCCAGCCATTCGGTGGCGCCCACCATGTCCTCGAAGCGGCGGAAGCCCATGGCCGCCATGAAGCGGCGGACATCCTCGGCGACGAAGAAGAAATAGTTGATGACGTGCTCGGGCAGGCCCTTGAAGCGCTTGCGCAGCACCGGATCCTGGGTGGCGACGCCGACCGGGCAGGTGTTGAGGTGGCACTTGCGCATCATGATGCAGCCGGCGGCGATCAGCGGGGCGGTCGAGAAGCCCATCTCGTCGGCCCCGAGCAGGGCGGCGACGACGACATCGCGGCCGGTGCGCAGGCCGCCATCAACCTGAACGGCGACGCGGCCGCGCAGGCGGTTGGCGACCAAGGTCTGCTGGGTCTCGGCAAGGCCGATCTCCCAGGGGCTGCCGGCATGCTTGATGGAGGTCAGCGGCGAGGCGCCGGTGCCGCCCTCGTAACCCGAGATGGTGATGTGGTCGGCGCGCGCCTTGGCGACGCCGGCGGCGACGGTGCCGACGCCGACCTCGGAGACGAGCTTGACCGAGATCGCAGCCTCCGGGTTGACGTTCTTCAGGTCGAAGATCAGCTGCGCCAGATCCTCGATGGAATAGATGTCGTGATGCGGCGGCGGCGAGATGAGACCCACGCCGGGCGTGGAATGCCGCACGCGGGCGATGGTGGCGTCGACCTTGTGGCCGGGCAGCTGGCCGCCCTCGCCGGGCTTGGCCCCTTGCGCCATCTTGATCTGGATCTGATCGGCATTGACCAGATATTCGGTGGTGACGCCGAAGCGGCCGGATGCCACCTGCTTGATCGCAGAGCGCATGGAGTCGCCATTGGCGAGCGGGCGGAAACGGTCGGGCTCCTCGCCGCCCTCGCCGGTGTTCGACTTGCCGCCGATCCGGTTCATGGCGATGGCAAGGGTGGTGTGGGCCTCGCGGCTGATCGAGCCGAAGGACATGGCACCGGTCGAGAAGCGCCGGACGATGGCGGATGCCGGCTCGACCTCGTCGAGCTTGACGGAGCCGAGGCCCATCTCGGCGGCGTCCTTGATGCGGAACAGACCGCGCAGCGTCTTGCTGCTCGCCGCCTCCTCATCGACCAGGCGGGCGAATTCGCGGAAGCGCTCGGCGCTGTTGCCGCGCACCGCGTGCTGGAGCTCCGCCACCGTCTCCGGCGACCAGACATGCTGCTCGCCGCGGATGCGATAGGCATAGTCGCCGCCGATATCGAGGGCGTCGGCATAGACCGGGTTGGCGCCGAATGCCTGGCCATGGCGGCGGAACGCCTCCTCGGCGACCTCGGCGAGGCCGACGCCTTCGATCAGGCTGGCGGTGCCGGTGAAATATTTGCGGACGAACGCTGTGGAGAGGCCGACGGCATCGAAGATCTGGGCGCCGCAATAGGACTGGTAGGTGGAGATGCCCATTTTCGACATCACTTTGAGCAGGCCCTTGTCGATGCCCTTGATGTAGCGCTTGGCGAGATCCTTCGAGCTGATCTCCTCGCCGAGCACCGGCAGCATGTCGTCGAGCGTTTCGAAGGCGAGATAGGGGTTGATCGCCTCGGCGCCATAGCCGGCGAGGGTGCAGAATTGATGGACCTCGCGCGGTTCCCCCGATTCGACCACCAGCCCCACCGAGGTGCGCAAGCCCCGGCGGATCAGATGATGATGGGTCGCCGAGGTGGCGAGCAGCGCGGGGATCGGCACGCGGTCGGCCGACACGGCACGGTCCGACAGGATGATGATGTTGTAGCCGTCGCGCACCGCCCGTTCGGCACCGGCGCAGATCGCCTCGAGGGCCGCCTCCATATAGTCGGGACCGTTGGCGACATCATAGGTGATGTCGATGGTGACGGTGCGGAACGGGTTCGACGACACCTTGCCGATCTGGCGGATGCGCTCGAGCTCCTCATTGTTGAGGATCGGCTGCGACACTTGGAGGCGCATATGCCGCGAGGTGCCCTTGAGATCGAGCAGGTTGGGGCGCGGCCCGATGAACGACACGAGCGACATCACCAGCTCCTCGCGGATCGGGTCGATCGGCGGGTTGGTGACCTGGGCGAAGTTCTGCTTGAAATAGGTGTCGAGCAGCTTGGGCCGGTCGGACAGGGCGGAGATCGGCGTGTCGGTGCCCATCGAGCCGACGGCTTCCTGGCCGGTCTGGGCCATGGGCTGCATCAGCAGCCTGATATCCTCCTGGGTATAGCCGAAAGCCTGCTGGCGATCGATCAGCGGCACCTCGGACCGTCGGCCCTTGCCGGCAGCCAGCGGCAGATCGCGCAGCATGATCTGGGTGCGCTTCAGCCAGTCGCGATAAGGGTGGCGAAGCGCGAGATCGCTCTTCAGCTCGTCGTCGGAGACGATGCGCTTTTTTTCAAGATCGATGAGCAGCATCTTGCCCGGCTGCAGGCGCCATTTCTCGACGATCTCCTCCTCGGGAATGTCGAGCACGCCGGTTTCCGAGGCGAGGAGGACATGGCCGTCGCGGGTGACGAGAAAGCGGGCGGGCCTCAGGCCGTTGCGGTCGAGGGTGGCGCCGATCAGCCGGCCGTCGGTGAAGGCGATCGCCGCAGGGCCGTCCCACGGCTCCATCAGCGCGGCATGGTGCTCGTAGAAGGCGCGGCGGTCCTCGTCCATCAGGGGATTGCCCGCCCAGGCCTCGGGAATGAGCATCATCATGGCATGGGGCAGCGAGTAGCCGCCCATGAAAAGCAGCTCGAGGGCGTTGTCGAAGCAGGCGGTGTCGGACTGGCCCTCATAGGAGATCGGCCAGAGCTTCTCGAGATCGCCGCCGAGAATCTCGGACGACATGTTGGCCTGGCGCGCCGCCATCCAGTTGTAGTTGCCGCGCAAGGTGTTGATCTCGCCATTGTGGCAGACGAAGCGGTAGGGATGGGCGAGCGGCCATGACGGGAAGGTGTTGGTGGAGAAGCGCTGATGAACCAGCGCCAGCGCCGTCTCGACCCGCCGGTCGCCGAGGTCGCGATAATAGCGGGGCAGCATGTCGGGCATGACGAGGCCCTTGTAGACGATGGTGCGGCTCGACACCGAGACCGGGTAGTAGGCGCGGGCGGAGGCGCCAAGCACCTCGATCACCCGGTTGGACACCACCTTGCGGGCGACGAAGAGCTTGCGCTCGAAATGGGCCTCGTCGCGAATCAGCGGCCCCTTGCCGATGAACAGCTGGCGCGAGAACGGCTCCGACTTCTTGACGCTCGCGCCGAGCACCGAATCATCGACCGGGACATCGCGCCAGCCGAGAACCTTGAGGCCCTCCTCGCGGGCGGTCTCCCACCAGATGCGCTCGATCTCCTCGCGCAGAACCGGCTCGCGCGGCATGAACAGGAAGGCCGCGGCATAATCGCCGGGCTCAGGCAGGGCGAAGCCGAGCCGCTCGGCCTCGGCAGCGAGAAACCGGTGCGGGATCTGGATCAGGACGCCGCAGCCGTCGCCAGCCTTGGGATCGGCTCCGACGGCGCCGCGGTGCTCGAGATTCCTCAGGATGCTCAGACCCTGCTCGAGCACGCGATGGCTCTTGTCATTGCGGATATTGGCATAAAGCCCGACGCCGCAAGCATCGTGCTCGCGCGAGGGATCATAGAGCCCGAAAGGCGCGGGCAGGTCGGAAGGGCGTTGCCGGCGTTCAAGCGGTCCGGGCATGCCTTGGTCTCCTCACCTCGATCCTGGACCGGCACTCTCCTCGTGGCCAGGGTCCAGCAAAACTCTAAACGGCTTTTCGGAACTTTTTGTGCAGGGGCGGCAAATCGTCGGGGTCCTGGCCGCCGTCGCCGAAGCGGCCGTCAGTGGCGTTTGGGCCGATTGGCCCCGCTATTGGCGTTGGACATTGCGCGCCTGCCGCAAAAGAGACAGTGATACTGTCCTAATCCTGGCAGAAATGCGGGTGGTAGGCAATAGGCATTTAGAAAGTAAACCGCCGCTTGGCACTCCCATAATGCCTATTGCCTAGTGCCTGCTGCCTACTGCCTACTCGTGGACATGCAGAAGACTCATGGCATCGAGGCCCTGCGGAGGGTGGGTTTCCTGTCGGAGGTCGGCGATCCGGCGCTCAAGGCGCTGGCGGCCGAATGCCGATTCGCCGAATTCGGTGCAGGGCAGCTGATCATCGGTCATCTCGACACTTCCTGCGACGTGCTGTTCCTGCTCGACGGCCAGGCGCGGGTCAGCGTCTATTCGGCGCAGGGCAAGCAGGTGAGCTTCCGCGACATCCGGCCGGGCGGCATTTTCGGCGAGATGGCGGCAATCGACGGGGCACCGCGCTCGGCGTCGATCGAGGCGCTCAGCGACTGCACGGTGGCGGTGCTGCCCCAGCCGGCGTTCATTGCGGCACTCAGCAGCTACCCGCCGCTGATGCTGGCGGTGCTGCGCCATCTCTCCGGCCAGGTCAGGGTGCTGACGGCCCGGGTGTTCGAGTTCTCCACCCTGGCGGTGAGGAGCCGGGTCCATAGCGAGCTCATCCGGCTGGCCGAAACCATCAGCCCCGGGCGCAACGACGTCGTGCTGGCACCGGCGCCGACGCACCAGGACATCGCAACCCGCATCAGCACCCATCGCGAGGCGGTGACACGAGAGATCAAGCATCTCGAGCGGCTCGGAATCGTCCAGCGCCAGGGCCGCAAGCTCAAGATCCGCGATCTGGCGCTGCTCCGGTCGCTGTTGTCGGAGGAGTGAGTACTCCCTAAATCCGGAAGCGCAGCCCGGCGCTCAGGCGATTCTCGACATAGGAACTCGCCTCGTCGGCACTGTCGAAGAGGGTGAACTCATAGCCGGCGAGCAGGGCGGCGGAACGGCCGAGCGCAAAGGTCACGCCGAGGGCTGCCGACCATGTCAGGTCGCCGCCACCCTTGCCACCCGACCAATCGACGCCGGCGAGCGTGGTCAAGGCGATCTCGTCCTTGAAGCGCTGGGTGACGCCGAGCGTGACGCCTTGGTCAGGCGTGGCGCTTTCTCCCTCGACGGAAGTCTCGCTCAGGCCCGATGTGGCGGTTAGTGCGAAAGTGGTGGTGGCCGAGGGGCGCCAGATCAGGTTTCCCTCGAGCCCGACGATGCTCGCGGGATCGAGATCGGGATCGTCATAGAAGCGGAGCTCGTAGCGCAAGGCGAGCTCGCCGCTCCATAGCGGCTGGTCGTCGATGACAGCGCCGAGATAAACGGCACCCCCTTGCGAATCGCGGCGCTCGCCATTGCGGTCGACCGCCTGCTCGTGAAGGCGCGGGGCGTATTCGAGCTTGACAAAGGGCTTGAGCCCGGGCTTCAGGCCATAACCGGTTCTCACCGAGAGTTGCGGCTCGATGTAATTGCGGTCGCGGTTGCTCTCGGTGCCGCCATCGGCCAGCGCGACGTCGGAGTAGAGGAAGGCAAAGGCAGCGGCCCTGGCCGCCAAACCGATATGGCCGACATCATGAATGACAGTGGCGGAGCCGCCGACCGCCTGATCCCGGCGCAGTCCCACCGCCGCTTGCGGCACCTCGTCCGCGCCGGCGCTCGCCTCGCTCAGATCATAGTCAGCTTCGAGCTCGACAGCCGTGCCGCCCTTGAGGTCGAAACGCAGGCTTGCCTCGGCATCGGCCGCGGTCGGATCAAAGTCGCTCTGATCGGCATAGAAGATGCGCTCGGCCGAGCCGGAGAAGCGGAAGGCGTGACGGACCCAATCGGACTCGATGACGATACTGGGGGCGAGCCTGAGGCCGAGATCGGCGATACGGTGGTCATGGGCGTTGCGGACATTGTCGGTGGCGACGCCTTCGACGACGAGCGAGGGGAAATAGGAGATCGGACCGCTCTTGACGCCAAGGGCGGGGAAGGCCTCGAGGTCGCGTTCGAGGCGACGGCGCAGCGTGTCGGCGCTTTCGATGCTCTGCCGCTCGCCGGCGAGATCGCTCGCCAGGATCGGCGGATCATCTCGCGGCGGGTCGATCACCGCCGGACGAAGCCCGGTGATCGGGACAATGGCGGTGACCGGGGCACCGATGGCCGGCGCGGCAAGCCAGGATCCCATAAGGAGGATCATGAGGGGCGAAAGCCCCTTTCCGGCCCAACATGTCACGTGAATGCCCCCCGGCAACGACCCGACCGCGCGATTCGTAGCGGGATTAAGGTTAACGGTCTGTCAATTGCCCGGCATGGCGCGCAGGCGCAGCCCGTCGACGCCGACGATCCTGACCCAGGCGCCCTCAGGCAGGTCGGGGCCGGTCACCTCCCAAAGGGTGTCTTCGATCTTGACCTTGCCGCGGCCGTTGATGATGGCCTCGTCCAGGACATAGGACTTGCCGACATAGTCATGCATCCGCCGATTGAGATTGGGCTGGTCGCTTTCGAGCGCCTGGCGGCGCTTGAGCCAAGGGCGGCCGGCGATCACGAGCACGGCCGACAGAACGGCGAAGATCACGACCTCAACCTGCCAGCTCAAGGGCGGCGAGAGGAAGTCGATGATCCCCATGATGGCGGCAGCGATGCCGAGCCAGACGAAGAAGATGCCGGCGAGGAGAAGCTCGACGATCAGCAGCAGGCCGGCGAGGATCCACCAGACCCACTGCCCGAGCGCCGGAAAGAGCTCCGCCATCGCTCGCTAGCTGCGCTCACCGGTATTGGGCACCGAGCCGGTCGGCAGCTTCCGGCGGCGCGGCTCGGGCGAGTTTATCGCGCTGCCGTTCTGTGTGTTGAAGGCCTCGCGGGCGATCTCGGCAATGCCGGCGATCGAACCGATCATCGATGTGGCATCGAGCGGCAGCATCAGCACCTTCTGATTGGGGGCGCCGGCCAGCGATTCCAGCGCCTTCATGTAATTGTTGGCGACGAAATAGTTGATGGCCTGGACATTGCCGCCGGCAATCGCCTCGGAGACCATCTGGGTGGCCTTGGCTTCGGCCTCGGCGGCGCGCTCGCGGGCCTCGGCATCGCGGAAGGCGGCCTCCCGCCGCCCCTCGGCGGCGAGAACGACGGCCTGCTTCTCGCCCTCGGCCTTGAGGATCGCCGATTGACGGTCGCCCTCGGCCACCAGGATGGCGGCGCGCTTGTCGCGCTCGGCCTTCATCTGGCGGGCCATGGATTCGACAAGGTCACGCGGCGGGTTGATGTCCTTGATCTCGATCCTCGTCATCTTCACGCCCCAGGGCATGGTCGCCTGGTCGACGACGCGCAGCAGCCGATGGTTGATCTCGTCGCGCTGGGACAGGAGATTGTCGAGCTCCATCGAGCCCATGACGGTGCGGATGTTGGTCATGGTCAGGTTGAGCACGGCATTTTCGAGCTCGTTCACCTCATAGGTGGCCTTGGCGGCGTCGAGCACCTGGAAGAAGGAGATGCCATCGACCTCGACCATGGCGTTGTCGCGGGTGATGACCTCCTGGCTCGGCACTTCGAGCACGCGCTCCATCATGTTCATCTTCGAGCCGATGCGGTCGATGAACGGGATGATCAGCCCGAGCCCCGGCGTCAGGGTGCGGATGTAGCGGCCGAAGCGTTCGACGGTGTAGTTGTAGCCCTGCGGCACGATCCGGATCCCCTGGAAGATTGTGATGACCACCAGCGCCAGAAGCACCAGGACGAAGACGCTCAAACCCTGAAACATTGGCTGATTCCCTCGCGCGCACGATCTCTCCGGCGGGAGAATAGCCGAAATTGAATAAGTTTTCCTTCTCAAGCTGGTGGCCAGCACCAGCCGGCGAGCTCCTGGCGGATCAGCGTCGCGAGGAGGTCGATCGATTCGGGGCTGGCATTGAGGCAGGGCACCACCGAGAAATTCTGCCCGCCATTGGCGTGGAAGATCTCGCCGACACCGATGGCGATCTCCTCCAGCGTCTCGACGCAGTCGGCAGCGAAACCCGGCGTGATGACGACGAGATTGCGCGTGCCGGCTCGCGCCAGCCCGGCGACGGTCTCGGCGGTGTAGGGCTTGAGCCACTCGGCGCGGCCGAAACGCGACTGGAAAGCGATGACGAGACGATCGGCGCCGAGGCCCAGCCTCTCGCCGAGCAGGCGCGTCGTCTTCTGACAGTGGCAATGATAGGGATCGCCCTTGCGGAGATAGTCCTCGGGCAGGCCGTGGAAGGAGGCGATGATCTTGTCGGGCGTCCAGGGGAGCGATTCGAGGTGCCGGTCGAGCGAGGCGGCAAGGGCGGCGATATAGGCGGGATGATCGTAATAGGGCGGCACGCCGCGGATGGTCGGCTGCCAGCGCATCGTGCTCAGCGCGGCAAAGCAGCTGTCATAGACGGTGGCGGTGGTGGTGGCGGAATACTGCGGATAGAGCGGGAAGATCAGGATGCGGTCGCAGCCCTGGCGGACCAGGGCCTCGAGCCGGTCGCGGATCGGCGGCAGGCCATAGCGCATGGCCCAGTCGACGACGATTTCCTGGGTGCCGCCGAACAGGCCGGCAAGGCCCGAGGCCTGGGCGCGGGTGAAGGTCTTGAGCGGCGACTCATTGGCTTCGTTGTTCCAGATGCGGGCATAGGCGTGGCCGCTCTTCCAGGGCCGGAAGGTCAGGATGATGCCATTGAGAACGACCCACCACACGGCTCGGTTGGTCTCGATGACGCGGGGGTCGGATAGGAATTGCTTCAGATAACGGCGAACCGGGAGATAGCCCGCCGCTTCGGGAGTGCCGAGATTGACGATCAGGACGCCGATCCGGCCATGACTGACAGCCGGATGGCCCGATGGCGTCCGGCTGGCGGAAACGACGCTGTCGTCCATACGCTCCTCCTCGAACAGCAAGCATGTGGGATT
Source organism: Aestuariivirgaceae bacterium (assembly GCA_044870245.1). Classification (GTDB taxonomy): domain Bacteria; phylum Pseudomonadota; class Alphaproteobacteria; order Rhizobiales; family Aestuariivirgaceae; genus DATAFF01. The sequence continues at coordinate 17,632 of JBIOYR010000051.1, read as the reverse complement.
CCACCAGCGAAGCGCAACCGGTTAACCCGGAAAGAAGGATTGCCACCCTATGCTCCCCGGGCGCCTCGGAACGGAAGTCATTCCGCTCGTTCCGCTTTGGCCTTGTCGATGAGAGAGGCTGTGCCCGCCAGCGACCCGCAACAGCCGCCGCCGGCGGAGGATGTGGCTCCGACGCTGCTCGAGGAGTTTGCGGCGGCCTGCCCCGACTGGCTGTTCGCCACCGATCGGGAGATGCGTCTCATTTACGCCTCGGACCGGCTGACCCGGCTCGCGGGCGAGCGCGCACTCCGTGGCGAGCGCCTGGACGAGGCATGCGGCGCAGTGGCGCGATCGCGGGGGCGGCGACAGCTCCTGACATGCATGGCGGAGCGCCGGCCGGTCGAGGAGATCGAGCTCCCGGCGCGGCTCGAGGGAGGCTCTCGCTATTGGCAGATCAATGCAAAGCCGGTGTTCGACAGCACCGGAGAGTTCATCGGCTATAGAGGCTTCGGGCGCGACGTCACGGCGCATCGGCGAACTGCCCGGCATCTCATCCGCGCCAAGGAGGAGGCGGAGCGGGCGAGCTCCGACAAGTCGCATTTCCTGGCGATGATGAGCCATGAACTCAGAACGCCGCTCAACGCGATCATCGGCTTCTCGGAAATTCTCGCCGAGGAACGCGAGGGACCGCTCGGCAACCCGGCCTATCGCGACTATGCAGGCGACATCCGCGATTCGAGCCGCCATCTCGCGGCGCTGATCGGCGATGTCATCGAGTTTGCACGGGTGGAGCGGGCCGAGATCACGCTGTTCGAGCAGCCGATCGATCCCGCCGAGCTCCTGGAGGCCTGCGTCAAAATGTGCCGACCGGAGGCCCGGAGCAAGAACATCGTCATGGGCGAGCTGGTGGAGGTCAGCGGCATCGAGCTGACCGGCGACCTGACGCGGCTCAAGCAGGTGCTGGTCAACCTTCTGAGCAATGCGGTGAAATTCACCCCGCCGAAGGGATCGGTGGAAGCGCGGCTCAGCCGCAGCCCCGAGGGCAATCTCGAGTTCCGGATCACCGACACCGGGATCGGCATCGAGCGGCGGCATCTCAAGCGGATCTTCCAGCCATTCGTCCAGGGCGATGCCGGCATTGCCCGCCGGTTCGGCGGTATCGGGCTTGGCCTCGCCATCGCGCGCAAGCTGGCGAGGCTGCATGGCGGCGATGTCACGATACTTTCGAAGCCGGGCGTCGGGACGACGGCGCGCTTCTGGCTCCCGGCTTGGAGAGTGAACAGGGCCAGGACTCCTTAGTCTCTACCGCAACCGCTCGAGGATCGACACGTAATTGGCGACTGCCGCACCGCCCATGTTGAAGATCCCGGCGAGTCTCGGCCGCCTGACCTGCATTTCGCCCGCCTCTTCGAGCAGCTGGAGCGAGGCCATCACATGCATCGACACCCCGGTGGCGCCGATCGGATGCCCCTTGGACTTGAGCCCGCCCGACGGGTTGACCGGCAGCCGGCCGTCCTTCTCGGTCCAGCCTTCCTCGATCGCCCGCGCTCCCCCGCCCGGCGGCGTCAGGCCCATCGCCTCATATTCGATGAGCTCGGCGATGGTGAAGCAGTCATGGGTCTCGACCAGCGACAGGTCGTCGAGCATCGTCCCCGCTTGCGCATGGGCCCGGCTCCATGCCACCCGGCAGCCCTCGAAGGCGATGATGTCGCGCCGCGACATCGGCAGGAAATCCTGGACGTGGGCCCGGCCGCGGAGGCGCACCGCGCGCGGGAAGGACAGCGCCGTTTCGTCGTCGGTCATCACGATCGCCGCCGCCCCGTCCGACACCAGCGAGCAGTCGGTGCGGCGGATCGGCCCGGCCACCAGCGGGTTCTTGTCGCTCACCGTGTTGCAGAACTGGAAGCCGAGATCCTTGCGCAGCTGCGCGAAGGGATTGCCGACGCCGTTGCGGTGATTTTTCGCGGCGATCCGCGCCATCGCCGCCGACCGGTCGCCATGGCGCTGGAAATAGAGATCGGCGATCCGCCCGAACACGCCGGCGAAGCCGCCCGGCGTGTCGCCCTCCTCCTTGCGGTAGGAGGCGTTGAGCAGCACATCGCCCACCTCCTCGTTCGGCGTGACCGTCATTTTCTCGGCGCCGACCACGAGCACGATCCGGCCGCGGCCACCATCGATCGCGTCCGCCCCGAGATGGACCGCAGCCGACCCGGTCGCGCAGGCATTCTCCACCCTGACCGCCGGCTTGAACCGCAACGCCGGATCGGCATCGAGGGCGAAGGCCGCCGGGAAGCTCTGCTTCTCGAATCCGCCGAAATTGCCGACATAGATCTGATCGATGTCGGGGAAGCCGACGCCGGCATGCTCCACCGCTGCGACGGCGGTGCGCGCGATCAGGGTCTCGAGATCCTCGCCCTCGAGCTTGCCGAAGCGGCTATGGGCAAAGCCGATGATCGATGCCATTTGCGAAGCCTCCCATCATACTGTTCTCAAGTACCATTCGAAATCCCGCTCGGTCGGCTCGGCGCCGAACCGGTCGGCCTCGACCTCCTTGATCGTTGCGAAGATCTCGACGAATTCCTTGCCGAAATATTCCTTGAGCACCGAGGCCCGCCAGAACGCATCGATCGCATCATACCAGTTGCCGGGAATGTATTTGGCTCGCCGCTCATAGCCGTTGCCGGTGACCGGCTGGCCGGGATCGAGCTCCCCGGTGATGCCGTGATGCATGCCGGCGAGAACCGCCGCGATCACCAGATAGGGATTGGCATCGGCGCCGGCCGGCCGGTGCTCGATGTGGCAGGTCGGCCCCGCTCCGGCCGGGATTCTGAGCGACACCGTGCGATTGTTGATCCCCCAATTGGCTGCCACCGGCGCATAGGAATTGCGGCGGAAGCGTCGGTAGCTGTTGGCGTTGGGCGCAAAGATCAGCATCGATTCCGCCATCGCGGCCTTGAGGCCGCCCAGCGACCAGCGCAGCAGCGGGTGACTCGCCGGATCATCGCAGGCGAACAGGTTCTCCCCCGCCTCATTGGCGAGCGACACATGGACATGCATGCCGCAGCCGGTCCATTCCGAATAGGGTTTGGCCATGAAGCTGGCGATCATGCCGTGGCGCTCGGCCGTCGCCTTGATCAGCCGCTTGAGCATGATCGCCTCGTCCGCCGCCTTGACGATGTCGCCGCGGTGCTTGAGCACCACCTCCATCTGCCCCGGCGCATATTCCGATATCAGCGCCCGGGCCGGCAGCCCCTGGATCTCGGCAAAGGCGTAGAGATCGCTGAAGAACGGTGCGAAGTCGTCGAGGTCCTGGAGATTGTAGGCCTGATAATGCATCGGCCGCGCCGGCACCGTCAGGCCGCGCGGCGCCTGCGGGTGGCCGCTCAGCGCCGCATCGCGGTCCATCAGGAAGAATTCGAGCTCGACCGCCCCGACCGGAACCATGCCCTGGGCGCGGAAGCGCGCATCCATCCGGCTCAGCAGGTTGCGCGGATCGGGCACTGCCGGCGAGCCATCGAGATCGTGCATCGTGGCGAGATACTGCGCCGACCGCTCGGCCGACCACGGCATGGTGACGAGCGAGCCCGGCACCGGCCACAGCAGGAGATCGCGGTCGCCCTCGTCGAAAACCAGGCCGGTCTCCGGAATGTCCTGGCCGGTGACATCGAGCACCATCGCCGAAATCGGCAGATATCGGCCATCTTTCCAGGCTGCCGCGAGATCCTCCTGGCGCAGGAGCTTGCCGCGCTGCACGCCGCACAGATCGGTCCAGATCAGGTGGAACGAGCGGATGTCCGGGAACTTCGACAGGAAGGCCTCCGCCTCCATGGCGCGGTCCGGGACGATGATCGACATGCTGGCCTCAGGCGAAGGTTGACGGACCCCAGGGCTCTAGCACCGAGCCATGCGACAGGGAAAGCTCCTGTTGACGGCCGGTGGACGAGGACGCGCTTTTCTGGTTTGGATTTGCCCCCGGCATTGATCGCGTGGGAAGGCCAAATGAGTCGCATCGTTTACGTCAATGGCGCCTTTGTCGACGAGAAGGACGCCCAGGTTTCGATATTCGATCGCGGCTATCTGTTCGCCGATGGCGTTTATGAGGTCGTGCCGGTCTGCGCCGGCCGGCTGATCGACCAGGCACCCTTCATCGCAAGGCTCGACCGATCGCTGCGCGAGCTCGCGATCGACTGGCCCTGCTCGCCCGAGGACTATGTCGCCTTCCATGACGAGCTGATCCGGCGCAACAACCTGACGGAGGGGATGGTCTATTCCCAGGTCACCCGCGGCGTCGCCGATCGCGACTTCGCCTTTCCCAAGGGGATCAGGCCTGCCGTCATCGCCTTCACGCAACCGAAGGCGATCATCGCCAATCCGCTGGCTCAGACCGGCGTCAGGGTGGTGACGGTCGAGGATATCCGCTGGCAGCGGCGCGACATCAAGTCGATCGCCCTTCTCGGCCAGGTGCTGTCGAAGCAGCAGGCAGCCGAGCAGGGCGCCTTCGAGGGCTGGATGGTCGAGGACGGCATGGTCACCGAAGGCACCTCCTCGACCGCCTACATCGTCAAGGACGGGGTGATCGTCACCCGTCCCCTGTCGCGCGCCATCCTACCCGGGATCCGCCGCCGCGTGCTGCTCGAGCTCGGCCCGCGCCATGGTCTTGCGATCGACGAGCGCCCGTTCACCGTCGCGGAAGCGCTCGCGGCCGACGAGGCCATGCTCACCTCGGCATCGAATTTCGTGCTCCCGGTCGTTGCCATCGACGGCAAGCCCATCGGAATGGGGACGCCGGGCCCGGTGGCCCGGCGTCTCCGCGAGATCTATATCGCCGCCGCTCTCGAGGAAGCCGGCGTCGGCTGAAGGCTATTCCTTCAGGATGCGCCGCGCGATCATTTCGGTCCGGCTGAGGCCGATGTCGCGGAGCAGATGGTCATCGACATGACTGAGAGTGTTCCGCCGACCCTGGTGCCGTCGCTTTCTGCGCAGACGGCCGACCATGGGGTGAAGCAGCGCTCCCACCGTCGAGACCACGAGGGTCAACGCAGGGATGCCATGCATAGTCCTTGTCCTTGTGCATATGTCGACGACCGTCATGGCCGACAGACATAGTAGTTGTTTTGGATGTCGTGGCTCAGCTCGTGAACCTCGACGGTCGAAAATCCGGCTTCGAGGAAGAAGCGTTCGGCCGTCTCGCGGCCCCACATCGCGCCGAGACCATCGCCGCCTTGCGCCAGCGACACGGTCATGCAGTGCATGCAGGACACCGTATAGAGAAGCGTGCCGATCGGATGATCGATGTTCAGATGGTGGTGGCAGGAGCCCTTGATGTCCTGCGCCAGGAAGACGCCGTCGGGCTTGATCGCCCGGCGGATCCCCTTGAGCACATTCATCGGCTTCGCCTGGTCGTGGATCGCATCGAAGGTGGTGATGAGATCGAACCCGTTGCGCGGCGCCGTGTCGTGGAAGTCGGTGAGATCGCGCACCTCGAATCCGAGATTCATCACGCCATGGCGCTCCGCCGTCTCGCGGCCCCAATTGATCGCCTCCGGCGACAGGTCGAAGCCGATGAACCGGCTCTTCGGGAACATCCCGGCCATCAGGATCAGCGCCTTGCCGCGGCCGCAGCCGACATCGAGGACGTCGATGCCGCTCTCCAGCCGTTCGGGGAGACCCGACACCAGCGGCAGGATGTGGTCGCGCAGCGCCGGCAGAACGGACTGCCCCGAATCCTCGGCCATCACCTCGTGGAAGCGGGTGAACCGGCCATAGGGCACGCCGCCGCCATTGCGGAAGCACGAAACGATGTCGTCCTCGACCGAGCCGAGCAGCGGGATGTATTGCGCGAATACGCCGAGATTCTGGGCCGGCGACTTGCGCGTCAGCATGCTCGCATGCTCGGCCGGCAGGGTGTAGAGCCCGACACCGGGATCGAGGTCCACCACTCCTGCGGCCACCATGGCCCCCAGCCACTCGCGGACGTAGCGCTCGTTCAGCGCCGCTGCCCTGGCGATCTGGACCGCGCTCGACGGCGGCAGGTTCGCCATCGTGTCGAACAATCCGGTGCGGTGGCCGATCGACGTCATCAGGCAGAGCGCCCCGGAATTGAGCACATCCACGAAACGGGTCTCGAAACGCGCCGCGCGTTCGGCGTCAAAATGAATGGAGCCGGGGGAGGCGTTCATGATGCTTCTCCGTGATCGAAACAGACTAGTCGGTTTGTTTAGGGGTCAAGTGGGCTGCTGGTCAATGCGGCTGTCCACCGCTGGCGAACGTTTGTTAAGGGCTGGCGAGTGAACGGCAGATGAACGGAAAATCCTGTGACAATACGTACATATTGCATTTTTATTTCCGCAGGCCAGTTGCGCGATCGGCGAGATTTCGTATTGTGAGACACGCGCTCATCAACGGACCAAGCAGTCTGTTTTTGGCGACAAATGACTAGGAGATGCGGTTGGGAAAGGACGGAACGCAGACCAAGCGCGCCATCATGGACGCCGCCGAGCGGCTGGTGTTCCTCCGGGGCTTTGCGGCGACCTCGGTCGATGACGTGATCGGCGCGGCCGGGGTGACCAAGGGCGCCTTCTTCCACCATTTCCGGACCAAATCCGAGCTCGGCCAGGCTTTGGTCGAGCGCTTTGCCCGCCGCGACCGCGCCCATCTCGAGCGCAACATCCAGCGCGCGGAGCGCCTCTCCAGCGATCCCCTGACCCAGCTTCTGGTGCTGGTCGGGTTGTTCGGGGAAGACATCGAATCGCTGGGCAGCGAGATTCCGGCCTGCCTGTTCGCCTGCTACATCTATGAGGCGCAGCTCTTCGACGAGAAGACGCTCGACATCGTGGCCGACGGACTTCTCGCCTGGCGGGAGCTGCTGCGGCCGAAATTCGAGGCGGCGATCCGCCATTGCGAGCCGCTGCGCCTTGCCAGCGCCGATGAGCTCGCCGACCTGCTGCTGGCAACCATCGAGGGTGGCATGATCCTCGGCCGCTCGCACCGCGATCCGACCATCCTGCCGCGCCAGCTCCGGCAGTATCGCAACTATCTCGAGCTGTTGTTCGCCCGCTGGATGCCGGCCGCCGCATCCGGTGATCGCGTGGCCGTCAGAGCCAGCAATTAGCGCGAGTTTCCTCGCGGGAAAAATTCCTCCCTCCTATTGCCTGCGTCGCGACATTGATGGAAGCTCACCCCGCGAGGTGAGAGGGAGATCGACATGTCGACCGAAGCAATTGCGGTTGGCGGCCGTCAGGAGCTGCGGCGCGCCATTGACTGGCGGGGTGCGTTCTGGGTGGCGAGCGGTGTACCCGCCCTCGTCCTGTTCTCGATCGGCGGCATTGCCGGCACCACCGGGAAGCTTGCCTTCCTGGTGTGGATCATCTCGATGATCATGGGCTTTCTCCAGTCCTTCACCTATGCCGAGATCGCCGGCCTGTTCGGCGAGAAGTCGGGTGGCGCCTCGATCTACGGCGCGACGGCGTGGCTGCGCTATTCCAAGCTGATCGCGCCGCTGTCGGTGTGGTGCAACTGGTTCGCCTGGTCGCCGGTGCTGTCGCTCGGCTGCGCCATTGCCGCGAGCTATATGCTCAACGCCTGGGCGCCGATCCCGGCGGCCGACTCGGCTGCCGTCAAGGACTGGATCGCCGCCAACGCCTCGACGGTCGCCGCCGACTCGCCGCGGGTCGCCGAATGGCTCGCCGCCAATGCCGGCAAGACCGCCACCGATGCCGTGCAGGCGCTGCTGCAGGCCGATGCGGTGGCAGCGCTCACTCCGGCGATCAGGACCTGGGAGATCGCTTCCTTCAACATCCCGGGGCTTGCCACCGCCCATCTCAACGCCACCTTCGTCATCGGCGTTGTCCTGATGCTGATCATCTTCGCGATCCAGCACCGCGGCATTATCAGCACCGCCAACTTCCAGAAGGTGGTCGGGTCGCTTGTCATCGCCACCCTGCTGGTGGTCGGCATCGTGCCGATCCTGCTCGGCAAGGTCGACTGGGCGAACTTCGCCAATCTGTTGCCGCCCAAGGCTGCCTACTCGGCCGAGCCCGGCGCCTGGAACAATGGCGGGTGGACGCTCTTCCTCGGCGGCCTGTTCATCGCCGCCTGGTCGACCTACGGCTTCGAGACCGCGGTCTGCTACACCCGTGAATTCAAGGATCCGCAGCGCGACACCTTCCGCGCCATCTTCTATTCCGGTCTGCTCTGCCTCGTCCTCTTCACGCTTGTGCCCTTCACCTTCCAGGGCGTGCTGGGCGTCGAAGGCATGCTCGCCCCCTCGGTCGTCGACGGTTCGGGAATCGCCGATGCGATCGCCAACATGGTGGGCGGCGGCGCCTTCATTCACGCCATCCTGATCGGCCTGATGATCCTGGCGCTCGTCCTGACGATCATGACCGCCATGGCCGGCTCCTCGCGCACGCTCTATCAGGGCTCGGTCGATGGCTGGCTGCCGCGCTATCTGAGCCACGTCAACGAGCATGGCGCGCCGACCCGCGCCATGTGGACCGACCTCAGCTTCAACGTGCTGCTGCTCGCCATCGCATCCGACGTCGCCGGCTATTTCTTCGTGCTCGCCGTGTCCAATGTCGGCTATCTGATCTTCAACTTCCTCAATCTCAATTCCGGATGGATCCACCGGGTCGATTCCGGCCATGTGCCGCGGCCATGGAAGGCGCCGAACTGGCTGATCGGCCTCAACACCGTGCTCGCCTTCGTCAACATGATCTTCCTCGGCGCCGGCGCCAAGGTGTGGGGCTATGCCAATGCCCTGTGGGTCGGCTTTGCCTTTGCGGCGCTGATCGTGCCGGTGTTCATTCTGCGCCACTATCTGCAGGATGGTGGTCGTTTCCCGCCCAATGCGCTGGCCGAGCTTGGTCTCAAGGGCAACGACCTCGGCGAGCGCAAGGCCGGCATGCTGCCCTATCTGACGCTGGCCGGCGGTCTTGCGGTGGTGCTGCTGTCGAACTGGTACTTCCAGCTGCCGGGGTGATGGTGAGGCAGTAGGCAGTAGGCAGTAGGCAGTAGGCAGTAGGCAATCTCTCCGCTCACTGCCTAATGCCTGATGCCGACTGCCTCTTACTGAAAATCCCGCGACTTCGGGATGATGCGGTTCTGCCGCGGATGGCGGGCGAGCGCCGGGCGTGAGCCGCCGGGGCTGCCGCGCTTGACCTCGTCGGCCCGCGCCACCGGGTTGACCAGGAGATCGTCGGGCGCCAGCCGGGCCAGCCAATGGCTCAGATCCTCGATGCGCTGGGCGATGACATGGATGATGTCGTCCTGCCGCTGCACCCGGCCCTTGATCAGCATCAGCCGTGCCCCCATCACAGCCGCCCGATAGCTCTCGAGCGTCTTCGGCCACACCACGATATTGGCGATCGAGAACTCGTCCTCGAGCGTGATGAAGACCACGCCCTCGGCGGAGCCTGGCCGCTGCCTGACCAGCACCACTCCCGCCACCGTCACCGGCGCGTTGTTCTTCACGGCCTTGAGCGCCACCATGTCGGTGACGCCGAGGCTCATGCAATCCTCCCGGAGGAAGTGCATCGGGTGGCCTTTGAGCGACAGCTTGAGCGTCTGGTAATCATTGACCACCTGCTCCGACAGCGGCATCTCGGGCAGCGTCACCGGTCCTTCGTCGCCTTGCCCCTCCACCCCTTGCGCCGCGAACAGCGGCAGGGGCTTCGCCCGCGACAAGGCCTTGGCCTGCCACAGCGCCTGCCGCCGGTCGATGCCGAGCGAACGGAAGGCGTCGGCCGCCGCCAGCCTCTCGATCGAATGAACCGCGATGCCGGTCCGCTGCCGGAGCGCGGTGAGCGAGTCATAGGGCCTGTCGCCGCGCCGCGTCGCCACCAGCCGCCCGTCCGTCTCCTTGAGCCCGTCCACCGACCGCAATCCCAGCTGCAGCACCGGCTGAAGCCCTGAGCCGGTGAGGGTCGCATCGAAGTCGCTGCGATTGACGTCGGGCGCGCTGACCTGGACCCCATGCTCCGCGGCATCGCGCACGATCTGCGCCGGCGCGTAGAACCCCATCGGCTGAGAATTGAGGAGTCCCGCCGCGAAGGCCGCCGGATAGCGGCATTTGATCCATGCCGAGACATAGACGAGATGGGCAAAGCTCGCGGCATGGCTCTCCGGGAAGCCATATTCGCCGAAGCCCTTGATCTGGTTGAAGCAGCGCTCGGCAAAGCCGCGCTCATAGCCGCGCTCGACCATGCGGGCGATCATCTTCTGCTCGAGCCGCCCGATGGTGCCGCGCCGCTTGAAGGTCGCCATCGCCTTGCGCAGCTCGTTGAGCTCGCCGGGCGTGAAATCCGCCGCCACCATGGCAAGCTTCATCGCCTGCTCCTGGAACAGCGGCACCCCCTTGGTCTTGCCGAGCACCGCATAGAGCTCGTCCCGCTGGCCGAAGGCGGGGTCGGGTGCTGGATAGTCCTCCGCCTCCAACCCTTGGCGGCGCCTGAGATAGGGATGGACCATGTCGCCCTGGATCGGCCCGGGGCGGACGATCGCCACCTCGATCACCAGGTCGTAGAACGTCTTCGGCCTGAGCCGCGGCAGCATGTTCATCTGCGCCCGGCTTTCGACCTGGAAGACGCCGATCGAATCGGCCCGGCACAGCATCTCGTAGACCTCGGGCTCCTCCCGCGGCACGGTCGCCAGCGTGTAATGCGCTCTATGCCAGCCGGCGATCAGCGCGAAGCATTTGCGGATGCAGGTCAGCATCCCGAGGCCGAGCACATCGACCTTGAGGATCCCGAGCTCGTCGATATCGTCCTTGTCCCATTCGATGACGGTGCGGTCCTCCATCGCCGCATTGCCGATCGGCACCGTCTCGTCGAGCCGCCGCTTGGTCAGCACGAAGCCGCCGACATGCTGCGACAGGTGCCGGGGAAACCCGATGATCTCCTCGGCCAGGGCGATCACCTGGGACAGCAGCGGATCGCCGGGATCGAGGCCCTTCTCCTTTAGCCGCAGCTCGGTCAATTCCTGCGACGGCCCGCCCCACAGCGTGCCGGCGAGCGCGGCGGTGACATCCTCCGACAGGCCCATCGCCTTGCCGACCTCGCGCACGGCGCTGCGGCCGCGATAGGTGATGACTGTCGCCGCAAGACCGGCCCGCTCCCGGCCGTAGCGGTCATAGAGATACTGGATCACCTCCTCGCGCCGCTCATGCTCGAAATCGATATCGATGTCGGGCGGCTCCTTGCGCTCCTCCGACAGGAACCGCTCGAACAGGAGGTCGATCTCGGTGGGATCGACCGCGGTGACGCCGAGGCAGTAGCAGACCGCCGAATTGGCGGCCGACCCGCGCCCCTGGCACAGGATCGGCTGCTCCCGCGACCGCGCGAAGCGGACGATGTCATGAACGGTGAGGAAATAGCGCGCATAATCGAGCTTCTCGATCAGCGCCAGCTCCTTTTCGACCATCGCCCGGACCTTGGCCGGGATGCCGTTCGGATAGCGCTCGCCAGCTCCTGCCCAGGTCAATTCGGTGAGATGCTCCTGCGGCGTCAGATGGGCCGGCACCGGCTCGTCGGGATATTCGTAATGAAGCTCGGCGAGCGAGAAGGAGAGGCGCTCGGCGATCTCGACGGTGCGCTCGACCGCGTGCTCATGGCCGCGAAACAGCCGCAGCATCTCCTCGGACGGCTTGAGATGGCGCTCGCTGTTGGCCTCGAGCCGGAAGCCCGCTTCCGCGATGGTGCATTTTTCGCGAATGCAGGTCAGGACGTCCTGCAGCATCCGCCGGTCGGGATGGTGATAGAGCACGTCATTGGTGGCGATGAGCGGTGTGCGGTGCTGGCGCGCCGCTTCCGCCAGCGCGTTGAGCCGCGCGCGCTCGCCGGCCTTGCGCAGCATGCTCGCCGCGAGATAGGTCGGCTGATCGATCCTGCCGCGGATCGCCGCCATGGTGGCGAGGAAAGGCGCCTTCGGCATCCCCGGCGGCGGCACGATGGCGATGAGCGAGCCCTCCTGGAATTCCGCCACATCATCGAGGGTGAGGATGCATTGGCCCTTGGCGGCGCGCCGCTGCCCGCGCGACACCAGCCGGGTGAGCCGGCCATAGGCCGCCCGGTCCCTTGGCCAGGCGAGGAGGCTGGCAAAACCGGCAAGCGGCGACGTCTCGCTCCGCATGAGATCGAGCCTCACCCCGGGGATGAATCTGACGCCATTGGCCTTGGCGCTGGCATGCGCCCTGACCAGCCCCGCCATGCTGTTGCGGTCGGTGACGGCGAGCGCTGCAAGACCGAGATGCTTCGCCTGGCCCACCAGCTCTTCCGGATGCGAGCCGCCTTCGAGGAAGGTGAAATTGGTGAACGCCTGGAGCTCCGCAAACACGGTCATCGATGCTTTCCCATCAAGGAAAAAGGCCGTGAATGAACCAGGCCGGCGGCGTCTCGGTCTGCTGATAAAGCCCCTGCCGATAGAGCCAGTAGCGCCGGCCGATCTCGTCCTCGACCAGATAATAGTCGCGCGCCGCGCCGACCTTCTGCAGCGCCCGCCACCATTCGCTGTCGATGCGTTCCGGGCCGTCCGCCCTGGTCACCCGATGCGCCGCCCGCCGCCAGGTGAAATGCATGGGCGGCCCGTCGGGCACCGCGGCGATGACCGCGATCGGCTCGGGCGGGGCGAGCAGCAGGAGCGGCCGGGGCAGATCCGGCGGGATTGCCGGGGCGGGGCTGCGCTCCTTCCGGAACGGCGAGACCGGCCGCTCGGCCCGCTCGGGAAGATGGCTCGCCACCGGGAGGAAGGCGGAGAGCCTGGCACCGTCATCGCGATTGGCGATCCGGTCGGCCAGGGCCGCCAGCGCCGTGCCGTCGCGCAGCGGGCTGCCGCCCGCGCCGGCAAGGCTCGTCTGCAGCGGCTCGACAGCGGCGGTTTCGCTCGCCTCGAGCGTCGCCGCCTCGATGCCGAAGCCGAGATCGAGTCCCTCGAGCTTGGGCGCGAGCAGGCGTGCCATGTGCTCGCTGTCCGTCGATGGCGACGCCAGTCCCGCCTGGATGGCGACCCGCGAGCCGTCGGCCCGGTAGAGCTTGAGCGTGAGCCGCGTGCTGCCGCACCCTTTCGCGGCGAGCTGGCGACTGAGCTGCCTGGTCATCCGGTGGAGCAGGAAGACGACGACCTCGGCGGTGATGGCCGGCTCGTCGAGCGCCAGGCGGACCAGGAAGCGCGGCGGCGGATCGAGCGGCAGGAGCGGCGTCTTGGTGAGGCCGAGTGCCGAGTCGAGCTTCTCCAGCACCTCGCCCGCCAGCGTGCTGTCGCGGAAGCGCCGGGCGAGCGCCGCTCGCGGCAGCGGGTAAAGATCGAGGATGCGCTTCAGGCCGAGCCGCTTCAAGGTGCTGACGGTGTCCGGCGAGAGGCCGAGCGCCGCCACCGGAAGCCTGGCAAGGGCGGTGCGCTCGCCTCCTTGCGGAACGATCACCGGCGCCCCCTCCCGGGTGGCGAAGCGGCTCAAGCCGCGTGTCGCCGCCGGATTGCCGGCGAGCGCCAGGCGGACCGTCAGCCCGAGCTCCGCCAGCCGTTCCCTCATGGTGTCGAGGAACCGTGCTTCGCCGCCGAACAGATGCGGGATGCCGGTGGCATCGAGGGTGATCCCGTCCGGCTTGTCGACCATGACGGAAGGGCTCCACCGCTCCGCCCAGCGGGCAAGGCCAAGGAGCGCCGCCTCATCCTTTTTCGCGTCATGGATCTCCGACAGGAGGTCGGGCACCCGCGCCCGGGCATCGGCGAGCCGATCGCCTTGCATCAGCCCGAGTCGCTGCGCCACCCGGTTGATGGCGGCAAGGCGCATGCCCTTAGCCCCGGCCGTGACCAAGGCGAAGGGCGCTTCCGGCGGCGGCAGCGGTTCCCCGGCTTTCTGCCGCGACCGCATCAGCTGCTCCACCGGAAACAGCGGCAACCAGAGAGAAACGATGCGTCTCATGATCCCATTCCACTGAGAAGATTCCCGGTTTCCCCCGCCGGCAGCGCCGGAGCTCGACCCGCCAGGCCGGCTTTCCCGGCGCCCGCTCGTCGAGCGCCGGTGGCAGCGAGGGAAGGCTTGCCACCGCCCAGCGGCTGCGCGCCGCGCTTGGCAGCGCCGAGGCATGCGCCATGACAATGATGGCCGGCGTCCGCCCCGACTGTGCCGCGAGCTGAAGGCGCCGCGTCGCCGTCACCGTGCATCTGGCCGGATCGAGATCGAGGATCACCCCGCTCAGCGCGCCTGATTTGAGAGCCTCGTCCGCCGTCCACAGGATCGCCTGCTGCTGGCGGAGCGCCACCGTCACGATTCGCCCCGCCGGCAGCCCGATTGCATTGAGCCCCGGGCCGTAAAGCCCGCCTGCCTCCATCCCCATGCGGGCGAGGCGGCACCACAGCAGCGGCCGTCCCTCGGGGTCGGCCGACAGGAGCCGGCGCACCGCGAGCGCCGCCGCAAACCCCATGGCGGCCGCCACATCGCCGGGCTCCCGCGGGGCGATCTCGTGAATGCCGGCAGGATCGAGGCCATCGGCGGGAAGGCGCGCATCGAGCGGCTTGAGCCCGATCAGCCATGGCGTGCTCGGCACCGTGCCGCCCGGGTCGGCGGCAAGATCGGGAATGCCCCCTTCCAGCCGCAAGACCCGCTCCCGCAAAGTCGCCAGCAGCACCTGCCGCGCCGCTGAATTCGCAGCATTATCCAGCACTTGCCGGTCCATCGGAGTGACGGATACCGGTTCCGCCGCAGGGGTCTGCGCCGGTGTCCTCGCCATGATAAGATCCTTAAATGTTGCTCTTTTGTTCTAGCGCAACGCGCAAGGCAACGTCAAGTTCATCCGCCCTCTTTACTCCCTTCTCCCCCCTTACTCCCTTCTCCCCCCTTGAAGCGGTGGGAGAAGGTGCCCCGGAGGGGCGGATGAGGGGGCTTTTTGGGGTGTCGGAATCGCTCCCATTCGGTCGTGACCAGAGCATTTACGACTGTTGCAAAAGGCCCCTCACCCGGCGCTTCGCGCCACCCTCTCCCACGCTGACGCGGGGAGAGGGGAGTAAAGAGCTGCCTACTGCCCGGCCTTCACCTGATTGCGCAGCACGCCGACGCCGTCGAGCTCGACCTCGATCACGTCTCCCGGCTTCATCGCCCGCGTCTTACCGGGTGTGCCGGTGAAGATCAGGTCCCCCGGCTCAAGCGTGAATTGCTGCGACAGATCCGAGACGATCGCCGCCACCTTCTTGATCATCTTCGAGGTGCGGGCGCTCTGCACCACCTCGCCGTTGAGCCGCGTCGTCAGCCGGAGATCGTCATAAAGGAGGCCTGGAACGATCCACGGGCCGACCGGCGCAAAGCTGTCGCTGCCCTTGGCCCTGAGGACCTGCAGCGGCGAAAACGGATAGCCCCGCTCGGTGACGTCATTGCCCGCCGTCACCCCGAAGACGTGGTCGAGCGCCTCCTTCGGGCTCACCTTGCGCGCCTGCTTGCCGATGACCACCACCATCTCGCCTTCGTAATTGAGATTGGTCGAATCGGCCGGCGGCACGATCTCGCCACCCTCGCCGATCAGCGCGCTCGGCAGCTTGGCGAAATAGCCGGGGCCCGGTCCTGCCTTGTCGGGCAGCGGCGGATTGTCGGGATAGTTCAGCGCAATGCCGATGATCTTGCTCGGCACCACCGGTGGCAGGAGCTTCAGTCCCTCGAGCGGGAACACGCGGCCGGTCACCTGCGCCGCCGGATCGAGGAAGCTGCGGTCAAGCTCATGCACCCCGCCGACCGACAGCACCCCGTAGCGCGCCTGGCCGTCCGCCTCGAACCGGCCGAACCGCAGCGGCGCATCATCGCCGAGCGTCGCCTGGCCAAGCGCCGGCCCGGAGACGGCAAGCGCTGCCATCATCAGCATGGCAACGAGCCGCAAGAGCCGCATGGCGTCAGCCGACCGGCATGCCGCCATTGAGCGTGCCCCAGAACAGGCTCAAGCCCACCAGCACCAGGAGCGCGCCGGCACCCGCCTTGAGCACGACCGCAATGCCGCCGAGCCAGGCGGTGTCGCTCTTTGCCATCCGGAGCGCGAGGCGGCGGGAGCCGACCGCCAGGGCGGCGATCGCCGACACCGTCAGCGCCGTGCCGAGCGCCATCACGAAGGTCGACACCACCCCCGCCCAGTACAGTCCCGCGGCCGAGGAGAACAGGAGCACCAGCAGCGCGCCGGTGCACGGCCGGATGCCGACCGCCAGCGCAATCGACAGCGCCCGGCCGAGCGACCAGTCGCCGTCGAGCGCGGCGGCCGATGGCAGATGGCTGTGGCCGCAATCATGATCATGGGCGCCGTGATCATGATGGCTGTGACGATGATCGTGATGATGGTGGTGATGGTGCGCGTGGTCGCCTTCCGCCACCGCCGGCACCAGCGCGCGGCTGAGCAGTCGGCTGCCGAGCGCCTGCCACACCAGCCAGAAGCCCATACCGGCGATCAGGAGATAGCTCGTCGCCTCGAGATAGCGCGCCACCTGCCGCGTCAATCCCGAAGCGGCACCGAGCATCCACACCAGCACGCTGACGAGCAGAATGGCGGTGAGCGCCTGGATGAAGGAGGAGAGGAAAGCGATGGCGATGCCGCGCCTCAGCCGCTCGTCATTGCCGACGAGCCATGCCGAGACCACCGCCTTGCCATGGCCGGGACCCGCTGCATGGAACACCCCATAGCCGAAGCTCAGTCCGATCAGCGTGGCCGAGGCGAGCCATGGCGAGGTGCGCTTGATGTCGCGGATGGCGAGCGACATCGACCGATAATATTGCTGCTGCTTGAAGATGATCCAGCCCGCCGGATCGGCCAGGAGCGACGGTGCCGTCGCTTGATTGCGCGGACCGACCAGCAGCTTGCTCGGGTCGATCCTCGGCTTTGCGATCTCGCTCGTCGGCGCGGGAGTCTCAGCCTTGGAGGTGCTCGCCGGCAGCGCGACGATGATCGTCAGCGCCAGCAGCAGCGCGGCGACCGCGCGGGAGAGAATGGATGGAATCATCAGCCCGCCGCTCCCGGCTTGCACACCACCGCCACCGGTTGGGCGAACATGATCCCGAAATCGTCCTCCTGGTCCGGTGTCCAGTCCTTCCCCTTGGTCGCCAGCATGGCCTTGGTGTCCCCAGTGTCGTTGGGATCGGGCGGTTTGCGAACCTCGATTCGGCAGGATGGCGGCTTCTTGCCGAGCGCTTCCACCGGCTCCTTGGCGACGAAGTCGATCGCTATGTAGAAGGTGGGATCATAGATCCGATAGATGAATTCCGCGGTCCGCGCGTCGATCGGCTTGAGGAACGGCACGACGAAATGCATGCGCAGGCGGCCGTCATCCCCCATGATTTGGCCATAGTCGGTGACGTCGGCCCATTTGATCTTTTCGCCGTTGAGGCGGCCATAGACGAAATAGCTCCATTCCTTGAGATTATCGATGTTTTCCTTAGCCAGCGGCTCGAGCTCGTCGGTGCTCAGCATGCCGTCCTTGTTGGTGTCGAGGCCCTCGGTCGCCATCGACGAGTAATCCGGATCGAACACCCATTCGACATTGATGGCGTTGATCAGGCCGGCATCGTTGAATACGACGTCAGAGGTCATCTCGATGAAGACATGGGGGTGCGCCCGCGCCTCGGGCACGGCCGCGAGCACCATCATTGCCGACACAAAAAACAACCGCCCGATCATTCTGACCCGCGAATCCG
>JBIOYR010000050.1:0-95808 GCA_044870245.1 Aestuariivirgaceae bacterium | reverse complement strand
GCGGCGCGGCACTCGTCGATCAGGTGCCCTGGCCCATTGTCGAGAAGGACAATGGTCCGTCCTGAGGTGAGGGTGCTTGGATGTCGCTCTCGCCGGTGCAATGACGTTTCTTGCGATCATTCCGTACATCCTCGACATTTTCCGAGGCCGTACTCGTCCCAATCTGGTGACCTGGTTCCTGTGGACTTTGAATGGCTCGATTCTCGCCTATGCCCAGTATGAAGCTGGCGCTTCATGGACACTATCCGTACTGGTGGCCTCGACCGTCTCGACGGCTCTGATCACACTGCTCGCAGTGCCGTTCGGCCAGCGCAACTATGGTGTTCTGGATGGTGTGTGCTTTGCCATGGCGCTTGCCGCAATGGCCGGCTGGTGGTGGACCCAAAACCCGGTTGTTGCAATCATCCTTGGCGTGCTCGCAGAGATTTTTGCCGTGTCGCCGACGATCGCCAAAACCTATCGAGCCCCCGCGACTGAGACACCCATCACCTACTGGGCCACCTCTTTCGCAACGATCATGAGCCTCGTTGCGAGCACACGGTTTGATCTCGCCAATCTGTTGTTTCCGATCTATTCCATTTCAGTCAACACGATCATTGCCATGATGGCCAGCAATGGTCGGCGGCGACGTTCGGCTTAGAGCTTCGGTTCTAAAGACCCACGCGCGCGAACTCGCGGCGATCAGGTCACCGCCGATCCTGCAGCGGCACGTCCAGAATCAATCTGATAGCAAGCAATGCCATGACCGCGCTGGCACCCCGATCTATCCATTGCTTCGAGCGAAGATAGCAACGCCGCGGACGCTCAGATGAAAATGCAACCGCCACGATGACGTACCACCCAGCTTCAATAGCAAAGATCGAGAACAACAACAAAACAGCTGACCACTGAATCTGCTGGGTCGGTAGCAGGGCGGTGAAGATACTTGCGTATACGATGGCAGCCTTTGGATTGCTGAGCTGCGTGAGAAGGCCGAGCCGGAACGATTTCAGCAAACGTCCGGTTCGGCCGGATCTGCCTAGTTCGATGCCCATGGGAATGTCCGCACCTGCCCATAAACGGATAGCCAGATAAAGCAGGTACGCAGCTCCAACCAATTTTAAACTGGCGTAGAGCGCGGGCACGGCGGTGAGAACAATATGAACACCGAGCAACGATGCGGCGGCGAAGATCAATCCACCTATGCCCATTCCGATAGAGGCAGCTACGCCGTCCGCCCGCGATACCGCAATCGAGGTTCGCGCGACAAACACGAAACTTGGCCCAGGACTGATTGCGCCGATTAGTATCGCTCCGAGTACAGCAACAAAGGAAACTGGCAGCTCCATTTAACCCTCCGGCTCCCGCAGTTACGCGAGTGAGGAACAGCTAAGCATTGGTGCGGGCGGAGAGAATCGAACTCTCACTCCTTTTGGGAAGCGGATTTTAAGTTCGAACGTTTTCAAGAGATTCATTGGGCGTTCTGACGTGAATCGCCAAATCACTGCCGAGGCATATCAACGACTTACCTCCAATGTCAGAATGGAGTGTCGATCACGGCGCGTTCATCTCACCTGCAGCGTGCTGCCGGTCAAGTTCATACCGAGTGCCAGGTTTGGAGAGCAATCGCGAGAGCGACAATCATTTGCACTCAGGCTTCTTCAGCAGGACTGAAGCTTGTGCCGCGCCGTCCGCATCGACGACGCCGGTGTTCATGCCGAAGTAGCAGTCGCAGCTATCCTCATCCTTGCCAGTGGTACCATGGACAAAGGAATGAAAGTAAGCTTTCTGCGACATCGGCAGCAGATTCTCGAACTTGTCTTTTGGTTTGGCAAAAAGCCCGGGCGCGTCCAGCCAGTGGATGATGTTCTTCTCATGCGCTTTTAATGCGCCGTCCACAGGTGGCTCTTTTGAACGTCCCGTTTCCCGGTATCCATGTCCATCCCAGGTCAGCTTGTCGGGTTCTGTCGTTTCCGCATAGGGGTATTCCTTGTCACCGGTAGCCGTCTTAACCTTCTTCGGACGTTCTTCCTGGTCGGCCTTTCCAATTTTGAACGTGATCGTGTGGTTCTCCTCTTGGCCTTCTGGGCAAAGGAGCGGAAATAGCTTCTCGACTTCTGACCACTCCGCAGCGTCCATGCCTTCGGGTTTGCTGGGCGGCTTAGTGATCTCGATCTCGAAATGCGGCTCGAACTTGTAGACGCTGGTATATGTCGACTTGGTCTTATCGGTCAGATGGTATTCGCCATACTGCTTCCCGCCGACGATATCAGTGAAGGCGCCCAGCGAACCGTGATTGGCGTCGCCTGGGTCAAGCCGGATGGCGCCGGATTTACAGCGGCACCCCATCTCAGGATACTCTTTCTTTAAGAGATCAATCAGTTCCTTGTTGTTCTTGGTCGGCTCATCGAGCGGACTGCCCTGGTCGAACAGGTCGACAACCGCGCAAGGATTGCCCGGGATAGTGTCACTGCGGGCACAAATCCTTACCGGAAACCGCTCGCCGCGCGATCTTGCTGCGAAGCCGATCTCGATTGCTACCTGGTTGTGACCGAAGACCAGGTCTTGCGGTGTGAGGCTATTGAGAACCGGCACATCCAGCACTTCGCCTGCCCGATTGGTCACATAGACGACAACCTCGCCGGGAGCGCGGGGATCAATATCCTGCGATTCCACGCCAACATAGAGAGTCAGATTGCCGAGGCGGTTCAGTTCGAAACGCTCCGGAGCGTCAATGCCTGTCAGAAGTGGGGTTGGTCGTTCAATTGGCTGCGCGTATGCGATGCCTAGGCCGAAACCCATGAGAGCCGGAATCAGCGAAGAAATCCGGATTGTCCCGCTCCGTACGAACCGACTCATCTGCGCTCCAAACGGCAAAATCAACGCCACGACCTTAGCATCGGCGGTATGGCGTTCATATGTTGTCGTTTGGAGCCGTTAATCCCCTTCGCTACTCCACTTTCACTTCGCCGAGCAGATTACGGTCGAATGCTGGTCGCTGGCCGGATTTCCGGTGATCCAATCAGAGATCACCAGGGGTCGGGTTACTTGATCTAGATCAAAGAGCAAAGATAGGCCGTCAAGCAGGATTGTACCTGCATCTGCTATCTGCAGCAGATTGATTGGCGTCTCGTTCATCGGTCACCCAATCGGAGACTCCAATCGCTTTTTACGCTTTGAAAGGGAGGGCATCATGTCCCACTTCATGATTCGCTGGCAATTCAATGGGGCGGCCGCCAAGGCGATGGTCGAAAAGCCGCAAGATCGCACCGGCCCCGCAACAACCCTCATTGAAGGATTTGGCGGAAAGTTACACAGCTACTTCTTCGCCTTCGGAGAGTATGACGGCGTGGCAATCTGCGAATTTCCCGACAACACTGCTGCTGCGGCGTGTTCAATGACCGCAGCTTCTACTGGCGCGTTCTCCCGTTTCGAGACAATGTCACTTCTGACCGCAAAGGAAGCACAAGCCGCGATGAAGCGTGCTCACGACACGAAGACCGGATACAAACCGCCTCTATCCTGATACCGCGCGGCTGGTCACAGCACTTGCCGGCGTGACTGGTGGTGGACCCGGCAGGCCGACCCTGATTGAGGGGAATCAACGAGTTAACCGAAAGTGGGACAGTGAAATCTCCCATGCGATAGACAGAAGCGCGACCGATCCCGAGACGACCGGCAATACTTCTCACAGTTTCCCCCTGTTCCTTGAGCGCGAGAACGTCGCCACCCTTCCGCCGAGCCGTGGGAACCCGTCCAGGACCTCCAGTTCCACGCCCTTGGCCTTCAATGTAGACGTAATCGCGATCAAGTCGGTCATGGAACGGGCAAGGCGATCAAGGCGGGTGACAATGAGCACATCTTGTTCGCGAACGAAGTCTACAGCGGCCTCCAACTGCATCCGCTTGCCCGCCGAGGACACCTTTTCCAGAAAGATTTTCTCGGCTCCGGCCTTCTTGAGATCCCGAGCCTGAGCTTCAAGCCCTGCCTCCTGCTCTACAGTGCTGGTTCTGCCGTAACCGTAACCCACCCTCATCGCTGCCTCCGTTCTCACTAATCCCAAAGGTGATGGAGAATGATCGTCTCATTGATCAAGGGCAGGTCATGTGAGGCAGCATCAGGCTAGTCGCCGGGACCAGCGCATAACGGCTATCACCAAGCGCCGGATTACAAATCGGGGCCATTTGTCAGAATATCCTAGTAGTAGTTGTCAGAACGCGAGGCTTGCTTCTGTTGAGAGGAGATCGGTAAATCTTAAGGAAATACAATAACTTGCAGTTGGTGCGGGCGGAGAGAATCGAACTCTCACTCCTTTTGGGAAGCGGATTTTAAGTCCGCTGCGTCTACCGTTCCGCCACGCCCGCCAAAAAACCTGCGTGCTTATGCCTGCAATCGCCCGGCCTGTCAGCTGAAGCCGCGGGCCTTGCCCTCCTGGACCAGGCTCTCGGCCAGCCTGCGGACCTCGGCCAGGGCGGCGTCCAGCGCCGCCGGATCGCGGCTGCGCAGCACGATCTGGGCGGCATAGCCGTCATCCGCCTGGAACGGATAGGAACCGATCACCACGCGGGGTTGCGCCTTCTGGATGACGCCGAGGCCCAATGCGATATCGCCCTCGCCGGCCCTGATCGTCACCGTCGCCGACCGCATCGGCACGCCGCGCGCGAGACCGGGTGTCAGCTCCTGCAGCATCGCCTGCATGATCGCCGGCACCCCGGCCATGACATAGACATTGCCGATCTGGAAGCCGGGTGCCTTCGAGACCGGATTGGCGATCATCTTGGCGCCCCTGGGCAGCCGCGCCATCCGCATCCGCGCCGTGTTCGGCTCGCGCCCGATCTCCGCAAAGAACGCCTGGAGCAGCGCCACCGCCTCGGGGTCGTGATCGATCGGCACCCCGAAGGCCTTGGCCACCGCATCGGCGGTGATGTCGTCATGGGTGGGGCCGATTCCGCCGGTGGTGAAGAGATATGTATGGGTGGCGCGCAAGGCGTTGACCGCCTCGACGATCGCGTCCTCGATGTCGGGCACCACGCGGGCCTCCTTGAGGTCGATCCCCAGCGCTGTCAGAAAATCGGCGATGTAGCCGAGATTCCGGTCCTTGGTGCGTCCGGACAGGATTTCATCACCGATCAGCAGGACGGCGGCGGTGGGTTGCTCGCTCATCCCCCGATGGTAGCGCGACTACATGAGCGCGCACAGCACATCCAGGAGCTTGTCGGGAAGGAATGGCTTGCGGATCACCGGTTGGTCGCGAAACCCTTCCCTCAGGGCCCGCTCGTCATAGCCGGTCGAGAACGCAAACGGCACGCCGCGCGCCCGCAGCGCCTCGGCGATCGGGAAGCTCGCCACGCCATTGAGGTTGACGTCGATAATCGCCGCGTCGAACCGGCTGCCGTTGAGACAGGCCAGCGCCTCCTTCTGCTCCCCGACAACAAGCGGCGTGCACCCCTGCTCGAGCAGGATGTCCTCCATCATCATGGCAACCAGAGCCTCATCCTCGACAATGAGGATGTTCAGACCTTTGAGCTTCGAGTAGCGCTGATCGGTGGTCACGCTTGCCCCTCATGGCCCCCGGTCTTTCTCCATAATCGGCCGTGAACGCCGCCGAAGCCCGCTGGTTCCAGCTTGCCCCGTCGTCAGTCTCATTGGCGTCTTGCCTCGGACCGTAGGGACGCCTATCTCCGGTGAACATGCGGCCGCAGGGCGGTTGAGCGATTCCCGTATTCCTGTAAAGTGGGCTATTCGGGGTTCAACCACGGGTTTTGTGGAGTCTCGATGAAAACGACCTATGTCGACGGGGCAATCGCTCCGCTCGCCAACACCGGGCAGATCAAGCTCCACGGGCCTCGTGCCTTCGCAGCAATGCGCAAGGCCGGGCAGCTGACCGCCGAGGCGCTGGACCTTCTTTGCGACCATGTCAGGCCGGGGGTCACCACCGATGCCCTGGACCAGATCGTGCGCGACTTCGCCCTGCAGAATGGTGCGGTGCCGGCTCCCCTCTATTACCGCGGCTATCCCCGCTCCATCTGCACCTCGATCAACCATGTCGTCTGCCACGGCATCCCCAACGACAAGCCGTTGCGCGAGGGCGACATCGTCAACATTGACGTCACCCTGATCGTCGATGGCTGGCATGGCGATTCGAGCCGGATGTTCCCGGTCGGCGCGGTGTCGCGCAAGGCGGCGCGCCTGATGGAGATCACCTATGAATGCCTGATGCGCGGCATCGCGGCGGCCGTGCCGGGCGCCCGCACCGGCGATATCGGCCACGCCATCCAGGTCTATGCCGAGGGCGAGCGCTGCTCGGTGGTGCGCGATTTCTGCGGCCACGGCCTCGGCCAGCTGTTCCACGACGTGCCCAACATCCTCCATTACGGTCGCCCCGGCGAGGGCATCGAGCTCAGGCCGGGCATGTTCTTCACCATCGAGCCGATGATCAATCTCGGCCGCCCGCATGTGAAGATTCTCGGCGATGGCTGGACCGCCGTCACCCGCGATCGCTCGCTGTCGGCCCAATTCGAGCACACTGTCGGCATCACCGACATCGGCTGTGAGGTCTTCACCTATTCGCCGAAGGGCCTCGACCAGCCGCTCGCCCTGACGAGCTAGGCCGGGTCGGAAGCAAGCCATGGGGGATGGCTTCGGCGAGGCGGGGACCAAAGGCGACGCCGAGGAATCGGGCCAGCCACCGCACTATCTCGGCCATCGCGAGCGGCTGCGCGCCCGCTTCATGGAAGCCGGCGCCGACGCGCTTCCCGACTACGAGCTCCTCGAGCTTCTCCTTGCCCGCACCATTCCGCGGCGCGATACCAAGCCGCTGGCCAAAGAGCTCCTGGCCCGATTCGGCAGCTTTGCCGATGTGCTTGCGGCATCGCCCGAGCGGCTCAAGGCGGTGAAGGGGTTGGGCGGCGGCCAGGCCATCATCGATCTGAAGCTGGTCCATGCGGCCGGCGTGCGGATGCTGCGCCGCCAGGTGCTGAACCGCCCGGCCCTCACCAGCTGGAGCGCCCTTCTCGATTACTGCACCGCCGCCATGGCCTGCAGCGAGACCGAGCAGTTCCGCATTCTGTTTCTCGACCGCAAGAACAATCTTATCGCCGACGAGGTGCAGCAGCAGGGCACCGTCGATCATGCCCCGGTCTATGTCCGCGAGGTCGTCAAGCGCGCCCTCGAGCTCTCGGCATCGGCCATCATCCTGGTGCACAACCACCCGTCGGGCGACCCGACCCCGTCGCGCGCCGATATCGACATCACCCGCAAGATCGTCGAGGCCGCCGACAAGCTGTCGATCGCCGTCCACGACCATCTGATCATCGGCCGTGGCGGCCATGCCAGCTTCCGCGGCTTGAAGCTGCTGTGAAAGGCACCCGGCCCGACTTCGCATTTCCGCTAGCGACCTCGCATTCCCGGTAGCACAGCGGCCTGCAGCTGCACGAATATGGCCAGGTTCGGACTTATGGATCCTGGAGCAGCCGATCATGTTCGAGTCAGGCCTTGCAACGACATCGTCGAGCCGCCCCCGCCTTGTCGTCGACACCGATGATTCCGTAGACTTACTCAATTATTTCAAAGAAATACACGTGCCGGTCAGAGATCTGCGGGTGACCGGGGCAGCACGCAAGTTCCGTCACAGGCGAACCCAGATCGAGCTCGGTCGCTGCCGATTGATCCGCACGAGCACCTCTGCCTACGAAACGCGCACCGACGAGGGCGGCAAGATCTTCGCCTTCGGCACGACCCGCGGCGCGCGGTCGATCGAAAGCGCCTCGACCCGTGTCTCGAGCCAGATCGGGCGTCCGGCAATCATCGTGCCCTATCAGGAGGCTCGGTTCGACACGCCGGGCGATGCCGGCTTCATGGCGATACTGCCGATTCAGGAGGTCGCCAACGATCTGGGATTGGCCCCGATGGGCGCCCAGTGGGCTCAGCGATCGGTGTTGGCAAGCGAGCTCTCGAGACCGTCTGCGGCAAAGTTCCTCCACAGCTTCGAATTCGTTTGGCAGCAAATGTCGACCTTGCCGACCATCCCGCCGCTTCTTCGCGCTGCCTATGACGAAGTCATGTTGCAGTGTCTCATCGGCTTGCTCGGTCCGTTGCTGCCCGAAGCGGCGGCAGGGCCGATGGCCGATCCGGGTCCCCGACTGATCGATCGCGCCTGTGACATTCTGCGGAGCGAGTTGAACGAGCCGGTGACTATCGCCGGTGTTGCAGCGCGGCTCGGCGTCACCACCCGCCATCTCCAGAAGGGTTTCCGGCGCCATCTCGCCACCACGCCACAGCGATTCCTCAATGAATGTCGGCTCGATTTGGCGCGGCGCCGGCTGATGGCGGCGGCGAAAGGCGAGACGGTGACCAGCATCGCACTCGACTGCGGCTTCGGCCATCTCGGCGAATTTGCCATGCGCTACCAGCAGAAATTCGATGAGAAACCTTCCAAGACTCTGCGGCAAAGGCACTAGAGCGTGCCTACTCGCCCCGCAATGCCGCCAAGCTTTCCGGCGTGTCGAAATCAGCAAAGATCGTCGTGCTGCCGGCCTCGACCTCGGCAACATGATCGGTATGGCGATCGAGCAGCGACCGCGCCCCCTGATCGCCGGTGAGCGCCGCGAGCTCAGGCAGAAACCGACGATCGAACAGCACCGGATTGCCGCGGCGACCCTGGTGCACCGGGACGCAGATGAGACGTCCCTCCTGCGGGTTGAACCCCGCCACCAGACGCCGCACGATCTTGGGCCCGACCAGCGGCATGTCGCCGAGCACCATCAACAGGCCCTCGGCACCTTCCGGCACCGCTTCCACGCCGGCCCTTATCGATGACGCAAGCCCGCTCGGATAGTCGGCATTGTTGACGAACCGCACATCGAGACCGCTGAGCGCCTGCTCGATGTCGCCGGCATCCCGCCCGGTGACCACGATGATCGGGTGAATCCCCGCCTCGACGAGATTCTCCGCCGTCGCCCGGATCATTGGCCCACCGCTGCCGAGCCGCGCCAGGAGCTTGTTCGCGCCGCCCATGCGCCGCGATGCGCCGGCCGCCAGCAGCACCGCGCCGACCGTCGGTGCCCTCGGAGCGCCGGCATCGCGTGGCGTCGGGCGGCTCATGATCTCCTTGAGCAGGCCGCCCGCTCCCATATCCATGATGTCGCGGCCGCTGACCTCGATATCTGCCAGGGTGCGTGCCAGCACCCAGTCGAAGCCATTGACCTTGGGCGATCGGGCACAGGACGGGACACCGATCACCGGCGTGCCTTCGAGCCGCCCCAGCATCATCAGATTGCCAGGATCGACCGGCATGCCGAGATGGACCACCGTTCCGCCGGCCGCGACCAGCCCGGCCGGCACCACATCGCCGCGATCGACGATGGCCGAGGCACCGAACACCAGCACCGGGTCATGCCCGTTCGCCTTGAGGCGCGCGATCGCCGCCGCGATCTCGGCGGTCTCATGGCGGCACACCACGACCTCGCCGAGCGTCGATCCGAGCGCCGTCAGGCGGTCGCGGATGGCGGTTTCGGACTTGCGCACGATCGAAGGCTTGGTCTGCGGCAATGTGGTGATGACGAGCCCGGCCCGCTTCGCCTGGAACGGTTCGAGAGACACCAACGGCCTGCTCCCGACCAGCCGCAGCGCCTGCTCGACCACCGGCCGCGGCACAGCAAAGGGAATGACCTTGACGGTCGCTAGGAGCTGGCGCCGGCTGACCGTCTCGAACGGTGCCACGGTCGCGAGCGTCAAGCTCTCGTCGAGCCGGTTCAACGCAAGCACGCGCTCTGCATCGATGACGGCGACCCCGGCGGCGGTCGCGTGGAGATTGGCCCGGCCGGTGAACGGCTCCTGCACCTCGCTGCCAGGACCGGCGATCGCCTGGGCCACCGCTGCAGCGGCCTCGTCCTCCGGCACATCGTCAGGATCAAGACGGGCCGCGAAAACGCGCTCGATACCGGAAGCCTCGAGCAGCGCCACATCGTCGGGCGCAATCACCCGACCCTTCTTGAACACGCCGTCACGATGGGAGACCGAATGAGCCAGAATGGCGCCGAGAGCGTCGCCGACAGCGATGTCACCGAACTTCATCGGCTTTGCCAACCCTCAGCGCAGCAGTGATCTCGGCCATGATCGCGATGGCGATTTCCGCCGGGCCGCGCGCCCCGATCGCCAGACCGATGGGACCATGGATGCGGGCGAGATCCGCCTCCTTGAAGCCGGCCGCCGCCAATCTTTCACGGCGTGCCCCTTGCGTCTTCTTCGAGCCGAGCGCCCCGATATAGAAGCACCCGGATTGGAGCGCCGCGTGCAGCGCCGGATCATCGATCTTGGGATCATGCGTCAGCGCCACCAGCGCGGTGCGCGGCCCGAGATCGAGATTGGGCAAGATCTCGTCCGGCCATTCATTATGCATCGCCACATCCGGAAAGCGCTCGCGCGAGGCAAAGGCGGCTCGCGGATCGATCACCGTCACGTCATAGCCTGCCGCCCCGGCGAGCGGGATGAGGGCCTGCGCCAGATGGACCGCCCCGACGATCACCAGATTGAGCGGCGGATTGTAGACATTGATGAAATATTCGGCGTCGCCGATCTTGACGATGCCCGACCGGTCGAAGCGGAACGCCTGCTCGAGATCGTCGGCCAGGAGATCGTCCTTCGCTCTGTCATACTCGACCAGGCGCTCGGCGCCATTCGCGAGATTGGTCACCATCGCAATGCGCCGCCGATCGTTGCGCGCCCTGATCAACTCCATCAGCATTGCATAGTGCATCACGGAACATCCCGATCGGGAGGCGACATCGGCTCGACATAGATTCGGATCCGCCCGCCACAGGCGAGCCCCACCCTCCAGGCCGTTTCATCCGCCACCCCGTAAGAAAGAATCCGCGGCAGCTCCGAAGCGATGACATCCTGCGCTTCTGAGACCACCTCGCCTTCGACGCAGCCACCCGATACCGATCCGACGAAATTGCCTTGCGCGTCGATCACCAGTTGGCTGCCCACCGGCTGCGGCGCCGAGCCCCAGGTCTCGATCACGGTGGCGAGCGCCACCTTCCTCCCCTGATCCAGCCAGCGCACGGCCTCCTGAAGTACGGTATGGTCGGGAGCGCTCATGATTGTCAGCCTCCATTCTGCCCGAGCCACCGCCGTGACGCGTGCTCCGGCCTTGCCGAATATGAAAGCGCTTCGGCGAGATCTTCAAGGCTCTCGAGATTGTGCACCGGGCGGAACTCGTCCGTATGGGGCATCATCATGCGGACGCCGGCCGCCGCAGGCTCGAATCCATCATAGCGCAGCAGCGGATTGAGCCAGATGACCCGCCTGGCGGAGCGGGCGAGCCGGGCCATCTCGTCGCTAAGCAGCGTCGGATCGTCGCGCTCGAGCCCGTCCGTCATGATCACCAGATGGGCCCCCTGCCCCAGCACCCGCCGGCCCCAATGGAAGTTGAAATCCCTGAGCGACCGCCCGATCCGGGTGCCGCCCGACCAGTCCTTGACCGCCTGAGCGACCCGCGCCAGGGCCTCGTCGACATCGCGCCGCTCGAGCTCGCGGGTGATGTTGGTGAGCCGCGTGCCGAACACGAACACATGCATGCGGCTCCTGTCGTTCTTCAACGCATGCAGAAAATGCAGGAACATCCGGGTGTAGTTGGCCATCGAGCCTGAAATGTCGGCGAGAACCACGAGCGGCGGCTCGCGGCGGCGGCGGCCGCGCCGCTCAAGCTCGATCATTGACCCGCCGGTCCGGAGCGAGCGTTTGAGCGTCGCCCGCATGTCGATCACCTCGTCGCGTGTCGCGGTGAAGCGGCGGGTCTTGCGCTCGAGCCGGTTGCGCCGAAGCCGGGCGATGGCGCGCTTGGCTTCTGCCTCTTCCTCGGCCGTCATCTGCTCGAAATCCTTGGATCGCAGCAGCTCCTCGGCCGAGGCGGTCGCGATGCTCTCGATCTCGAGCGCTTGCGGATCGAGCCGCTCGCCGGCGCCCGGGTCCTGGAACATCGCCTCGCCGACCCGGCGCTGACCGGCGCGCTTCGGCCGGTCGACTGCTTCGCTGCGGGTGCGCTGGAAGAACAGCTGCATCAGCTGCTCGATCATTTTCGGCCGCCGCCAGAAAATGTCGAAGGCCTGGTCGAAAATGACCGAATGCTCGTGACGGCGCACCAGCACCGCGTGAAGGGTCCAGTAGAAATCGGAGCGGTTGGCGAGCCCGCCGCATTGCGCCGCATCGATGGCGTCGAGCACCTGCCCCGGGCCGACCGGCAGGCCGCTTTGCCGCAGCAGCCGCGCAAAATGCATGATGTTGTCGGCGAGCCGTCCCTGAGGCCGATGTCCCGGCTCGAGCACGCCGACCGCCTCAGCCATCACGCTCGCCCGGCTCCCCGCGCCTGCCCGCGGATTTTCCCGGCGCCATGGTCAGCACTTCGCGCAGCGTGCAGCGAAGGCCGTAAAGCTGATCAAGCAGGTCGAGTATGACATCGATGCCCGCTTCATTGACCCCGAGATCCCGCTGCAGATCGTGGATCAAATGGGCCCGCGCCACATCGATCTCGGTGAAGCTTGTCCGGTCGTCCTTGCGTTCGGGCAGAAGCCACCCGGCCGATACCCACATTTCCAAGGTCTCGGCCCGGATCGACGTGCGCACCAGGAACTCTTGGTCATCCATGCTCATGCCTCCGCCTTGTGCCGCGGATCCTGGCCCTGACCCTGCCGCCATCCCGTCATGAAGGATTCAAGCTCGGGATCCGGCCGGTCGGGCAGCACGATCTTCACGGTCGCATATTGGTCACCTCGCGATCCGTCGGGCCGTGACACGCCCTTCCCCCGGAGGCGCAGCACCTTGCCGCT
Organism: Aestuariivirgaceae bacterium; assembly: GCA_044870245.1. GTDB lineage: Bacteria > Pseudomonadota > Alphaproteobacteria > Rhizobiales > Aestuariivirgaceae > DATAFF01. The sequence goes on along the minus strand of JBIOYR010000050.1, from coordinate 83,002 downwards.
GTTCGACCATGGCGGCACGGTGAGCGTCACGGTTCCGGTGGTGGTCGGAACCGGCACCTTGCCGCCCAGCACCGCCTCGCGAACCGACAGCGGCAGCTCGACATGGATATCGTCGCCCTTGCGCTCGAATGTCGGATGCGGCTGGACGGTGATCTCGACCAGCGCGTCGCCGGGCGGTCCCTCATTCACCCCAGGCTCGCCCTTGCCGCGCAGCCGCAGCACTTGCCCGTCGCGGGTACCCGGCGGGATCGTCACCTTGAGCTCCGACCCGTCGCCGAGCCGCACCTGCCGCGTCGCTCCGTTGACCGCGTCGAGAAAGTCGACCGGCAGCGTGTAGCGGATATCGAAGCCCCGCCGCGGCCGGGTCGAGCGTGCCCCGCGGGCGCGACCGAAGATCTCCGACAGGATGTCCTCGTTCTCGAAATCGGCAAAGCCGGCATCGCTCGAATAGGGATGGGTTCCAGCCATGCCGTCGGCGAAGTCGCGGTAATAGCGCTGACGCGGCCGCTCGGCGCCTGTCTCGTCGATCTCGCCGCGGTCGAACCGCCCCCGCTTTTCGGGATCGCCGAGCAGGTCATAGGCGGCGGTGATCTGCTTGAACTTCTCCTCGGCCGTCTTGTTGCCGGGGTTCAGATCGGGGTGGAGCTTTTTCGCAAGCTTGCGATAGGCCTTCTGGATGTCTTCCTGCGAGGCGTCCTTGTTGACGCCCAGCAGGCTGTAGGGGTCGGCACTCAATCCTTTCTCCTCTCAGCCTCGTGGCCTGCCTTCTGCTTCACTGCCGGCCGTTGGCGGGTTCGCTGGCGCGACGGTTCTCCGACCCGTGCCGCCGTCCACGCCGGGGGATCGCTTGCCGGGAAGCTCTCGACCAGACTTTCCTGAATTTCGTCAGGGGGTTGGGAAGAGAGCCGCCGCGTTTGCCGTTCTGCCGGTGAAGCCTTGCGTACCATAGCTCCGATGATATCAGCCTGATGACGCTCGAGCGAGATCGCTCCTGACCTGCTCGATCAGCCGCCGTGCCGGGGAACCCTCGAGGCGCGCAATGTCATCCTGATATTTCAACAACACGCCAAGCGTGTCGTTGACCGTCCGGGGATCGAGGGCAATGGCGTCAAGCTCGGTGAGCGCACCCACCCAGTCCAGTGTCTCGGCAACGCCCGGCGGCTTGAAAAGCTCCATCCCCCGCAGCGCCTGGACGAAGCCGACAACCTCGCGGGACAACGCTTCCGGCGCGTTTGGCAACCTCGCCCGGATGATTTTGAGCTCTCGCTCGGCATCGGGATAGGACACCCAGTGGTAGAGGCAGCGCCGCTTCAGGGCGTCATGGATCTCGCGGGTCCGGTTCGAGGTGATGACGACGACCGGCGGTGCCGCCGCCTTGATGGTCCCGAGCTCGGGTACGGTCACCTGGAAGTCCGACAGGACCTCGAGCAGGAAGGCCTCGAACGCTTCGTCGGTGCGGTCGAGCTCGTCGATCAGGAGCACCGGCGTCTCACCCGGCGCGCCGTCAAGCGCCTGCAGCAAGGGCCGGCGGATGAGAAAGCGCGACGAGAATATTTCCTCCTGCAAACGGTCGCGATCTCTGATGCCGACTGCCTCGGCGAGGCGAATCTCGATCATCTGGGCCGAATAGTTCCACTCATAGACCGCGCTGGAGACGTCGAGCCCTTCATAGCATTGCAGCCGGATCAGGCGCCGGCCCAGCGACTCTGCCAGGACCTTGGCGATCTCGGTCTTGCCGACGCCGGCCTCTCCCTCGAGAAAGATCGGGCGTCCCATCCGAAGCCCGAGAAACACCACCGTCGCCAGCGACCGGTCGGCCACATAACGGCCGCCCGACAGGAGCGCGACGGTGGTATCGATCGAATTGGGGAGAGACTCGGCCAGAGGTTCCGCCTATCCCGCCAGTGCCGCCTGGACCGCGCGACGCGCCATCACGCCGACGAGATGGGCGCGATAATCGGCCGAGGCATGAATGTCGCTGTTCAGGGTTCCGGGATCGGTTGCAATGCCCTTGACCGCCTCCGGCGTGAACGACCGCGCCAGAGCTGCCTCCATGTCCCGCTGCCGGAACACGCAAGGCCCCGCGCCGGTGACCGCCACCCGGACATTGCCGCCGCCATGATCCGCCACGAACACGCCGACCATCGCATAGCGCGACGCCGGGTTGCGGAACTTCTGATAGCCGGCGCGCTGGGGTATCGCGAACTCCACCGCAGTGACGATCTCGCTTGGACCGAGCGCCGTCTCGAACATGCCGGTGAAGAACCGGTCGGCCTCGATGCTGCGCTGGGTGGTGACGACCTTGGCGTTGAGCGCCACCACAGCCGCCGGATAGTCGGCCGCCGGATCATTGTTGGCGATCGACCCGCCAAGCGTGCCCTTGTGGCGCACCTGCGGGTCGCCGATCCCGCCGGCGAGCGCCGCCAGTGCCGGAATGGCCCTGGCCACCTCGCGGCTCGCGGCCACCTCGGCATGGCAGGTCCCGGCCTTGATGGCGAGGATATTGCCCGTGACAGCAATGCCGCTGTTCTTCAGCCCCGACAGATCGACGATGTCGGAGGGCTGCGCCAGGCGCTGCTTCAGGGTCGGGATCAGCGTCTGGCCGCCGGACATGACCTTGGCCGACTCCGAGGTCTCGAGCAGCCGCACCGCATCGGCGATGCTCGCCGGCCGATGATAGTTGAACTCATACATCGCAATCGTCCTCTCTAACGGCTGTCACTCTGCCGCCTGACGGGTGGAAGCAACCTCCCACACCACCTGCGGAGTCGCCGGCATCGGCAAGTCGCGGACCCCCAGCGCATCGGTCAGGGCATTCATCACCGCCGCCGGTGCGGCGATCGCCCCGGCCTCGCCGCATCCCTTCATGCCGAGCGGGTTGGACGGGCATTTGGTCTCGACGAAACCAAGGGTGAAGGACGGCAGGTCCGACGCCCGCGGCATGCAATAGTCCATATAGGAGCCGGTGATCAGCTGTCCCGATTCCTCGTCATAGATCGCCCCCTCGGTCAGCGCCTGGCCGACCCCTTGGGCGATGCCGCCATGGACTTGGCCCTCGACGATCAGCGGGTTGATCAGCGTTCCGAAATCGTCGACCGCCGTCCATTTGGCGATGGTGACGATGCCGGTCTCGGGATCGACCTCGAGCTCGCATATGTGACACCCGGCCGGAAAGGTGAAGTTGGTCGGATCGTGGAACGCGCCCTCCTTGAGGCCCGGCTCGATCTCGGAGCTGGGGAATTTATGCGCGACATAGGCTGCGAGCGCGACCTCGCCGAAGCCCATCTTTCGGTCGGTTCCCTTGACCGTGAAACTGCCGTTGCGGAACTCGATATCGCCCTCGGCCGCCTCCATCACATGGGCCGCGACCTTGCGCGCCTTGGCTTCGATCTTGTCGAGCGCCTTGGCGATGGCCGACATGCCGACCGCACCCGAGCGCGAGCCATAGGTCCCCATGCCGAACTGCACCTTGTCGGTGTCGCCATGCACGATCGACACCTGATCGAAAGCGATGCCGAGCCGGTCCGACACCAGCTGGGCGAAAGTGGTCTCATGCCCCTGGCCGTGGCTGTGCGAGCCGGTCAGCACCTCGACCGTGCCGACCGGGTTGACCCGGACCTCCGCCGATTCCCACAAGCCGACGCCGCAGCCGAGCGAGCCTACTGCCGCCGAGGGCGCAATGCCGCAGGCCTCGATATAGGTCGAGTAGCCGATGCCGCGGAGCTTGCCTTTGCGGCTCGACTCCGCCTTGCGTGCGGCGAAGCCGTTGAAATCGGCAAGCTCGAGAGCCCGGTTGAGCGAGGCGTGATAATCGCCGGCATCATAGGCCATGATCACCGGTGTCTGATGCGGGAACTGGGTGATGAAGTTGCGCCGCCGGAACTCCGCCGGATCGATCTTGAGCTCGCGTGCCGCCGTCTCGACCAGCCGCTCGACCACATAGGTCGCCTCCGGGCGGCCGGCGCCGCGATAGGCATCGACCGGCGCGGTGTTGGTATAGACTGCGTCGACCTCGCAAAAGATCTGCGGAATGTTGTACTGGCCCGACAGCAGCGTCGCATACAGATAGGTCGGCACCGACGAGGCGAAGGTCGACAGATATGCCCCCATATTGGCGATGGTGTGCGCCCTCAGCGCCCGGATCTTGCCGTCGCGATCGCAGGCGAGCTCCGCCGTCGTCACGTGGTCGCGGCCATGGGCATCGGCAAGGAAGGACTCCGAGCGCTCCGCCGTCCACCGCACCGGCCGGCCGCCGATCCGCTTCGATGCCCACAGGCACACCACCTCCTCGGCATAGATGAAGATCTTCGAGCCGAAGCCGCCGCCGACATCCGGCGCGATCACCCTCAGCTTATGCTCCGGCGCAATCCCGACAAAGGCCGAGATGACGAGGCGCGCCACATGCGGGTTCTGGCTGGTGGTGTAGAGCGTGAAGCTTTCCTCCCCCGGATCATAGGCGCCGATCGCGGCCCGCGGCTCGATGGCGTTGGGGATAAGCCGGTTGTTGCGGATCTCGAGCTTGGTGACATGCGCCGCCTTGGCAAATTCGGCATCGGTCGCGTCCTTGTTGCCGAGCGACCACTCGAAAACCGTGTTGCGCTCGATGCCGTCATGGACGAGACTCTTGTTCTCCGGCGCATCCGCCGGGTCGACCACCGGATCGAGCTCGGTATAGGAGACGTCAATGAGCTCCGCCGCCGATTTCGCCTGGGCCAGGGTTTCGGCCACCACCACTGCGACGTGGTCGCCGACATAGCGCACCTTGCCTTGCGCCAGCACCGGATGCGGACCCGCCTTCATCGGCGAGCCGTCCATCGAGTGAATCATCCAGCCGCAGATCAGACCGCCGATCTTGTCGGCCGCCGCATCCTCGCCGGTGAGCACCGCCAGCACGCCCGGCGCCGCTTGGGCAGCCCGCGTATCGATCGCGTCGATCTTCGCATGGGCATGCGGCGAGCGCAGGAAATACGCATAGGTCTCGCGCGGCAGATGGATGTCGTCCACATACCGCCCCCTTCCCATGATGAAGCGCTGGTCCTCCTTGCGCGCCACCCGGGCACCGATTCCTGTATCGGTCATGATCTCAACTCCTGGCTTCTGGCCGTGTCGCGACTACATGCGCGAAGCGCCAGCCTGAATCGACTTGACGATATTGTGGTAGCCGGTGCAGCGGCAGATATTTCCCTCGAGCTCATGGCGCACCGTTTCCTCGGAAAGCGACTTGCCCTTGCGGTTGACCATGTCGACCGCGGTCAAGATCATGCCCGGGGTGCAGAAGCCGCATTGCAGCCCGTGATTCTCGCGGAACGCCTCCTGCATCGGATGCAGCTTGCCGTTCCGCGCCAGACCCTCGATGGTGGTCACTTCCGCGCCGCCGCAGGCGGCTGCCAGAACCGTGCAGCTCTTGACCGCCCGGCCGTCGATGAGCACCGTGCAGGCACCGCATTGGCTGGTGTCGCAACCGACATGCGTCCCGGTGAGGTTGAGCTGGTTCCGGAGAAAATCGACGAGCAGGGTCCGGCCCTCGACGTCGCCGGAAACCTTGCTTCCATTTACTGTCATTGCCACGGCGGGCATTCCATCCTCCCTGATGACCGCGGGGCCGCTTTGAGATCTTCTTATCCAGTCCTGGGCAGTGCGGCCGCGGAATCCGCTGGTGCCGGAAGCTTGCTTCACTTGCCCAAGGCGGTCAAGCAAACCTCGCAACTTGCGCTATCATCCCCGGCAGGCTGCCCTGGCAGCTTGACTCGTGGAAAGGAGGCAGCATGCTCCACCGTCAGACAATGCTGGCCCTGCTCATCGTTCTCGGCCTCGCCGGCCCGGCAGCGGCCCAGACGGTCTCCGACAGCGACCAGGCGGCGTTCCGCAACATCATTTCGAGCCAGATCGAGGCTTTCCGGAGCGGAGATGGCGGCAAGGCGTTCTCCTTCGCCTCCCCTGCCCTCAACCGCCAATTCGGCAGCTCCGAGCTGTTCATGGAGATGGTTCGCCGCGGCTACCAGCCGGTCATCGATCCTCAAAGCTTCGCCTTCGGTCCGGTGACCACGGAGCTGAACGGCCGCCCGACCCAGGTCGTGACCATTGTCGACAAGGCCGGCAAGAGCTGGACGGCCCTCTATGCGTTCGAGCGCCAGCCTGACGGCACCTGGCGCATTTCGGGCGTGACCCTGAAGGAGCTCGAGGGCGTCGATGCCCGCGCTTCGGGGCCTGCCCCTCCCGCCTGATGGCGTGGGGCTTTCAACCTGTGTCGCAAAAGACAAAGTCCGCCCGCCGGTCTTGCCTAAACTCCGGCGAGTTCGAGGGAGCGAGGAGCTAGGACCCCATGAATCCCAAGGTCATCATCACCTGCGCCGTCACCGGGGCGGGCGACACCGTCGGCAGGCATCCGGCGATACCCGTGAAGCCGCGCGACATCGCCGCATCGGCGCTCGAGGCCGCCTCGGCCGGCGCCGCCGTGGTCCATTGCCATGTCCGCGATCCCGAGACCGGCAAGGGCGCCCGTGGGGTTCATCTCTACCGCGAGGTGGTCGAGCGCATTCGCGAGCGCAACAAGGATGTCATCGTCAACCTGACCGCCGGGATGGGCGGCGACCTGGAGATCGGTGCCGGCGAGGACCCAAAGCGCGTTGGCCCCGGCACCGACCTGGTCGGACCGATCGAGCGGTTGCTCCATGTCGCCGAGCTCCGGCCGGAGATCTGCACCCTCGACTGCGGCTCGCTCAATTTCGGCGACGGCAACGGCATCGTCGTCCAGACCCCGCAGCAGCTCCGGGAGCTGGCCCGGCTCATCCAGTCCTACGGTGTCAAGCCAGAGATGGAGATCTTCGATTCCGGCAATCTCTGGTTCGCCAAGCAGCTCTGTGCCGAGGGCCTGATCGACGACCCGCCGTTGTTCCAGCTCTGCCTAGGGATCCCCTGGGGCGCTCCCTGCAACCCTGGGACCCTGGTCTACCAGGTCGGCGAGCTGCCGCCGAATGCCATCTGGGCAGCGTTCGGCATCGGCCGCAATCAGATGCCGATGGTGGCCCAGGCGGCCTTTCTCGGCGGCCATGTCCGGGTCGGGCTGGAGGACAATCTGTGGCTCGAAAAGGGCGTCCATGCCTCGAACGGCTCCCTTGTCGAGCGCGCGGTCAAGATCCTCGAGCTGATCGGCACCAGCGTCGCAAACCCCGCCGAGGCGCGCAACATCCTGAAGCTCGGGCAACGGTGATCCCATGGGCGAAGTCGCAACTGTCGGCATCGCCGGCACCGGTCTGATCGGCGCCGGCTGGGCGGCCCGGCTCCTCATCCGCGGCATCGATGTCATCGCCTTCGATCCGGCGCCCGCCGCCGAGGCAAAGCTCAGAGCCGCCATCGACGTCGCCTGGCCGTCGATGGAGCGGCTCCTCGGCCGCAAGCCCGCCCGGTTGGGCAAGCTCACCTTCACCACCTCGCTGCGCGACATGGCGAAGGCCGCCGATTTCGTCCAGGAGGCCGCCCCCGAGCGCGAAGAGCTGAAGATCCGCCTGTTCCGCGAGATCGGCGAGATCGCCCGGCCCGACGTCATCATCGCATCCTCGTCGTCGGGTTTCCTGCCGTCGCGATTGCAGTCGCAATGTCCCCATCCCGAGCGGGTGCTGATCGGGCACCCGTTCAACCCGGTCTACCTCCTGCCGCTTGTCGAGACGGTTCCCGGCAAGGGGACCGGCGCCGCCTTCATGGATCGGGCGGGCGCCTTCTACACCTCGATCGGCATGCACGTGCTGCGGCTGAAGAAGGAGATCCCCGGCTATATCTGCGACCGCCTGCAGGAGGCGCTGTGGCGCGAGGCGCTGCACTGCCTGAACAAGGATGTCGGCTCGACCGGCGACATCGACGATGCCATCACCTACTCGGCGGGGCTCCGCTGGGCCTTCATGGGGTCTTTCATGACCTATCACCTGGCGGGCGGACCGGGCGGCATGCGCGACTTCATCCGCCAGTTCGACCCGAGCCTCGAGCTGCCCTGGACCGATCTGCGCTATCCGAAATGGAACGACAAGCTGGAACGTCGGCTGATCGAGGGCTGCGAGGCCCAGGCCGCGGGGCGTTCGGTGGCCGAGATCGAGGCCAAGCGCAACGAAGTGCTGGTCGACCTCCTGCGGCTCCTGAAGCAGCACCGGATCGGTGCCGGCCTTGCCCTTGCTCGCGAGGACGATGCGGCAAGGACCGAGCCCAGGCCCGCCAAGCGCTGGAAGCCCGGCGCCAAGGTCGCCGCACCGCTCAAGAGCTGGAAGGGAACTGTCGATCCCTCATGGCTCGATTATAATGACCACATGACCGAGGCGGCCTACCTCACCGCCTTCGGCGAGGCCACCGACATGCTGTTCCGCTTCATCGGCGATGACGAGAGCTATCGCGCATCGGGGTGCAGTTTCTACACGGTCGAGACGCATATGAATTTCTTCCGCGAGCTCAAGGCCGGCCAAGCCATGGCGGTCGAGACTCTCCTGATCGGCTTCGACGAAAAGCGGATGCATCTGTTCCATCGGATGTTCAGCCGCCGCGAGCTGGTCGCGACCGCCGAGCAGATGCTGCTCCATGTCGACTCCAAGGCCGCCACGGCAAGCCCGATTCCGCCCGAGCAGGCGGCAGCGCTCGCGGCCATTGCCGAAGCACATCGCTCTCTCGAGAGGCCGGCAGAGCTCGGCCGCGTCATGCGCGTGCCCAAGCCGAAGCCGGCGCCCCGGCGCAAATCCGCTGCATCGGCGTCCGACGGCAACGGTCGAAGGGCGCTTAGATGAGCAAGCTGCGGGTGATGATCACGGCTGCCGGGACCGGCATCGGTGCCTCGATCGCCCGCGCCTTCGCCGACGACGGTCACCGTGTCCATGCCAGCGATATCGACGAGGAGGCGCTGTCGCGGCTCAATGACGACTATCCCGAGATCGTCACCACGCCGGTCGATGTCCGCGACGAGGATGCGATCGACACCTGGTTCGACGATACGGTGGATGCCGTCGATGGCCTCGACGTCCTCATCAACAATGCCGGTATCGCCGGCCCGACCGCCACCGTCGAGGACATGGACTTCGACGGCTGGCGCGAATGCCTGGCCGTCTGCCTCGATGCGCAATTCCTGACCTGTCGCCGCGCCGTGCCGGTGATGAAGGATCAGCGCTCGGGCAGCATCATCAACATCTCCTCGACCGCCGGCCTCTACGGCCTGCCGTTCCGCACCCCCTATGCCGCCGCCAAATGGGGGGTGATCGGCCTCACCAAATCGCTCGCCATCGAGGTCGGTCGCTGGAACATCCGCGTCAACGCCATCTGCCCCGGCGCCGTCGAGGGTGACCGGATGGACCGGGTCATCGCCGCCGAGTCGCGCACTTCGGGCAGGAGCGAGGCAGAGCTCCGCGCTGAATACACCAAGGGCGTGTCGCTCAATCGCTTCGTGCGTCCGCAGGAAATCGCCGCGCTCGCCCTGTTCCTGGCCTCGCCCAAGGCGGCGATGATTTCCGGCCAGGCCATTGCCGTCGATGGCAATAGCGAGACATATCATACCGAGTGACCGGCCAAGGTGCCCGTCGAGCAAGGGAATGCGGCCATGAATTTCACCCTGACCGAAGAGCAGCGGATGATCGTCGAGACCACCCGCGCATTCGTGGAGAACGAGCTCTACCCCCATGAAAGCGAGGTCGAGCGCACGGGCGAGCTGAGACCGGAATTGCGGGAGGAGCTGAAGAGCAAGGCGATCGATGCCGGGCTCTATGCCGCCAACATGCCGGCCGAGGTCGGCGGCGCCGGTCTCGATACGGTGAGCTGGGTGCTCTACGAAAAGGAGCTCGGCAGGGCCAATTTCGCCCTTCATTGGAACTGTGTCGGGCGGCCGTCGAACATCCTCATGGCCTGCGTCGGCGAGCAGCGGCAACGCTATCTCCTGCCCTGCGTCAGCGGCGAGAAATCCGACTGCCTGGCAATGACCGAGCCCGGCGCCGGCTCCGATATCCGCAGCATGAAGACCTCGGCCGTCCGCGACGGTTCCGATTTCGTCATCAACGGCGTCAAGCATTTCATCAGCCATGCCGATGTCGCCGATTTCGTGATCCTGTTTGCCGCTTCGGGCGAGGAAGAGACACCGCGCGGCAAGAAGAAGCTCATCACCGCCTTCCTGATCGACAAGGGAACGCCGGGCTTCCAGGTGCGCCCGGGCTACCGCAACGTCTCGCATCGCGGCTACAACAATGCGATCCTCGAATTCGATGATTGCCGGGTACCAGCGAGCCAGGTCCTTGGCGAGATTCACCAGGGCTTCGAGGTGGCCAATGAATGGCTCGGCGCCACCCGCCTCCAGGTCGCTGCCACCTGCCTCGGCCGCGCCGAGCGGGCGCTTGGCCATGCGCTCCGATGGTCTGTCGACCGCCAGCAATTCGGCCAGCAGATCGGCAAGTTCCAGGGCGTGTCCTTCAAGCTTGCCGACATGGCGGTTGAGCTCAGGGCAGCGGAGCTGCTGACGCTCGACGCGGCATGGAAGTTCGACCAGAGGACGGTGACCGACATGGACATGGCGATGGCCAAGCTCAAGGCCACCGAGGTCCTGGCCTTCATCGCCGACGAGGCCATCCAGATCCATGGCGGCATGGGTCTCATGGACGACCTGCCGCTCGAGCGGATCTGGCGTGATGCCCGGGTGGAGCGCATCTGGGAGGGCACGAGCGAGATCCAGCGCCACATCATCTCGCGATCGTTGCTGCGCCCGCTCGGCGGTTGACCGATGAGCCAGCCGACCTCGCTGACACGCCTCCTCTGGCCGAGCTCGATCGCTTTCATCGGCGGCACCGAGGCCGAGATTGCGCTGGTCAAGACCCGCGCCCTCGGCTTTGCCGGCAGGGTCCATGCCGTGAACCCCAGGCGATCGACTCTGGGCGGCGTCGAGTGCCATGCAAGCGTCGCCGACCTGCCGGAAGCACCGGACGCCGCCTTCATCTCGGTCAAGCGCGAGCCGACCATCGAGATCGTCGGCGAGCTTGCCCGCCGCGGCAGCGGCGGTGCGGTGGTCTATGCCTCGGGCTTTGCCGAGATCGGCGGCGACGGCCCGGCGCTGCAGGCCGAGCTGGTGCGCGCCGCCGCCGGCATGCCGATCATGGGGCCGAACTGCTATGGCTTCATCAACTTCATCGGCAAGACCAGCCTGTGGCCCGACGAATATGGCGGCCAGCCGCGCGATCGTGGTGTCGCCATCATCACCCAATCAGGCAATATCGCCATCAATTTCACGATGACGCGGCGCGGCCTGCCGCTTGCCGCCATCTACACGCTCGGCAACCAGGCCGACATCGACATCGCCGCCCTGCTCGATGCCCTGGCCGGTGATGATCGCATCACTGCAATCGGCCTTCACATCGAGGGCCTGCGCGACCCGTCGCAATTCGCCGCCGCGATGGTCAAGGCGCGAAGTCACCGCAAGCCGGTCGTTGCCCTCAAGACCGGCCGTTCCGAACAAGGCGCGAAGGTGGCGATGAGCCATACGAGCTCGCTTGCCGGATCGGACACGCTCTACGATGCGCTGTTCGAGCGCCATGGCGTGGCTCGGGTCGCGACGATCACCCAATTCGTCGAGACCCTGAAGTTCCTCCATCATGGCGGGCCGCTTGCCGCCGGGCGCTGCGTCTCGATGAGTTGCTCCGGCGGCGAGGCGGCCCTGGTCGCCGACCTGGCGCTTGACCGCAGGCTCGAATTCCCACCCTTCGCCCCAGACACCGCTGCGAGCGTCGCGGCGACGCTCAGCGACTATGTCGCAATCGACAATCCGCTCGACTATCACACTTTCATCTGGGGCAACCGCGAGAAGCTGACCGACACCTTCGCTGCCGTGCTGGCAGGCGGCTTCGATGTCGGCATGCTGATCCTCGACACGCCGACCGCGCCGAACATCAACACGACCGGCTGGCTGATGGCGATCGACGCGATGATCGACGCCGCCGGCCGCACCGGGGCCCGTTCCGCCGTTATCGCCACGCTGCCGGAATGCCTCCCCGAAACGGTCGCCGACAAGCTCTCGGCGCGTGGCATCGCGCCGATGGTCGGGCTCGATGACGCGCTGGCGGCCTTCGAGGCCGCAGCCTCGATCGGCACCGCCTGGACCCACAGCGAGCCGGTGCCGAAACTGGCCCGGCCGGAGCGCCTCGGTCATGGCGCAAGACCGCTGACCGAATATCAGGCGAAGATGCTGCTGGCCGCCGCCGGCCTTGCCGTCCCCGAGGGCGTCATAGCGGCACCGCTCGATGCCGCCGATGCAGCGCGCCGGCTCGGCTTTCCCGTCACGGTGAAGGCGTCGAGCAGCACTCTCTCCCACAAGACCGAGGCAGGCGGCGTCGCCCTCGATCTCGAGAGCCCGGAGGAGGTGCGCGACATTGCCCTGCGGATGCAGGAGATCGCCGGCGAGGTCCTGATCGAGAGGATGGTCACCGGCGCCGTCTGCGAGCTCATCATCGGCATCAAGAGCGACCCGCAATTCGGCCTCGCCCTCGTCATCGGCGCCGGCGGCGTCCTCACCGAGCTGCTCAAGGATACGGTGACGCTGCTGCTTCCGACCTCGCGTCAGGAGATCGAGCGGGCGCTCGGGCGCTTGCGCGTCTCGGCGCTGATCGATGGCTTCCGCGGCAGGCATGGCGACCGTACCGCGGTGATCGCGGCCATCGAGGCGGTGGCGCGCTTTGCCGAGGCCCACGCCCCCTATCTCGAGGAGCTCGACGTCAATCCCCTGATGGTCCTGCCGCCAGGCCAGGGCGCGGTGGCGGTCGATGCTCTGATAAGGTTGCGCCAGACAACAGGAGATTGATCACGCAATGTCACAACCGATCAGGAGCGAACGGCGAGGACCGGTGCTGGAAGTCACCATCGACCGGCCCAAGGCGAACGCCATCGACGCGCCGACCAGCCGCATCATGGGCGAGATCTTCGCCGGCTTCCGCGACGATCCGGAGCTGCGCGTCGCCATTCTCACCGGTGCCGGCGACAAGTTCTTCTGTCCCGGCTGGGACCTCAAGGCCGCTGCCGCAGGCGAGTCGCCCGATGCCGATTATGGGGTCGGCGGCTTCGGCGGGCTGCAGGAGCTCAAGGGCCTCGACAAACCGGTCATCGCCGCCGTCAACGGCATCGCCTTTGGCGGTGGCTTCGAGATCGCCCTCTCGGCCGATCTCATCCTCGCCGCCGACCACGCCACCTTCGCGCTTCCCGAGATCCGCTCCGGCACGCTTGCCGATGCCGCGACCATCAAGCTGCCGCGCCGCATGCCCTACCACATCGCCATGGAGCTCCTGTTCACCGGCCGTGTCATGGACGCCGAGGAGGCCCGCCGCTGGGGCGTGGTCAACGAGGTGGTTCCGGCCGGCCGGCTGATGGCGCGGGCCCGCGAGCTCGCCGACCTGCTCGCCTCCGGGCCGCCGCTCGTCTTCTCCGCCATCAAGGAGACGATCCGCGAGACTGCCCACCTGCCGATCCAGCAGGCTTTCGACATGGTCACCAAGCGCCGCCTCAAGACGGTCGACGTGCTTTATGACAGCGACGATCAGCGGGAAGGCGCCCTCGCCTTCGCCGAGAAGCGCCCGCCGGTATGGAAGGGCCGGTAATTCCTCCGGATCTATGATCCCGGCATGACGGTGGCGCGGCCGAGGCTGTGATAGACGAAAGGCGTCTTGGCCACATCGCCTGCCGAATAGATGTTGCGGAAGTCGATCAGGACAGGCTCGCGCATCTGCGCCGCCAGGCGCCTTAGGTCGAGGCCGCGGAACTCGTTCCATTCGGTGAGCACCACGATCGCATCGGCATCCTTCGCCGTCTCATAGGCATCGCCGCACCATGTCACGTCCGCCAGCAGCGGCCGCGCCGCCGCGATCGCCACCGGATCATAGGCCGCGATCGTCGCGCCCTCCTTCTGCAGCGCCGGAATGACCGCGAGCGATGCAGCCTCCCTCAGATCGTCGGTCTCCGCCTTGAAGCTGAGGCCGAGCACCGCCACCCGCTTGTTGCGCAAACTGCCGCCCACCGCCGCCGCGATCCGTTCGGCGAGCCCGTCCTTGCGCATTGCATTGGCCTCGATGACCGCTTCGACGATCCGCGACCGCGATCCCGCCTGCTTGGCGATCGAGGTGAGCGCCCGCGTGTCCTTGGGAAAGCAGGAGCCGCCAAAGCCCGGGCCGGGCTGGAGATAATGAAGCCCGATCCGCCGGTCGAGGCCCATGCCGCGGGTCACGGCACCGACATCGGCACCAACGGCCTCGCACAGATCGGCCATCTCGTTGATGAAGCCGATGCGCGTCGCGAGATAGGCGTTGGCCGCATATTTGATGAGCTCGGCCGTCTCGAAATTGGTGAACAGCACCGGCACATCGCGCAGCATCAGCGGCCGATAGAGCTCGCTCATCCGTTCGCGCGCCTTTTCCGACGACAGCCCCACCACGATTCGATCGGGGCGCAGGAAGTCCTCGACCGCCGAGCCTTCGCGCAGAAACTCCGGATTGGATGCCATTGCAAAATTGGCGTCGGGGCGGACATCGCGAATCAGCCGCTCCAGCATGCGCGCCGTGCCGACCGGCACGGTCGACTTGGTGACGACCACCGTGAAGCCGTCGAGCGCCCGTCCGATCTGCTCTGCCGCCGCGCGCACGAAGGCGAGGTCGGCCGCATCCTCGCCGCGCCGGCTCGGCGTCCCGACAGCGATGAAGACGACGCCCGCCCCGCGCACCGCGCTCGTGAGATCGTCGGAGAAATCGAGACGGCCGGCCCGCCGATTGGCGAAGACCAGCCCGTCGAGCCCCGGCTCATGGATCGGGATCTCGCCTTGCCGCAGACGCCCGACCTTGTCAGCCTCCTTGTCGATGCAGGTGACCTCGAAGCCGAATTCGGAAAGGCAGGCGGCGGTGACCAAGCCGACATAACCTGCGCCAACAACCGCGACTCTCATGCTTCCTCACTTCTCCGGTCGATCAGCCGACCTGGCGATAAATGAAATAGCGGTCCTGACGCGCGCCCCCTGGCAGCGCCACTTGCTCCGTGCCGCGAAGGGTGAGCGGCAGGTCGCTCAACACGAGGCCCCCAGGCGCCAGCGCCGGCGGCAACCCGGCGCTCACCACTTTCGCCATGGCGATATTCCGCTCATGATCGAAGGAGCCGACATCACTATGGGCGAGCACCACCTGGCCGCTGAAGCGCGCGGCAGCCGCCGGCAGGGTCGTGGCAATGTCCCCCTTGACCAGAAACGCCGGATCGGGAACGCAGTCGGGAATCGCATCGACCTCGCGCTCGAACACCCAGATCTGCCGCCCCGGCAGATGCCGACGGAGGTGGTCGAAGGTTCGTCCCTTCCCCAGCCCGAGCTCGAACACGATCCCGTCGCGACCAGCAATCTGCTCGAAGGCCCAGGCGAGCACGGCATGTTGCGCCTCGAGGCGATAGAGCAGCTTCTCCAGACGCGTCAGCGCGAGTTTCCCGCCCGATTCCGGTCGCAATCGGTTTTCCATGGCCGGTCCCCTAGCACAGGAGCTTAGCCCTAGGGTAGCGCAAGATCGATTGAACCCCCGCTCCTTCCCCCGTAATTGTTCCGTGACTTACGACTGATGAAACGGCAAGGTCGATCAATGGCTAAGCATCCTCTCACTGTCCGGTTCTGGGGAACCCGGGGCAGCGTTTCCGCCCCCGGCCCGGCAACCCGGCAGTTCGGAGGTGACACCGCCTGCGTCGAGGTATCGAACGGCCCCAACGCCCTGATCTTCGATGCCGGATCGGGAATCAGGCGACTTGGCCTCACCTTTGAGGACCGCAAGATCGAGACAGCCGACATCTTTTTCAGCCATTGCCATTATGATCACATCATCGGCCTGCCGTTCTTCGGTCCGCTATTCGACCCGGCCATCGAGGTGACGCTGTGGTCGGGCCACTTGCACGGTCGCATGACGACGCGGCAGATGGTGGAGGAATTCATGCGGGCACCCTTCTTTCCGGTCAGGACCGAGGTCTTCAGTCCGAGCACCCGCTATGTCGACTTTGCCCCTGGCGACACGCTGCGCCCGCCCGGTGCAGCGGTGATCCACACTGGCGCTCTCAACCACACCGATGGGGCGATCGGCTACCGGCTCGAATCCGGCGGGAAGATCGTCGCCTACATCACCGACCACGAGCACGGCAATCCGACGGCCGATGCGACGGTCGACCGGTTGGTCGCCGGCGCCGATGTTCTGATCATCGACGCAACCTATACCGATGCCGAATACCCGACTCATCGCGGCTGGGGTCATTCGACCTGGCAGCATGCCGCCGCGCTTTGCCGCAAGCAGCAGGTCAAGCGCCTCGTGCTGTTTCACCACCGCCCGCGCCGCGCCGATAGCGACCTCGCGGCCATCGAGCGCGACGCCCACCAGGTCTTCCCCGCCACAGTGGTTGCTTCCGACGACCTCGAGATCACCCTCTGAACTGCCTACTGCCTACTGCCTGAAGCAGCTCTCTCGACGACCGCCAGCGGATCGCCGGATCGCTTGCCGTCCCGCCAAGCAGCTCATCGAGCGTAGCGTCCGACTCGCTGCTGCGGCGCAGATGGTGCGACAGGATGCCGACCGGCGCAAAACCATGCATCTCGCGCGATCTGGCAAGGGCACCCGCGAGGAGCACGATCACCTCGTCGAGATCTCGCCACCGTCCTTGTCCCTTCCAGTCGATCAGGTCCACATGGGTGTTGAGCTGCCGCACGCCGGCGGCGACCGGCTTCCACCCGAAAGCCGAGACCCCCGCGAAGCCGGCTTCGCCGATCCGCAAGGCCACCGAAGGAGCGATCCGGTTCCAAGGCGGCACCAGCAGGTCCGACAACACCGGGAAAAGCTGCGTCAGGCGCTCCCTTGCTGCTCTGAGCTCGGCCAGGGTGGTGTCGGCCGGACGCGCCATGCCGAGCTCGGCACGTTTCTCCCCATCAGTCGAATGGTTGACATGCGCCACCCCATGGACCGCCGCCTCGACATGACGCTCGCTGTGGAGCCGCTCGGCGAGCGCCCGATCGGCACGCGCCGGGATGACGGCGACGAGCACGCTCACCCCATGCTCCGCCGTTATCGCCAGCAGGCTGTCGAGCGCCGGCGACGGCGCTTCGGCATCGTCGTCGCGAAGCCACAGCGATGCGGTCTGCCCGTGCGCTTGCCATCGCGCCAACTCGCGCCGGAGCGGTGTCCAGTCGCTCACGGCACCCTTTCCTCCACGATCTTGGCAAGGATGTCCGCCAGACGCGCCGTCGCATCGACCATGCTGCGCTCGCCAAGGGCGAAGGCACGGCCGGCATCGCCAAGCTTTCGTCTGAGCGCCGGATCGGCGAGAAGCCTTGCCACCTCACCGCTGAGCGCGGCCTCATCGGGGAACGGCGCGAGCAGCCCCGTCTTGCCGTCGCACACCACCGAGGGGACGCCCGCGGTGTCCCAGGCCACCACCGGCAAGCCATGCGCCGCCGCCTCGAGATAGGCGAGGCCGTAGGCCTCCTCGAAACCCGGCCACAGATAGAGATCGGCGCTCGCCATGGCAGCGAACACCTCGGCCCGCGGCCGCTCGCCACGAAAGGTGATCCGACCTTCCGGAAAAGCTGCAAAGGCCGCTTCGGCTTCCTTCTGGCACGCCCCGCCACCAAGGACGACAAGCCGCCATGGCCGATCGAGGATCCTGGCGAGGACCGCGGCCATGATGCGAAAATTTTCAAGCTTGCGGCCGGGCCGCGCCATGCCGACGCTGACGATGGTCGGCAGCTCTCCCGAGGCCTGCCGCGGCGCCGGCTCGATGTCGAGGAACGGCGGGAAGGCGACGAGGCGCTCCGGCGGCGCGACCGTGAGAAGGCCCGGGCGATCGCGCGGTGCGAAATAGAGATTGCGAGCGGCGCCGCTCAGGCCCCGGGCGACGATCGCCTGATATGGCCCCCATTCTCCCTCCTGCCGCCTGATGGAGATCGACGCGCCGGCGGTGACATAGGGAATTCCCGCCAACCGCGACAGTGCCGGACCAAGCAGGTCGGGAGATTTGTAGTAAGGATGATAGGTGAACCAGAGATCGGGAGGGCCGCTTCTCGACCACAGACCGGCGATCCGCTCCCGCTCCTCGGCGGCGCGCAGCTCGAGTGCCGCAAGATGCTGCCCCGACGCCTCGCGGCTCCACGATCTGAGATCTGACACCACCGAGGCGTCATCGCCGGCCATGGCGAGCACCCGCAGCAGCTGCCGCGCCATCTGGCGGTCGCCGGAGGGCGATGGATGATCGATCGGCACCAGGGGAGAGTAGAACGCGACCCGCATGGAGAACGCCCGCGTCTTAGGGGACGAGAGCCTGCCTCAGTCGCGCCGCGGCGTGAGTCCCGGCGGATCGCTCGCCGGAAACGACTCGTCGAGCGCCTGATCATGCTCGTCCCAGCGGCGCGGCGGACTCTCCATGGCTTCCGGCCCCGCCGATCGCACCTTGGGCAGCGGCGCCGGCTGGACCGGCGGCTGGCTCTTGAACCAACGAGCGAGCAGCGCCGTCGCCCCGACCGCCGCCAGCAGCGTCATGAACATGCCCGACTTCGACATCCGCATCGCACGTCTCCTCGCGAGTTGGAGATCCCATAGCGCACCGCGTTGCGGTGGCGCAGCAAAATCCGTCGCTTAATTGCGCGGTACCTATTTACAGTTTTGGCTTTTTGATGATACTCTCTTAAATTGCAACACTAATAATAAAATCGGGGCGGAAGATGAGCTTTTCTGCAGGTCACTTCGGCGGTTTGGCTGGCGGTTGGTCCTCGCCGTTAACTTCCCGTACCACGGACATCATGCCGGTCCCGCGCAATAATGAGAATGGCGGCGCCCTGCCTCACGGCACGAACAAGCTGGCGCGCTGGGTCCAGAAGAAGCTTGCCGGGCGCCGCCGCGCCCCCGAACCCGTCGCCCTCAAGACCGGCAGCGGCCCTCATCTGCTCAAGAACGGCCCCAAGCGGAGCCACTTCAACTACACGGCATATCAGAAATTCTTTTCGGCAGGCGGCCAGCCGACCGCGACAAAGCCCGCGATCGGTCCCACTGTCGGGCGAAAGGAGCCGCCCCTCCTGTTTAGGCGCCGGAGGTCGAGCAAAGGCAAATCCCCCGACCTTCCGCCTCGCCAGGCGCCCACGACATATCCGCGAATGGTGGAGGAGCGGACGCCGCCGCCCAGCCCCGACCCGCCGAAGGGGATCATGGTGCCCGAAGAAACGGCGCCCCTCCTCGGCGAGCAGCCGCCGGAGCACGCGCTGGCGCGGGCGCGCGAGGCCGTCGCGGTCCTGAAGGCGGATCGCGCCGGGGTCGTATCGAAGCTCGCAGACTTGGGCGGCGGTCCCGCCGTCGCGATGGTCGGTCTCGAATCCGTCAAGGACCAAAGGGACCCGGAGGCGCGCGAACTCGAATCCGAACTGATCATGGAGATGCTGCTGCATGAGCTGCCCGGACTCGACATACAACAGCCCGACAAGCGGGACCAGGAATGGATCAAGCCGACCGCGCGGCAAATCGCTGATGCGAAAGAAAGGTACGTTGGACGGATCGAGAGACTCGAAACGGATCGAGAGGCCTTACGGAATGCGAGAGCAGACGCCCTAAAAGCACGGAGACGGGATCCTGGGACGACGCTCATCGATGACGTGACGGGCGAGATCGAGCGCTGCGAGGAGTGTCTTCGGATTCTGCAATCATGTCCCATGCCGTCGAAGAGCGATCCTCCGACCTATCGTTACTGGGTGAACCATCTTGAAGTAAGGTGGGGTACGGTGCGGCCCAAGCTGTTCGATATCGTGCGCGAGCTCAGGGACATCGACGAGATCGAAAGGAAATTCAACTTCGTCTTCCTGCCGCAGGAAGCCTGCCTGCTCGAGCTGATGATCGCGACAGAGGAGCTGCTCGACATTCATCACTCGGGGGTGCTCACCATCGAGCAATTCGGCGAGCTGGTGCAGGCCCTGGCACGTGGCTGGCCCGGCGTCAAGGAAGATTCGGAATCACCCCTGCCCGAGCAGCGCGCCAATGCCGCCGGCTGCGTCCGCTCGCTTGCCCAGCTTGCCAATAGGGGCAGGCTGCCGCGCGAGGTGCTTTCGATCATTCCGGCCTATGACCCGATCAACAAGGCGCTGCTCATCCGCGCCCAGGAACGGGAGATGGGCGGCAAATTTGCCGAGCTTTTCGAGGCGCAGGGAAAGCTCCGCATGCTGGAATCATCCAGCCAAGAGGAGGAACGGGCGCGACTCGAGGCCCGAATCGAGACGCTGAAGGACGAGATCGCCCGGATCGATCCGGATTTCGACCGCGACACCGAAGTCGCCGCGCTGACGACGGAGGAAAGAAAGGGCGGTATCGCGGCAATGAGGGAGGCCGGAGGGAAGCTCGGCGAGAAATATGCCGAGCTGATGGCAGCCGAGCGCAATTTGCGGGCGGTCGGCGTCGATATCCGCGGCGTGCGCGTCGACAGATTTTATGTTCACGGCCTGGACAAGAAGGAGCCGAAGCTGCGGCGGCAGATTGCCCTCCTGCTCTTCCGCGTTGCGGTGATCGAAGAGGAGATCGCCAAGCTCAATCCCCATTTCGTGCGCCACGTCCCGCGCAGTGAATTGACGCGTGGCGAGATCCTGCAGCGGATCGGCGACCTCATGAGCAAGCCAGGGGTGAACGCGCAGGAGTGGTCCGAGCGCCAATCGCGAGCTGCGGCCGAACGGCAAGCCGTTCGAGGAGCAGCGGCACTTTCTGATCCCACGCGGGGAGGTGCGTTCACGGAACGGCGGGCCGGCCGCCAGGGCCATTGCGGATCGCATCGATGGCAAGGTCCTGACCGCCAAGGGCTGGCAGGTCCCCGATGAGCTGCTCGATTATGGGCTCACCGCTCAGGATCTGAGCGATATGCGCCTCCCCGTCGCCACCGGCCAGGACCAGGACTCGAAGAGACGGCGCAAGCGCACCCTCGGCAAGCTCGCCGGCATGGGAATGAGCAATGCCGACGAGGTCAAGCTTCAACATGAAACGCACCAAAAGATTCAGGATCGCATCTTCAACACGAAGGCCGGCCGCAACGCCGCTCGGTCGGCATTCGGGGCGACGACGGCGCAACTGTCGGCAGAATATCTCAGCCTGGTTTTTCGCTCGGTCACGGGCGAGCATCACAAGTTCAGTCTCCGCCACCATGACGAGGTGGTCAAAACATCCATGATCGCGCGTTGGAGCGAGATCATGAAGCTGGAGTCGAGCGAGAAAGCCACGCTCGCGCGAGCAGGCAAGTGGGTCAGATTCAAGCGCGCGACGATCCTGGCGAACATGGCAAGGCTGGCGCGAAGAGAAGGGAATGCCGCCCGCCTCGAAGCGGACATCCGCCGAGATCACGATGATTGCCTGAAAGTGATCAGGTCCATCGGCACAATGCTGGACGAGCCGCGACGCACCTTCGTCTATGCCGTGATCCGGGCCGCCGTCCTTTCGGCCCGCCCCCAGCGTCCGGTCGGTGAAGACAGGCACTTCGAATCGATCGATCTTTATGATGCGAGCCGATATCGCAAGGAGATCTTCGAAATTCTCAAAAGCTGGGGCGTGGACACCGCGCTTTACCAAGTGCTGATCGATCATGTCGTGTTCAGCCGGGCCGAGGACAGCGAGCTGGCGCCCGGAACCGTGACGGCTCACAAGCTGGCCCGATGGAAGGCCGTGCTGGAACAGGACAACCCCTTCAGCGCGAATCCAGAGCGGCAGAAGAAGATAATCCCCGAAGAGAGGTCCTGGAAGGATCGCGCCAGGCAGCTTCCCGTCGAAGCCGCAAAGGCGGTGGCCGGCCAATTCTCCGGCAAGGCGTTCGATCCGATGGACCCGGCAGCGGTCGAGCAGATCGTCGCCTCGATTCCGGCAATCGTCAATTTCGGCAAGATCTCGCTGCGGACTCACACCCTGGTCCATGCCGGAGTCGAAATTGCCCCAGATCAAGAGGTCTCCATTTCGCTGTCGCTTGGCGGCGGCGACCAGACCGGCATCATCTTCAAGCGCGTCGACAAGTGGCTGGATGTCCGCCTGCTCTATGGCGGGGTCGGCAATGGACTTCTAGGGATCGCCTCGGGTGTCTCTGACGGTGTGGCTTCTCTCAAGCGCGGCGGCACCGCCAGCCCCTCCAGATGGGATACGGCAGGCGTCGAGCTTCGATTCGAGATCGAGCGCGATCCAGTGACGGGCGAGGAAAGATTCGACAAGGTCCAGTCCTATGTGCGGGCGCTTCTCACCGGGAAACGCCTCTCGACCGAACAGTTGGCGAGCGCGTCCGTTTGGCGGGGGATCAGGAAGAAGGGCTGGCATGTCAAGGGCGGGCTTTCCACCAAATCGGAACTCGGCGTCAAAGCCGATGCTTTCGTCGGCACCAAGGCCTCTGCCGGCGTCAATCTGACCAAGGACGAGAGTTGGCGCTATCGCGAGCGGGAGGGCGACCATTGGAATGCCTATGTCGATGGCCGCAAGCACGTCAAAAAATGGACCGTCAGTTCGGCCACATCGGCGACGGTCGGGGCAGTTGTCAATCTTGGTTTCGAGCATGCGGCAGGCGCCAACGTGTCGGAGTCTCCTGCCGGGGGGTTCACGACCAGCAACATCGCGGGCGTCTCGGCGGGCGCCTATGTCACGGACCTGACCAACATCGC
Source organism: Aestuariivirgaceae bacterium (assembly GCA_044870245.1). GTDB lineage: Bacteria > Pseudomonadota > Alphaproteobacteria > Rhizobiales > Aestuariivirgaceae > DATAFF01. The sequence continues at coordinate 60,360 of JBIOYR010000050.1, read as the reverse complement.
CCTCTATGACACGGGATGGGACTGGGACTGGGACTTCATCGTCAATACCGGCAATGTGAAATCGGCAGAGGAAGCCTTTGCCAGATGCCGGCCCGACATGGCAGAGCGATTCCTGCCCTTGCTTGATAAAAAGACCAGGCTGGACAATGGCGACGAGGTCACGTTTCGCGAGGCGATCGAGCAATTGCTCGCGCTGATGCAGATGAATGACGGCTTCCTCCTGCAATTCGTGCCGCACCCCGAGGTGAAGAAGGACGTCCATCGCCGCATGCGGCGGATTGCGCAGATCAAGGAGCAGATTCTGCCCGCAATGGAGCCCGCCAGGGCCGACAGGAACGATCCCCTCAAGGCACGCAAGCTCAAGAAGGAGCGCGACAGGCTGCTGCAAGAGATCACGCGTGAGGAGGCCTTCATACGCCAGGCCAAGGACCCGGCCAATCTGGAAAACTACATACCCAGCGGTGTCTGGCTTATGCCGCTTTCCATGCAGACGGAGGAGACCACCGTTCTGAACGTCCTTGGCCTGTTGAAGATCTCCCATGTCGGCGTGCGGATGCAGGATTCGATGGTCTGCTGGGTTCCGGCGCCCAAGGAGGAAGAGCGTTCCAATCTGGAAATTGCCAGGGACGGTCTCGACAGTCTCATCGGCGACCGCGCCGCCGGCCTGAAGAGGACGACGCCACCGCGGACACCGAGCAGCAAGTTCGGTCGCGCGCTCGACGAGCTCGACAAAACCCTCGATTTCCTCCAGGAACGACCTGCTCCAGCGAGCCGCGAACGTGTCTCGAGCGAGCCAAGCTCGCAGACGTCAACCCCCGGCTCGCCGACCGACGATGAGCATGTCGTCTTGGAGACGCCGCCGGGATCGTCGTCCTCATCACCATCGGAAAGCACGATTGAGGAATCGCCGCCGCCGAGTCCTTACCGCGAGCGAGGTTACCGGAGAGTGCGAGATCGACCCTGGTCCTGGAGAAAAACAACCAGCCCCATGATCTTTTCGGACATCCAAACGGAGGAATAGAATTAGGCAGTCAGTGGAGCTCTGCCCTGCTGCCTGCCTCCTTCCTCTACGCGCGCAGTTCGTCGACGAGGTCAGCCTCCCCAGGCTCCTCCTGCCCCTGAGCCTGGCTCTTCAGCCATCCTGATTTGAGGCTTTCGTCAAGACTCGCAGCGAGCTCTACCAGCCCCTGCGTCATCGACGCCAGCAAGGCTCCCGACAATCGCTCGAGCGGCGCCCCCGTAAGCAGGCACACCTCGCCCCGCTCATTGAGACCGATCGTTGCGCCATAGGCGATCCACAGGGCCGGATTGTCCCGCATCAGCACCTCCGCCATGGCCGGCCGATCCCCTTCCGGCAGCAATCCTGCCGTGACCATCACGCTGACGAAGCCCGATTCCTGGGAATGGAAGAACGACAGCTCGCTGCCATCGGGGGACGAGAATAGCAGCGCATCATCTTCCATATCCGCGACCGGCAAACCGGTGACTTTGGAAAAATCGGTCATAAGGGCACGAAAATTGTCAAACACTTGCATATAATCCCCGTGACGTTGCGCCAAATGGTTGAGATTCGGTGTCAGTGTTGCAACTTGACATTATACGACGCTGTGACAGCCGACCAGTGCGCGGCGTCGGAATATTTCTATTTTTCATCGCTTTGATGCTCGCGGCCTGCGAAGACAGCACCCTGACCCTGACCGAGTCTGGTCTTTGGGGCGAGAATCCTCCCATCGCCGTGACCGACTCCGGCCGATGGGGCACGATCAAGAGCGCGGAAGCCGCCGCCAGCTGCACCGCCGCGGTGCTCGGCAACGATGTCACGGTGCACCGGATCGCGGCAGCGCCGAAGCAGACCATCGAGATTCATTCCAAGGTCATGCAGGCCGGCGCACCGGTGTACATCATCACGGTAACCAGAGTAGACTCCGGTCTCACCATGATCGAACTGCGCGCCTCCGATCACAAAGCGTCGCTTCGCGCCAAGGCAGCGGCCGAGTCCTGCATTGGTTGATCAGGCGCTTCCCGTCATTGCGGTGCCTCGCCGACTCCGCCGGGAGGATCTCCCGGCCGAGACGGTGGCGCTGGCCCGCTTCCTCATCGGCCGCATCCTGGTCCATGACAGCCGGGAAGGCCGCACCAGCGGCCGCATCGTCGAGACCGAGGCCTATGTCGTCGGCGATGCCAGCGGCCATGCCTTCCGCGGCGAGACCCGCCGCAACCGCTCGCTCTTTCTCGATCGCGGCCACGCCTATGTCTATTTCATCTATGGCTGCTGGTTCTGCCTCAACGTGTCGAGCGAATATGCCGGCATCGGCGCCGGCGTCCTGCTGCGTGCCGTCGAGCCCCTGGAGGGTTCGTCCCTGATGGCGCGCCGCCGCGGCACCCCACGCAACCGTGACCTCGCTCGCGGCCCCGGCCGCCTCGCCACCGCCTTCGGAATCGATGATCGCCTCGATGGGCTCGACCTCTGTGCCGGTCATGCGTTATGGCTTGGTGAGGCCGAGCGCCCCAGGAGTCGGATTGCCTCGAGCGTGCGCATCGGCCTCAGCAAGGAGGTCGACCGGGTCTTGCGGTTCTACGAGCGCGGCAATCCCTTCCTCAGCGGCCCGGCGAGCCTGTCGCCATGACAGCGGTGCCTGACCGCCGGCCCTGGCTGCTGCTTTCGCCAGTTCTGTCGCTCCTGATCCTGCTGCTGGTGGTGCCGATCGCCATCATGGTTGTATTCACCTTCTACACTTTCGTCACCGCCGGCGTCGAGAAGCCGGTCCTGACGCTCGCCAATTGGCGCGAATTCCTGAGCGATCCCTATTATCACGGTTTCCTGTGGAAGACGGTGCGGGTCGCCACCATCACCGCGCTCGTCTGCGCCGTCATGGGCTATCCGGCGGCCTATTTCATTGCCATGACCCGCTTCCGGCACAAATGGCTGCTGCTGCTCCTGCTGATCGTCCCTTTCTGGATCAGCTTCACCATCCGGACCTTCTCCTGGATCCATATTCTCGGCGAGCAGGGCGTCATCAACGTCACGCTGATCGAGCTCGGCCTCATCGATCACCCCATCCGCATGCTCTACACCGAAAGCGCGGTGGTCATGGGGATGGTGCATTTCCTGCTCCCCTACATGGTCCTCAACATCTATGTCAGCCTCGAGGGCATCGATCGCAATCTGATCTCGGCTGCCCGCACCCTTGGCTGCACCAGCTGGCAGGCCTTCAAGGAAGTCTCGCTGCCGCTCTCGCTCCCCGGTCTGCTGGCCGGCCTCCTGCTCTGCTTCGTGCTCGCCGCCGGCAGCTATGTCACGCCGCAGATCCTCGGCTCCTCGCGCGACGCGCTGTTCGGCAACCTCGTCTTCGATACGATCATGTCGGAGCTCAACTGGCCGCTCGGCGCCACCCTGTCGATCGTGCTTCTGGTATTGCTCGGCATCATTTCCGTGGTCTATAGCCGCTATATGGGCCTCTCCCAGATCTTCAAGGGACTGTCGCGATGAGCCGAGAGGACACTGGCTGGGGGTGGCGGGGCGTTCAGCTGGCAACCTTTCTGGTCTACATCTTCATGTTCGCTCCCATTCTGGTGGTCGTGATCCTCTCCTTCAACGCCTCTCAATTCGGCGGATTCCCCATGACGGGCCTGAGCCTGCGCTGGTACGAGAAGCTCATGGGCAACGAGGCGGTTCTGCGGGCCTTTCATACCTCCATGTGGATCGCGCTCGTCACCTCGGTGATCTGCACCGTGCTCGGGGTGATGGGCGCGCTGGCGCTGGTCCGCTACGAGTTCCCCGGCAAGACCATGGTCAACACCTTGATCATCGCGCCGGCGCTGGTGCCGGAAACCGTGCTCGGCGTCGGCCTGCTTCTCCTCATCCGCTTCGCCCAGCAGCCCCGCTCCCTCCTCGTCCTGGTGCTCGGCCATATCCTGCTGGCGGTCCCCTATGTCGTGCTCGTGGTGCAGGCGCGCCTGATCGGCATCAAGCGGGTCTATGAGGAGGCGGCGCTGTCGCTCGGCGCCAACCGGCTGCAGACCTTCCGCGAGGTCACGCTGCCGTTGCTGATGCCGGCCATCGTCGCGAGCCTTCTGCTCGTCTTCACCATTTCCTTCGACAACATCACGGCGAGCATGTTCTGGCGCCCGCCGGGGGTCGAGACCATGCCGACCCAGATCCTGTCGATGCTCAAGATTTCGATCAGCCCGGAGATCAACGCCCTGGGCACGTTGATGATCATTGTCACTGTGGGGCTGCCGCTCCTGGGTGGCGGGCTCGCCCGCCTCCTCGGACGGAGCGCGCGTTGACCCGGTCAAGGGAGGAAGAAGAATGAAGCACGTCACCGAAACTCGGCTCGCGGCCTTGCGCGAACGCTACGGCAATGGCGATCTCGACCGGCGGACATTTCTCGGGCTCGCCGCCGCGCTCGCCGCCACTACCGGCCTCCAGGCCCGCTGGATCGGCCCTGCCCTGGCCGCCGTCACCGAGGTCCGTTTCGACGGCTGGGGCGGCGTCGTCCAGGAGGCGATCGACAAATATGCCTTCCAGCCCTACACCAAGAAGAGCGGGGTGAAGGTCGTCCAAGGGACGTTCGGCGATGAGAGCGAGATCATCACCAAGGTGAAGACCGCCAATCCCGGCGACTTTCAGATCATCCACTCCTCGGGCGTGGAAAACTACAAGCGCTATGCCGATGGCGGTTACCTCACCGAGATCAACGAGGCGAACATCCCCAATCTCAAGCTTGTCATGCCGGCGATGATCGAGCCGTTCCGCAAGATCACCCCGAAACTCTCCTGCGCCCCCTATGATTACGGCACCACCGGCATCGCCTATAACACCAAGGTGGTCTCCGAGGCCGAGGCCAAGGAGAAGGGCGCGAACCTGCTCATCGATCCCAAATACAAGGACAAGATCGGCGGCTATGGCGACATGATCACCCGTGTCTGGTACGGCGCTCTGCAGTCCGGCCAGAACCCGAACGACATCAAGGACATCGATGCCGTCTGGGCCAAGGTCCGCGAAAGCCGCGACCTCGCCAAGAAATATTGGGGATCCGGTGCCGAGCTCATGGACCTGCTGGCCAAGGGCGAGATCGTCGTCACCGACGCCTGGTCCGGTCGTATCGCAGCGCTGCAGCAGCAGGGCCACCCCATCGCCTATCTCGATCCGCCGGGAAGCTACGCATGGATGGAGGACATGCTGGTGCTCAAGGGCGCGCCGATGGCCGAATGCGAGCAGCTCATCAACTTCATGCTCGATCCGCAGACATCGATCGCGGTCGCCGAAGGGCAGAACTATCCGCCTGCCCTCGACCCCGGCAAGGTCGAAATGACCGAGAAGATCAAGAAGCTGCCGGCCTTCGATCCGACCGGCAGCATGAAGGCCCTGACCTTCGCCGATCCCAATTACTGGGCACCGGTGACCGATCAATGGACCAAGCAATGGGACAGGATCGCCAAGGGGGCATGAGGAATGGCGTCTCACCCCTCCCCCACCGCGGGGAGGGGCTTTTCGAACGACCCATGCAGCATCGGGCAATGACCGAGCCGGCCGTCGCATTGCGCGACGTGACCTTGTCCTATGGCGACTATGTCGCCGTCGAGCGGGTCAGCCTCGACTTTCCCAAGGGCGCCTTCGTGACGCTGCTCGGCCCGTCCGGCTGCGGCAAGACCACCATCCTGCGCTCCATTGCCGGCCTGGTGCAGCCGACCTCCGGCGACATCCATGTCGCCGGCCGGCGCATCAACGACATCCCGATCCACAAGCGCAATATCGGGCTGGTGTTCCAGAACTACGCGCTGTTCCCCCACAAGACGGTGTTCGACAACATCGCCTTCGGCCTCAAATACCGCAATGTCGAGCGTTCGCTGGCCGCCTCCAAGGTCAAGCGCGCGCTCGACATGGTCCGCCTCCCCGGCGTCGAGGGCAAGCTCCCCTCCGAGCTCTCCGGCGGGCAGCAGCAGCGCATCGCGCTCGCCAGGGCGATCGTCATCGAGCCCGACGTTCTGCTGCTCGACGAGCCGCTTTCCGCCCTTGACGCCAATCTTCGCGAGGAGATGCGGACCGAGCTGAAGATCATTCAACGCGAGGTTGGGATCACCACCATCTTCGTCACCCACGACCAGGAAGAGGCGCTCGCCATGTCCGACCGGATCGTGGTGATGAACCACGGCAGGGTCGAGCAGACCGGCACGCCGGAGACCGTGTACCGCGCCCCCGCCTCACGCTTCGTCGCGAGCTTCCTCGGCCAGTCCAATCTCCTGCAGGGCCGCGTCACTTCGATCGACGGCGGCATGGCGCTCGTGGCCATCGCACGCGGCCCGGAGCTTGCGGTCGCAGCACCGGCCGGGCTCGAGGAGGGCTCTGCGGTAACCGTCGTCGTCAGGGCGCAGCGCGTCCATGTCGGACCGCCCGAGGCGGCGCAGCCGAACCATCTGCCCGGAACCATCACCACCACCTCCTTTCTCGGCGGCACCGCCTCCTATCTGATCGATGTCTCTGGCCTGACGGTGATCGCCAACACCATGATCGCCGACAAGGTGTGGCGCGAAGGCGATCGGGTGAGCGTCACGGTCATGCCGGCCGACTGCGTGCTGCTCGATGAGAAAGGATACCGGATCGCATGAGAAAGACCGCCGACGTCGTGATCATTGGTGCCGGGATTGCCGGCGCATCCTTGGCCGCCAGGCTCGCCGGCGCAGCCGACGTCGTGCTGCTCGACATGGAGGACCATCCCGGATTTCACACCACCTCACGTTCGGCGGCCATGTGGGAACCGAGCTTCGGGCCGCCGATCTTCCGCGCTCTCACCCATGCCAGCGGCGCGTTTCTGCACGACCCGCCCGACGGCTTCAGCCCAGTGCCGCTGGTCAGCCCGCGCGGCGTCATGATGTGCGGCGAGCATGATGACGACTGCGATCGGGAGGAATTCATCGAGCGCGGGTTTGCCGAGATGAGCCGCGCCGACGCCGCCGAGCTCGTGCCCCTGCTCCGGTTCGACGATATCGCCTGGATCCTGTTCGACGGGGTCACCAAGGATCTCGATGTCGATGCTCTCCATCAAGGTTTTCTCCGCGCCGCCAAGGCGGGCGGCTGCACCGTCGAATGCCGCTCGCGTGTCGAACGGGCCAAGCGCAATGGCACCTGGGCGATCGAGACCAGCAACGGCAGCATTTCGGCACCGCTCGTCGTCATTGCCGCTGGCGCCTGGGCCGATGAGGTCGCGGCGCTGTTCGGCGCCGAGCCTGTCGGGCTTCAGCCGAAGCGGCGCAGCGCCTGCATCATCGCGGCACCCGCCGCAACCGATATCTCGCGCTGGCCGCAGATATTCCCGGCCCGCGACGACTTCTACTGCAAACCGACCGGCGGCCAGCTGTTGGTCTCGCCATGCGATGCCACTCCGGTCGATCCGCATGACGCCTATGCCGACGATTTCAAGCTGGCCGAGGGGATCGCTGCGTTCGAGCGCCTTCTCGATTGCAGCGTCACTCGCATCGAGCGCAGCTGGGGCGGCCTGCGAACCTTCGCGCCGGACGGCGAGCCGGTGGTCGGCTTCGATCCTGGCGTCGAGGGCGTGTTCTGGCTTGCCGGCCAGGGCGGCTACGGCATCCAGTCGTCAGCGGCCCTGTCGGAGGTCGCCGCGGCGCTGCTGTTGCGGCAGGACATCCCCGCCGAAATCGCCGAGCGCGGCATCACCGCCAAGGCCATCAGCCCGGCACGGTTTCGCTGAGGCGAGGGACGGCGGCATTGGATGAAGCACAAGGGGGTGTAGTGACACCCAATGCCTTACCGGATCGATGCTCGAGGCACCATCTAGGCTGCCTGCTTGACCTCGGTCTCGGTCGCCGCCTCGTTGATGACATCAGTACCGATCTGCTCCTCGCTCGCCTCCGGCCCGATGCCGATATCCGGCACGGGTTGAGCGCCATCGGGAGCGAGCTGAAGCTCGGGAATTCGAAACGCTGCCGCCGCCAAGAGGAAATTCACAGAAAGGGGAATAACGGCGGCCAGTATTATTGTGGTCATAGACGCCTCCAAAGCTGCTTACAAACGCGTCGACCGTCACTTTAGTCCGGGCGATCACTTGACTGCATTTGTCGAATCACTTCAGGCCCTAGTTTTCCACTACGGTGATTCGCAGCTGTGGATAACTCTGGCTCAGTCCATCAGTCGAGCTGCGTGACCCGCGCCTGCATGTCCGGCACGAGCTCCACCCGATAGCGGTTGTTCTCGCAGGTCAGGATCCAGACCGGCAGATCCGGCCGCGACAGATCCGGGTCGCGCTGGACTGCCTGCGGATTGGCGCAGGCATAGCCCTGCGTCCGCACCTGATCGGCGACCACCTGGAGAGCTTCGGCATCCTGCTGCGCGGCCGCCGCGGAAGACAGTGCGGCGATCCATGCCGCTGTCACGATCAGCTGAGGGAATCCCTTGGTCATCATTTGCAATCCCAACCATTCGACCTTAACGGCCGGGCACCTTAGCACGCGTGCCGGCGCAGACGATATGCGCGCAACTTTCCGAAATACGTCGTTTATTTTCCAAAGCAGGTCGATCCTGGCGGAACAACTGCGCGCCATTCTTCGATTTTGAAGCTGATCGAAGAACAGGTGAGACCGTGCGACCGGGTGCTGAAATCCTGATCAATCTGGTGGCTGGCGTCGCCATGCTGCTATGGGGCGTCCGAATGGTCCGAACCGGCGTCACCCGCGCCTGGGGCGACTGGCTCAAGGGTTTCCTGCGGACCAAATTGTCGCGGCACCACCGGGCCGTGGCAGCCGGCCTCGGCGCCACATTGATCCTGCAGAGCGGCACCGCAACGGCACTCATTCTGGCTGGTCTGGCGGGCAGCGGCCTGATCACCCCGAGCGCCGGGCTTGCAGCGCTTCTTGGTGCCGATCTCGGCTCGGCCACGGTCAGCGCGCTCTTCTCGGTTGCCGGACCTCATGCCGGGCTGCTGTCGCCGATTTTCATCATCACCGGCTATTCGGTGTTCGTCTGGTCGACGACCTTCCGGATGCGCAATGCCGGACGCGTGATGCTCGGCCTCGGGCTCATGTTCCTCGCCCTGAAGCTGATCGTCGATGCTACCGATCCGATCCGTCACTCCGAGCTGTTCCGCGAGCTGGTCGCCGCTGCCGGCGGCGAGCCGCTGATTGCGCTGATCGTCGGTGCCGCGGCGGTGTGGCTCAGCCAGTCGACCCTGCCGGTCTTCCTTGTCGTGACCAGCTTCGTCCACGCCGGTACGCTCGATCTGGCAGCCGCGTTCTGTCTGATCCTCGGAATGAATGTCGGCGGCGGCCTGCCGGCCGTCCTGGCAACCGCTGCACAGCCTCTCGAGGCCCGCCGCCTGCCACTCGCCAATTTCATCTGCCGCACCGGCACCGCACTCCTTCTCCTGCCCTTTGCCGGCGACCTGGCAACCGCAATGTCAGCCTGGGGTGGTTCGCCGGTCATCAAGGCGGCTCTGTTCCATGTCGGGTTCAACCTGCTGCTGGCGCTCGCCTTCCTGCCGCTCGTCGAGCCCGTGATGCAGCTCATGCGCAAAGTGCTTCCCGAGCGGCCTGTTCCGGAGGACGGCCCCGGACCGCCCCGCTATCTCGACCCGCTGTCGCTCGAGATGCCGGCCATCGCTCTCAGCAACGTGCAGGCCGAGATCACGCGCATGACCGAGATTCTCGATCGCATGTTCGAATTGGTTGCTGAAGTCCTGAGGAACGGCAAGCTCGAGCCGTTGAAGCTGATCAAGCGGCATGAGGAACGCCTCACCGCCTATCAGAGCGCGATCCATGTCTATCTCGCCGACCTGTCGCAGATCGAACTCGAGCCCGATGACAGCCGCAGGGCCATGGAAATCGCCTTGTTCGTCAGCAACCTCGAACATGCCGGCGACGTGATCGACCTCAATCTGCGTGACCGTCTCAAGGCCAAGATCAAAGAATCGATCGAATTCTCGCCGGCGCAGAGGGCGGTGCTGGACACGCTGGTCGGCATCGTGCGCGACAACCTCCGGCTGGCGGCCGGCGTTCTCGCATCCGGCGACATCGGCGGCGCGCGCCACCTCATCAATCAGAAGGCAGCCTTCCGCACCATCGAGAACCGCGTCATTGACGAGCATCTGCGCCCGGGCTCGGGCGGCTGGTCGGAAGCCCCACGTGCGAGCGCCCTGTTCGTCGATCTCGTGCGCGATCTCCACCGCATCAACTCGCATGTGATTTCGGCTGCCTACCCGATCGCCGACAAGGCAGGATTGCTGCTCGGGACGCGCCTCAAGGAGCAATCCGTCTGAAATGAATCACCCGGAATATTGCTCGTCCGTCACCGGCTCGAGCCATTCGACCGGACTGCCGTTCAACGCTTCCTGAATGGCGATATGAGTGAGCGATGTGGTCGGCCCTGCCCCGTGCCAATGCTTCTCGCCCGGCGGGATCCACACCACATCGCCGGCCTTGATCTCCCGGATCGGCCCACCCCAGCTTTGCGCCCTGCCGTTGCCGGCGACCACCAGCAGCGTCTGGCCGAGCGGATGAGTGTGCCAATGCGTGCGTGCTCCGGGCTCGAAACGCACCGTCCCGGTTCTGACCCGGGCCGGCTCCGGGGCTGCGACCGCAAGGTCCTGCCAGACGGTCCCGGTGAACCAGCTGGCCGAGCCCCTGACCGTCGGGATCGTTCCACATTGGCGAATGTCCATGTTCATTTCTCCTCGAGGCTACGAAACTCCTTCCACCCGTCGATCAGACGGCGCGCCTTGATCCTGAGCTGATCGAGGTCACGTCTTTCGACCACATCGATCGTCGACCAGTAGCCCGAGCGCGCCGACCCCACCTGCCCCATCGCATAGGCGCCGGATGCCGATCGCTTGAGACAGAGCGCAAGCCGCCGCAGCGACCGGTTCGATGCATCCCGGCGGATGAACACCCGCGCGATCGCCCCTTCGATCGACGGTTCGTCGCCGACGATGCCGGTCTCTTTATCCCCAGGCGGGGTGAAGGAAAACTTGAGGATCACTGGCGCTGTTCTTATCCTTGCATCCGCGGGATTCGACCTCATGGGCGGCAGGGAAGTCGTGACCACACTATGCCACCGGCCATTGCAGCCTGGGAACTGGCACCTGCCGGTCGACCAGCCGTGAATGCGGCCGAAACCACCACCCTCGCGCCTTCGGTTCGCGGCTTCTCCCTCGGCGCCAAATTCGTCGGCCTCACGGCCGGACTGATCCTGCTCCTGTCGCTCACCGCCTTCATATCCTTGCTCAATTCCGCCGAAACCGTCCGGCAGATCAAACAGGTGGTTAATTTCGCCATCCCTGCCTATGGGGCGCTTGCGCGCAGTCACATTCGCTCCCTCGAGGCCGCCGTGGCGCTGCGGCGCGCACTCCTCGCTGCCGAGGACCCCTCCACGCCGCACTATATCGTCCAGACCTATGAGCAGGACTTCGTCAAGGCTCAGGCTCGATTCCACAGCGAATACGCCGATGCTGCACGACTGCTCGATGCCCAGAACGGTGTCATGGCGACCCTGCCGACACAGGCTGCAGCGTTGCGGGAGATGCTTGTCGGACTGCGTGCCTATTCCCGCGCCTATGACCAGCAGGTCCAGCCCCTGCTCGAGGCGATCACGCAGCGGTCGTTGCCCGAAGCCCGTCGGCACCTCGCAACCGTCGATCGGATCCGCAATCAGCTCGGCATCCGGCTGGAGAATGCGCGGGCCAGCATGTTCATCGACCTGAAGCTCATCGCCAGGAACGCCGAGGACGCCTAGACACGCACCCAGATCGCCACCATCGTCGTCTTCGTCATCTCCTCCATTCTCGGTCTCGCCGTCGCGGCGATCGGGGCGGTGCGGCTGATCCGCTCGATCCGCTCGATCGTGCACGGCGCCGAGGCGGTCGAGAAAGGCAATCTCGAGACCCACATCGATATCCCGCCGCGGCGCGACGAGATCGGCCGTCTCGCCCGCTCCTTCAATCAGATGACGGAAGGGTTGCGCATGCGCGAGCGCATCCGCGAAACCTTCGGTCGCTATGTCGACCGTCGCATCGCCGAGCAGCTGATCGGCACACGCGACCTGCTGGCCGAGCGTGGCGAGCATCGCGAAGCCTCCGTCATGTTCTGCGACCTCGTCGGCTTCACTGGCTTGAGCGAGCGGATCGAGCCCGAGAAGGTCGTGCAGTTCCTCAATGCATATTTTTCGGTGATCACCCGCGAGATCACGGCCACCGACGGGATCATCGACAAATATATCGGCGATGCGGTGATGGCCTATTGGTGTCCGCCTTTCGTGCCGCAGAGCGAGACGGCAGTGCGCAGCGCCGACGCTGCCTTGCTCTGCCTTGCCAAGATGCCGGAGGTCACCGAAGCCTGCCGCCGCATATTCGAGGGCACCGCCAGAATTCAAAAGTCGACGGTGCGCATCGGCATCGCCAGCGGCACCTGCCTTGCCGGCAGCGTCGGCGCTGAGGAGCGCCGCAATTACACGGTGATCGGCGATACGGTGAATCTGGCCTCACGACTCGAGTTCGCCAACCGCATGTACCGAACCACCATCCTGGTCTGCTCGCGAACTGCCGAAAGCATCCGCTCGCGCTTCGCTCTGCGCGAGATCGACACCGTGCTCCTGCCGGGGATCGAGCAGGCGCAAGCGCTGTTCGAGATCCTCGGCAGAATCGAGCACGTCACGCCTGAGCAAAGCATGCTTCAGGCGCGCTACGCCGAAGCGCTGAGCGCCTATCGCAACGGCGATTGGACCCTCGCCCGTCAGGTCTTCGAGGACTGCCGCGCTCTCATGCCCGACGATGGGCCAAGCGATATCATGCTGCAGCGCCTCGACAACCTGTCAGCCATGCCGGACGGCGACGGCTGGAACACCGCCTGGCGCCTGCACAAGGAAACCTGACCGAAGGCGCCACGAGCCTCTCAGCGGGCGCCCGAGGCGATCTGCGCGAGCTTGCTTCGCCGTTTGCTCTCGGTGAAGTCCGTGCTCTCGATCACCATCGAGTCGTTCCGCAGCTGCTCGAGCAACGGCGGTGCGGGCTGGCTGGCCTCCGGAATGTCCTGCGCAAGAACGGATTGGCGTTGCGACTCATACTCGATCGAAGCCTGCAGATCGAGGAGCCTGGTGAACTGCTCGATATATTTCACCTTGGCAATCTCGCACGTAGCCTCGAGCTCTTTTTGGATATGGGTGATGCTCGTCGTGAATTCTTCCAGTATTCCCTGGAAGGTGGTTACGATGCGGCCAATCTGATGGCCCCTCTCGCGGAGCGTCGTGGCTTGATTGTTTTCGATTTGCTCGACATCCCGCTTGAACCGGTCGATCGCTGAAGTGATCTCACTCATTACGCTACCTCGACTGACACCCTGACACACGCACAGTCTCAAACTTGACAATTGGGTAGCCCAAGATTTGGTCAATATGGGGCGATACTGCGGCCCGGCGATGACTCTCGACGGGGAGTGCCCATTTTGTCGTAGGCAGTGGAATGGGCAGTCGGCAAATAGGCAGTAGGCGGCGAGCGCGCGCTCCTCCCTACTGCCTACTGTCCGACTGCCTATTGCCTGCTACTGCTTGCAGGTGCCGAAGGCCGAGATGGTGGCATCGCTGGACGCAAAGCTCAGCGCGGCAATCTCGCTGCCGTCATGGATCAGCATCTGCCAGCTGAACGGGCCATCGATCCCATGCATGACCAGCTGCCCCGAGGACGAGGCAATCGAGTCGATCTTGTCGGAGCGCGGAAATCCCGCCTCGTCAGCCGACGCGACCACGCTGTTTTCGAAATCGACGGTCACCTTGAGCGGCAACCGGTTGCCAGTCGCCTCGCCGCCGGTTTTGCATGCGCCGTCCTTGGTGCAGCTATGCATCGTCGGGAATTCGCAATGCAGGGTCGGGATCGGTTGCGTCTCGGCGGCGCCGGGCTGCGACCCGGCCGGTTGCTGCTGGTTCTGAGCCGATGCGGTGGTGCCGGCCGACGCCAGCAATGCGATCGTGACGACGAGCTTGAGTGAGTGTCTCATCTTCTGCTCCCCCATCGGCCTAACGGCAATACCAGGGCAGCGGCCCATAAAGCGGGCAAGGCCGGGCTGGCGGATAGGGATAGGCAGGACCGTAATAGGGATAGGCCGCCGGCGGCGGATAGTAATAGCGTGGGGCAGCATAGGCCGCCGATGCAATCGCCGCACCGGCAATGGCGCCGACTGCGAGAGCTCCGCAGCCCCAGCAGCCATGCCAGCGTGCTTCTGCAGGCCTCGGCGCCAGCGTCGCAGCAGCAAGCGCCGCGGCCACCGCGATGCCACCGATAGTCGTTCCCCAATGTCTGGTTCGCATGAGCACGTTTCTCCCTTTGGTGATTGGGCGCGCCACTATGCTCTGTTCGAGGACGTTCCGGCACCCCGCAGCTCTCACCGACTGCCGACTGCCTACAATGAGGCGGCAGTGCAAATCTCCACATGGGATCGGGCAAACTTTCCCGGTGCCGACAAAATCTGCCCGCAGCGCGATCGGAAGGCCCGCCTGTCATCTTCATTGAGTTGCCCGACCGCCCGTCTCACTTCATTGCGGTCGCTGGTCCGCATTCGTCGGCTCTGCACCTTCTCAGGCGGCGTTGCCGTGGTCGCCACACGACGCGAGCGTCGAAGGTCCACCCGCGAGTCGGTCGCAGCCCGCGCCGCCTGGAGCTTGCGTTGTTTTCCCATGATGGTCGTGTCCGGCGATTTCCTCTTGATGCGGTTCGATTGCGGACTCGCTTCCTTGGGCGCAATCTTCGCAATCCTTGCCTCGGGCTGGCGCGCGACGGCACCAGTGCTGACATTCGCCACTGCGGATGGCGGCTCGATCCTTCGTTCGACAATCGAGGCAGACGTCGGCGGCTTGATCGACGACTCACCGTCATGCACCGCCGCGAGATGGCTCTGCACCACCTTCGCAGTGCGCGGCCATGTGATCGACGACTCGCCGTCATGCACCGCCGCGAGATGGCTCTGCACCACCTTCACAGTGCGCGGCCATGTGATCAGCGACTCGCCGTCATGCACCGCCGCGAGATGGCTCTGCACCACCTTCGCAGCGCGCGGCCATGTGATCAGCGACTCGCCGTCATGCACCGCCACCATGTTGGAGTGCACCACCTTCGCTGCGGGCAGTCGTTTGATCAGGGTTTCGCCGTCATGCACCGCGGCAGTGCTGGAGTGAGCGGCCCCGGGTGCTGGCTTGGCAGGTTTCGGTTCGGTTTGTATCACGAGCTTGGACGGTTGTTCGGGCGGCAATGGCCAAAGCCCGACATAATGATCCTCGCCCCTGCTCTGCGGCCGAACGCCCGCCCGCCAATCCGAATCAATCACAACCAGACCCAAACAAGCGCCGAATAAGTAGATGGAGGCAACGACATGATACGCGCGTCTTAACATGCAACCTCCGCAACTCACACACCACCCAACCGGGTCAATCGGGCGGCGATGTTAGTCTTCAACGTGTTCATTTTTTGGCAATTCTCGCGCGCCGGCCCTGCAATGGAAATATTCAAGCAGTCTTTGCAACCGACTGGATTGAACCTCGTTCTAGGGAATGTTCTTCATTCGTCGGGGGTCCCACTCTTTGCTGTAGCGTGTGCACGATCAGCCGTTGCAATCAAATTTCCAGTGAGTTGGAGTACACGACAATGCGTAACCTGGTGCTCGCCACAACTCTCCTCATCTCTGCCTGCTCCCTGTCGTCCCTCGCGGTCGCGTTGGATGTCGGCGGAGCCGTGGGCGGTGCGGTCGGCGCCGCCGGCGGTGCTGCCCGCGGTGCAACCGGCGCTGTCGGCGGTGCCGTCGGAGCTGTCGGCGGTGCAGCAGGAGACGCTGTCGGCGCCGTTGGCGGAGCAGCCGGAAGTGCTGTCGGCGCCGTTGGCGGAGCAACGAGGGGCGCGGTCGGCACGGTTGGCGGCATTGCCGGCACGGCCAGTGGCGCAATCAGCGGCACAAGCGGGACGACCGGGCGCAGTGTTGGCACGGTCGGCAGCACTGCGACTTCGACCGGCGGTCTTGTTGGCAGCTTCGGCGCACCCGCGACTGCCAGCCGCTCGCTGGCATCCCCTTCCAAAGGTGCAGCGTCACGACAAAGGTGGACCCTGGCCCCGCCGCGCAAGATCAATACGCTCGTCTATTTCCCCATCGAAAGCCTCTATCGCCGCAAGCCCTGGCAGATCCGTGAGCTGCTTGTCCGGCTCGACCGTGACCTGCTGCGAACGGTTCGCACCAGTTGCCGGCAGGTGCTCGCGGCCCCGCGAAGCTTCACCAGGGAGCATGTTCAGGTCTGCCGGATCGCGCGCGCCCTCTAAGAGCTCCTGCGCCATGGCGCGCGACGTTACGGCCATCGCCGAAGCATCGGCGAGCCAGCTGTGCCATCATGCCGGTCGCCAAAGGAGCGACACATGACCACGCATGGAAAATTTGCCGCGGTTGCAGCCGTGGCTGGCGATCCGGCGCGGGCCGGCATGCTGCATGCCTTGCTGGGAGGTCGGGCGCTGACCGCCTCCGAGCTTGCCTCGCTCGCCGGTGTGACGCCACAGACCGCAAGCGGTCACCTCGCCCGCCTCACTGCCAGCGACCTGGTCAGCGTCATGAAGCAGGGACGCCACCGCTATTATCAGCTGGCCTCGCCGGCCGTCGCCCGCATGATGGAGGCGATCATGGAGGTGGCATCGATCGAGCAACCTTCGGGCAGGCGCCTGGTCACCGGTCCGCGGGATCAAGCACTGCGGGCGGCCCGCATCTGCTACGACCACCTGGCCGGCCAGCTCGGTGTCGCCCTGACCGACGCGCTGGTTGCCGCCGGCCACGCCGAATTCTCCAGGGAAGGCGGTATCGTCACCGAGCGCGGCCTGCGGTTCCTGAGCCGGATCGGCGTCCAAGCCGAAGCATTGATGCGCCAGGACGGCAAGCGGGCGCGGCGGGCCCTGTGCCGTCCCTGCCTCGATTGGAGCGAGCGACGCATCCATCTGGGTGGAGCTCTCGGCGCCGCGATCTGTCGCGTGAGTCTCGATGAAGGATGGGTCCGCCGCATCGAGGGGACCCGCGCCCTGTCCATCACCCCGCCGGGCCGCCGCGCCTATCGGGAGCATTTCGGCGTGAGCCTCTGATCTGAATCATTCGGGAGCACGCAGCCGGTAGCCGACGCCGGTCTCCGTCAGGATGTAGCGAGGTTGCTCCGGGTCCGGCTCGATCTTCTGGCGGAGCTGGCGCACATGGACCCGCAGATTCTGCACATCCGCGCTGCCGCCCCAGACCTCCCGCATCAACGCCTGGTGCGTCAGCACGCGTCCGGCGTGCTTGACCAGCGTCCGCAAGATCTCATATTCGCGTGGCGACAGCTTGACCTCGTTGTCGCCGAGCTTGACCATTCGCCGGACCAGATCGACCGTGAGTTCGCCGACCTTGAACACCGGCTTCTCGCCTTGCTCCTGCAGGCGGTGGCGAAGCGCCACTTTGATGCGGGCGATCAACTCGTTCATGCTGAACGGCTTGGTCACATAGTCGTCGGCACCGAGCTCGAGCGCCTGCACTATTCCCGCTTCGTCGGCGCGGCTCGACAGCACGACCACCGGCACATCGACTCCGCCGCCGCGCAGATCCTTGAGGAGATCGAGGCCATTGCGATCCGGCAGTCCGAGATCAAGCACGATCAGATCGGCCTTCTCGCTCTTGAGATGCGCCTCGGCCTGCCTGGCATCCGCCGCCTCGGCAATCACATAGTCCTGCGTCGCGAGCCCGGTTCTGAGCAACCGCCGGATCGGCGGCTCGTCATCGACCACAAGGATCTTGACCGCGGGCGCGCTCATGCAACCTCCTCGAGCTGCGGCCGGTCGCTCGGAACCGGCAGCTTGATGGTGATCACCGCCCCGGAACGATCGGAGCGGTTGGCCGCCTCGATGGTGCCGCCCATCGCCTCGATGAAGCCGCGGCAGATCGGCAGGCCGAGCCCGGTGCCGGCCCGCACCCGATCGCCCTTCCGCACCCGGTAGAATTTGTCGAAGATCCGCTCGACATCCTCCGGCGGGATGCCGTCGCCCTCATCGAGGATCTGCAGCGCCAGCTTGCCCTCGCTCTCCCAGGCGCGCAGGCGGATCGTCGAGTTCACCGGCGCATATTTCGCGGCATTGTCGAGAATGTTGAACAGGACCTGCTCGAACAGCACCGCATCGAGCCTCACCATCGGCAAGGTCTCGGCGATCTCCACCTCGAGCCGATGCTCCGCCAGCACCTTGGCAGCCCGCTGGAGCGCACTGCCGATGATCTCGCCGACATCGTGCAACGACCCTTGCGGCTCGATGGCACCCGACTCGATCCGCGTCATGTCGAGCAGATTGGCGATGAAGCGATTGAGCCTGTCGGCCTCCTCGTGCACCGTCGCGACAAGATCGCGCTTGGCCGCCTCGTTCAGGACATTGCCGAAATCGCGCAGCGTTCCCGCCGCGCCGATGATCGCCGCAAGCGGTGTCTTGAGATCATGCGAGATCGAGGTGAGCAGCGCCGAGCGCAGCCGGTCGGCCTCAAGCGCGAGCTTCGTGCGGTCGGCATCGGCGGCAAGGCGCACCCGGTCGACCGCCAGCGCCGCCTGGTCGATCAGCGCGTCGAGCAGCCGCTGCTGCTCCGGCGTGAGGAGCGGCCCCTCCTTGTCGCTGTCGATGCCGACCACGCCCACCACACCGCGGCCGGTGCGCATCGGAATGAACAGGCGCTTGGCGCCCGGCAAGGTGTCGCTCCCGCGGCCTGACGTCCGGTTGTTCTTGAACGCCCATTTGGCGGCGGCGACATCGGCTTCATCAAGCGTGTCCTCCGGCGGATAGCCGGTCCTGACCGTCAGCTCGTCATCCTCGGCGATCAGGATCACCACCTGCACCTTCAGCATCGAAGCGACCTGGAAGGCGGTGGCCCACAGCACATCGTCGAGCGCGGCCGTACCGGCGAGCTTGCGGCTGAACAGATAAAGATCCTCGGTGGTCTTGGCGCGCTGGCGTGCCACCACCGCCTGGCTGCGCACCCGCGCGGTCAGATTGCTGGCGATGACGGCGATCACCAGGAAGAAGAACAAGGCGACGACGTTTTCCGTCTCCGCGATGCTGAAGGTATAGAGCGGAGGCAGGAAGAAGAAGTTGAACGCCAGCATGCTGATGATGGAGGCGTAGAGCGCCGGCATCAGCCCATAGGTGATGGCGCTCGCCAACACGGCGGTCAGAAACACGAGCGCGATGTTCTGCACCGCGAGGACTTCGTCGAGGATCATGCCGCAGCCGAGGGCGACCGCGACGAAGGCGGTGCTCCACGCATAGGGCAGGATATCGGTCCGGACCGATTCACGCCGTGCCGCCGTCCGGTTCGACAGCGCAGTGTCGGGATCGCGCGGTGCGACGACATGCACGCTGATCGCCCCCGCGCGCCGCATCAGCTCGTGCGTCACCGACCCTCGAACGAGCTCGGCAAGGCGTGACTTTGTCGATTTGCCGATGACGATATGGGAGACATTGTTGGGCTCCGCATAGCGCATGATCTCTTCCACCGGATCATGTCCGGGAATTATCGCCGACTCGCCACCCAGCTGATGCGCCAGCCGCAGCGTGTTGGAGATCCGATCGCGCTCCTCCTCGCTGAACCGCAGCGACCGCGTGGTTTCCACATGAAATGCCGTCCACGGCGCCCGCAACCGTTCTGCCATGCGACGGGTGTAGCGCACCAGCGACGCGCTGCCGGGCCCTTCGTCGATGCACACCATCACCCGGTCGCCGGCCGGCCACGGGCCGGAGATGGCATGCGCCTGCATATGCGACAGCAGCTGCTCGTCGACCCGTTGCGCCGTCCGCCGCAGCGCCAGCTCGCGCAGCGCTGTCAGGTTGCCTGGTGAAAAATAATGATCGAGCGCCCGCCGCGCCGTCTGCGGCACATAGACCTTGCCTTCCTTGAGCCGCTGGATCAGGTCGTCCGGCGTGATGTCGATGACCTCGATATCGTCGCCGCGATCGATGATCGAATCGGGCACGGTCTCGCGAACCCTGACCGAGGTGATCTGCGCCACGATGTCGTTCAGGCTTTCAATGTGCTGGATATTGACCGTGGTGTAGACGTCGATGCCGGCTGCCAGCAGCTCCTCGACATCGCGATGACGCTTCGGGTGGCAGCTTCCCGGCGCATTGCTGTGGGCCAGCTCGTCGACCAGCACGAGCTCGGGAGCCCGGCGCAGAATGGCGTCGAGATCCATCTCGTCGAGATGAGCTCCCTTGTAAGTGACCCGCCGCCGCGGAATGACCTCGAGACCCTCGAGCAGCGCCTGCGTCTCCTTGCGCCCATGGGTCTCGACCACGCCGACGACGATGTCCACCCCCTCCTCGTGTTTGGCGCGGGCCGACTGCAGCATCTCGAAGGTTTTGCCGACCCCGGGCGCCGCCCCGAGGAAAATCTTCAGCCGCCCCTGTCCCTCGCGCTGGGCGTTCTCCAGAAGCGCCTCGGGCGATGGTCGCTTGTCATGGTTTCGGCGGTTCTCAGCCATCAAGCTCGACAGTTTGCGAAACCGGAATTCTTGTCAACTCGCCATCTGATCGAGCGCCAGGTTCAACAGCAGCACATTGACCCGCGGTTCGCCCAGCACGCCCAGGACGCGCCGCTCGACATGCGCCTCGACGAGCTGGCGCAGCCGCTCCTCCGGCAGGCCGCGCGCCTTGGCGATGCGCGGCACCTGGAAGAAAGCGGCCTCGGGCGAGATGTCCGGATCGAGGCCGCTGGCCGTCGTCGTCACCAGATCGACCGGCACCGGCATGGTGGGGTTCTCCTGCTTCAGCCGGTTCACCTCTTCCGCGACACGGGTCGCCAGCGCCCTGTTGGTCGGCCCGAGATTCGACCCCATGGAATTGGCGGCATTATAGGGCTGAACCACCGACTTCGATGGATCCGCCGGATCGGGCCCCAGCGTAACCGACGGGCGGCCGTGGAAATAGCGCTCGCTATTGAACTCCTGGCCGATCAGCGCCGAGCCGACGACCTTGCCGTCGCGCTCGATCAGGCTGCCCTGGGCGTTTTTCGGGAAGAGCATGGCCGCGATGCCGGTCATGGCCAGCGGATAGGCAAGGCCGGTGAGCAGCGTCAGCGCAATCAGCAGCAGGACGGCTGGGCGGATTTCATTCAGCATGTCAGATCTCCTTCACGCGAGGCCGAGCGCGCCGATCGCGAGGTCGATCGCCTTGATGCCGACAAAGGGCAGGACGATACCGCCAACGCCATAGATCAGCAGATTGCGCCGGAGCAGCGGCCCGGCCCCGATCGGACGATACGCCACGCCTTTGAGAGCAAGCGGGATCAGCGCCACGATGATCAGCGCATTGAAGATAATGGCAGACAGGATCGCGCTTTCGGGCGTGGCCAGCCGCATGACGTTGAGCGCCTGCAGCTGCGGGTAGAAGGCGAGGAACATCGCCGGGATGATGGCGAAATACTTCGCGACATCGTTGGCGATCGAGAATGTCGTCAGTGCCCCGCGGGTCATCAAGAGCTGCTTGCCGATCTCGACGATCTCCAGGAGCTTGGTGGGATTGGAGTCGAGGTCGACCATGTTGCCCGCCTCGCGCGCCGCCTGGGTGCCGGTGTTCATCGCCACCCCGACATCGGCCTGCGCCAGCGCCGGCGCGTCGTTCGTGCCGTCCCCCGCCATCGCCACGAGCTTGCCGCCGGCCTGCTCCCGGCGGATCAGCTTGAGCTTGTCCTCGGGCGTCGCCTGGGCAAGAAAATCATCGACCCCCGCTTCGGCGGCAATGGCCGCCGCGGTCATCGGATTGTCGCCGGTGATCATGATGGTGCGGATGCCCATGCGACGAAGCTCGGCAAACCGCTCGCGAATGCCGCCCTTCACCACATCCTTGAGATGGACCACGCCGAGCAGCTTGCCGTTCTTGATGACGGCGAGCGGGGTGCCGCCGGTCTTGGCGATGGTCTCGGCAATCGCCTTGACCTCGCGCACCGCCTCTGCACCGCTTTCTGGCCGCGGCAGGCTGCCTGCATAAGAGAGGACAGAGTCCACCGCGCCCTTCCGAACCGACGATCCGCCGACCTCGACTCCGCTCATCCGGCTCTGGGCGGTGAAGGGGATGAAGCTGGCACCGAGCTCGGCAAGATCGCGTCCCCTCAGCCCATGCTTGTCCTTGGCGAGCACCACGATCGAGCGCCCTTCCGGCGTCTCGTCGGCGAGCGAGGCGAGCTGCGCCGCCTCCGCCAGCTCCCGCTCGCTGACGCCTTTCAGCGGCTTGAACTCCGTCGCCTGGCGGTTGCCCAGGGTGATCGTGCCGGTCTTGTCGAGCAGCAGCGTATCGACGTCGCCGGCCGCCTCGACCGCGCGGCCCGATGTGGCGAGCACGTTGAAGCGGACCAGGCGATCCATCCCGGCAATGCCGATCGCCGACAGCAATGCGCCGATCGTCGTCGGAATGAGGGTCACGAACAGCGCCACGATCACCACGATCGGGATGGTTCCATGGGCATAGGCGGCAAAGCTCGGAATCGTCGCCGTGGCGAAGACGAAGATGATGGTGAGCCCGGCGAGCAGGATGTTGAGCGCGATCTCGTTGGGTGTCTTCTGGCGTTCGGCGCCTTCGACCAGTGCGATCATCCGGTCGAGAAAGGTCGAGCCGGGCGCCGCCGTGATCCGGACCTTGATCCAGTCCGACAGCACCTGCGTGCCGCCGGTCACCGCCGAGCGGTCGCCGCCGGCCTCGCGGATCACCGGCGCCGATTCACCGGTGATCGCTGCCTCGTTGACCGAGGCGACGCCCTCGACGACCTCGCCGTCCGACGGAATGAGGTCGCCTGCTTCGACCAGCACCAGCTGGCCGGGTGACAGCTCGAGCGCGTTGATCGGGATGTAGACGTTCTTCGGCTCGTCGGTGATGAGCTTGGCGGTGAGCTTCTCCCGTGCCTGGCGGAGCGCGGCGGCCTGCGCCTTGCCGCGTCCTTCCGCCACCGCCTCGGCGAAATTGGCGAAGATCACCGTGATCCACAGCCAGAGAATGATCTGGAAGGTGAAGCCGAGCCGGTCGGCGCCGATGACAAGGTCACGGATGAACAGGATCGTGGTGAGCAGGGCCACCATCTCCACCACGAACATGACCGGGTTCTTGACCATCAGCCGTGGATCGAGCTTGGCGAAGGCCGATCCCGCTGCCGGCCATACGATCTTGGGATCGAGCATGGCCGAGGCAGGGACGCGCTGGCGAAGTGCTGTATCAGTCATCGAATGGGCTCCGCGTACCGTTCAGAACAGGGTGCCGTTGATCATCGCCAGATGCTCGACGATGGGGCCGAGCGCCAGCGCCGGGAAGAAAGTCAGCCCACCGACGATCAGGATCACCCCGACAAGGAGGCCGATGAACAGGCCGCCGGTGGTCGGGAAGGTCCCCGCCGACGGCGGGACCAGCTTCTTAGCCGCCATCGAGCCGGCAATGGCCATGGCCGGGATGATCATGATGAATCGCCCGACCAGCATCGCGATGCCGCCGGTGATGTTGTAGAACGGGGTGTTGCCGGTCAGGCCCGCAAATGCCGAGCCGTTATTGCCGGTCTGCGACGTATAGGCGTAGAGAATCTCGGTGAAGCCATGCGGCCCCG
Source organism: Aestuariivirgaceae bacterium (assembly GCA_044870245.1). GTDB lineage: Bacteria > Pseudomonadota > Alphaproteobacteria > Rhizobiales > Aestuariivirgaceae > DATAFF01. Next base: position 36,756 of record JBIOYR010000050.1, on the reverse strand, counting down.
GATTGGCGATAGAGGCGACCGCCGAGGGCAGCACCGTCGCCACCGCCGTCCAGCCGAGATACATGAGCGGCAGGATCAGCACGGCGAGCATCGCCATCTTGACTTCCTTCGCCTCGATCTTCTTGCCGACATATTCCGGCGTGCGCCCGACCATCAGCCCGGCGACGAAGATCGCCAGCACGACGAACAGCAGCATGCCGTAAAGCCCGGCGCCGACTCCGCCGACAATGATCTCGCCGAGCTGGATGTTGATGAGCGGGATCATGCCGCCGAGTGCGGTGAAGGAGTCATGCATCGCATTGACGGCGCCGCAGGAGGCCGCCGTGGTGACGACGGCGAAGAGCGCCGACAGCGGAATGCCGAAGCGTACCTCCTTGCCCTCCATATTGCCACCGCTGAGGCCGAGGGCATTGAGCGCGGTGGTGCCGGAAGCTTCCGCCCAATAGGTCACGGCGACGCCAGCGATGAAGAGAGCCGCCATGGCGCCGAGGATCGTCCAGCCCTGCCGCTGGTTGCCGACCATCCGACCGAACACATTGGTGAGTGCCGCACCGATCGCGAAGATCGCCACCATGTGGATGAGATTGGTGACCGCGTTGGGATTTTCATAGGGATGCGCCGCATTGGCATTGAAGAAGCCGCCGCCATTGGTGCCGAGATGCTTGATCATCATCTGCGAGGCGACCGGGCCCTGCGCGATGACCTGCTTGGCGCCTTCGAGCGTTGTCGCTTCGACATAGGAATCGAGATTCTGCGGCACCCCGAGCGCGACCAGCGCGATCGTTCCGATTACGCAGATCGGCAGCAGCACGTAAAGCGTGGTCCGTGTGACATCGACCCAGAAATTGCCGATCGTTCGTGTCGAGGCGCGGGCGAATCCCCGGATCAGAGCGATAGCCAGCGCAATGCCGGTGGCCGCCGACAGGAAGTTCTGATGCGTCAGCCCGAGCATCTGCACGAGATAGGAGAGCGTGCTCTCGCCACCGTAATTCTGCCAGTTGGTGTTGCTGATGAAACTGACCGAGGTGTTGAAGGCGAGCGTCTCCGGCACGGCGGTCATTCCTTGCGGATTGAACGGCAGAAATCCCTGCAGCCGCAGCAGCGCATAGAGAAGGACGAAGCCGCCGATATGGAACAGCAGCATCGCGATGGTGTAAGTCAGCCAATCCTGCTCGCGGGTCTCGTCGACGCCGCAAAGCCGGTACAGCCCCGTTTCGACCGGCCGCAAGAGCGGCGACAGGAACGTCCGCTCGCCATTGAAGACCTTCGTCATGAAGGCGCCGAGCGGCTGCACCAGCGCGAGCACGATGGCGCAATAGATGGCGATCTGAATCCAGCCATTGATGGTCATGATGGCGCTCCTAGAACCGCTCGGGGCGCACCAGCGCATAAGTGAGGTAGACCAGGAGCCCTGTCGTCACGAGGCCGGCCAGCACATGGTCGAACGGCATGGTCAGAGCCGCTCGCAGATATGCGCGTAGCCGATGGAGAGCGCGAAGAAGCCAAGCCCCAAGGCGAGCATCATAATGTCGAGCATCGGAGAACTCCTCAGGTTCGAAACCGAAAGAGCTCTTAGCTATCGTCGCCGGCATAAAGCTTCGAGAGGAAAGAACGCGCCGCCCTATAAGAATCTCATAAGGACGAGGTCAGGTCCTTGCCCATCCTGACAAGCGGCACCGCGACTCCGTCCTGGTGATGAACGAGCCGCTCGATCGGTTCGAAGCCGCAGGCCCTGTAAAGCGGCTCGCCTGCCATGGTCGCCATCAATTCGAGCCGCCGAAATCCGTGCCGGCGCGCAGCGCTCTCGCACAGGCTGAGGATGAGACGCCCGACGCCGCGGCGTGCCTCGCTTGGATCGGTGTACATCGCCCTCACTCTTGCGGGATCGCGCGCCGGATTGAGCAGCGTCGGATTGCGCCCCGCTGTCACATCGCTCCCATAGAGTGTGGCACGCAGGCTCCAGCCGCCGCAGCCGGCGAGCCTGCCTTCCTGCTCGACCACGAAATAGGTCCCATCGGTCACGAGTTGCGTATCGAGTCCCATGATCGCCCGGCTGGCGGCAATCTGGGCCGGGTCGAGGAACGCGCTTTGCAGCACACCGATCGCGCGATCCACCAGTGCCAGCATGGCCGGCAGGTCGTCCAATCTGGCAAGGCGGTGCTGGTACCTGACAGCAGTCGATCGCATGCGGGGACAGATGAGCAATTGCATCAAGGCCTTGGCATTGTGCTGCACCTTTGAGGCCGGCGCCAGCCCCTGGCCCTTGTCGAGAGGACCCGACCCTGAGCCCGGGCCGCCATCTTGCCGCCGCGGTCGTCAGTCAGGCTCGGGGCGAGGTCAGTAGCGTCGTTGTGCGTGCTCCACCAACACAGCGGTTACGACCATGCACGGGCGCCACCCAGCCTGCCTTGCACTTCTCGTCCTTGGCGGATGCCTGACCTTCCCCACCCCTGTCGCAGCACAGCAATTCCCGACCTATCCTGATCCGCCGCCGCAAGCCAATTTCGGCCAGCCCGGGGGAATGTCGGATTGGTTCTGGCGTCGCGACATGCGTCAGCCGACGCCACGCCCGATTGTCCGTCCCGAGATCGCCAAGGCTGCCAGTGTCACGGCCGAGCCGGTCAAGCCGCAGCCCCGCCTGCGCAAGCCGGTGCGCAATCCCGCGCGGGACAAACTCGCGCAATCTGCACGGCTGAAATCGGCTGCCGCGTGGAAGCGGATGAAGAGCGATGCGACGGTGCGCAACCTGCGCAACTGCCTGGTCGCCTATGCCGCGCGCGAAGCCGACCGCGACAAGGAGGCGAGCCTTTCGACCCTGCTCATTCGCGCGACCGAGGAGAGCTGCCGAAAGCAGGTCGATGCGCTGATCCGCACGCTCGCCGAGCGCTCCGATTCAGCAGCGATCGAGCCGCTGATGCGCGAGCTCGTCCAAAGTCTGTTCGTGCCCGCTGCCAAATCCGCGATCAGCGATCGCGCGCCGCCCGAGGCCGCCGCAACCACGGTGTCGCTCGATCACTGAACTCACGGACTGGCCTTCTCGACGACGCCGCAGGCCACCCGGTCACCGGCATTGCCGGCGGGATCGCTCTTGTAGTCGTCCGCCTTGGCATGCAGGATCACTGCCGACCCGTCGCTGTCGAGCATGCCGGCGAGCGAGAGGTTCGGATTGAGCACCTCCTGCTCGAGACCGCCATCTGCCGGAATGTGCAGATTGGGCATGTCGCCGGCATGCGGGCCCGCGGCAACGAAGCCGTGCTTCTTGTGGTCGGGATTGAAATGCGCGCCGGCCGATTTGAAGGGCGGCTCGCACTTGCCGACCTCATGGACATGGAAGGCGTGAACGCCCTCGGGCGCTCCCTTCAGAGAAACCGTGACCAGGACACCCTTCGGCGTATCGGAAAGAGTGGCACTGCCGATCACCTTTCCATCCGCCGAGCGGATATCGGCCTTGGCGGAGTCGGCGGCCTGCGCCGTCGAAGTCGCACCTGCCAGGATCAATCCCAGGCAGAAGAGAATGTGGCGTGACATGCGAATCCTCCTTTTCACCGCTATCGATTGACCGCCGCCATCTGCGGCGCCGCATAGCGCGCACCCGTCGCCGCCCCCTTTGGCAGCGCCCGGTTGATGCGCGCGAGATCATCGGCATCGAGCTCGACATCGAGCGCGCCGAGATTGTCCTCGAGATATTTGCGACGTCTGGTGCCGGGGATCGGCACGATGTCGTCGCCCTGCGCCAGCACCCAGGCAAGCGCCAGTTGCGCCGACGTGCAGTCCTTGGCCCGCGCCAACTCCCGGATCTCCTCCACGAGATCGAGATTCTTCCGAAACGCATCGCCCTGAAACCGCGGAATGTTGCGGCGGAAATCGTTGCTTGCCAGTTCGTCGGTCGATTTGATCTCGCCGGTGAGAAAGCCGCGGCCGAGCGGGCTGTAGGGAACGAAGCCGATGCCGAGCGCCCGCACGGTCGGCAGAATCTCGTCCTCCGGATCCCGGCTCCACAGCGAATATTCGGTCTGAAGCGCCGTGATCGGATGAACCGCATGGGCACGACGGATGGTGGCAGGGGCGGCCTCAGACAGTCCGAGATAGCGGACCTTGCCCTGGCGCACTAGCTCGGCCATGGCGCCGACCGTATCCTCGATCGGCACCGCCGGATCGACGCGGTGCTGGTAATAGAGGTCGATCACCTCGAGGCCGAGCCGCTTGAGGCTCGCCTCGCAGGCCGAATGCACATAGTCGGGCCGCCCATTGATGCCTTTGGGCGTGCCGTCCGGCGCCCGCACATTGCCGAACTTGGTGGCGAGCACCACCTCGTCGCGCCGCTCGCGCACGACCCGTCCGACCAGTTCCTCGTTGCGGCCGACGCCATACATGTCGGCGGTATCGAGGAAGTCAACGCCGAGATCGAGCGTGCGATTGAGGGTCGCCACCGACTCGGCATCGTCGCGACCAGAATAGAAGTCCGACATGCCCATGCAGCCGAGGCCCAACGCCGAAACTGCGAGACCTTGCTTGCCGAGCTTGCGCTTTTTCATATGAGATCTCCTATGCGTGCTTTCTGCCCGCCAGGATGTGATCGCTCATCTTCTCGGCGACCATCATGGTGGGGAGATTGGTGTTCGCCCGCGGGATCCAGGGAATGACCGATGCATCGACGACGCGCAAGCCCCGGACACCAATGACGCCGCCATGCGGGTCGACGACTGCCTCCGGATCGCTTGCCGCACCCATGCGGCAGGTGCCGCTGGCGTGCCAAACCCCGTGAACCTTGGAGCGAATGAACTGTTCCAGCGCAAGGTTGTCGCGCAGGAGCTCGGCCAGCGGCAGATCCTCGGTGACCAGCCCGTCGATCAGCCGGCGCCGCAGCCATTCCGGACCATCGAGCAAACGTGAGAGAATCGTCGTCAGCACCAAATTCTTGGTGCTGACGATTCCAAGATCGCGCAGCCTTTCGCTGTAGCTCGTCGGAAATGGGCAGTGGGCGATACCCTGCATTGCGCTGGTTGCATAGAGCCGCGCGATCAACAGAAATCCCGACCGCAGCCTTTCATAGTCCCGCTCATCGGCGAGAAGCGCGAATTGAACTTCCGGCTCGTCGAACGGCGATGCCGTTCTGAGCCCGACGCGGCCGCGCGAATAGGGCTTGTTGACCCATGTCATCAGCGCGCCGATCTGCTCGCCGACCGGATGCCAGCCGGTCTTCGCCATCGCCACGAGATACATGTCGCAAGGCAGCGCATCGGACAGTCCCGATGAATAGCGAAGACCGAGATGGATGTGCCGCCTGAGCGAGCTGGGCAGCCGCGCCGCCTCGGTCATCACGGTCGAGATCGAGATGGTCGGATGCTCCTGCAAATTCTTCCCAACGCCTTCGCGGTCGACCAATGGCGCGATGCCGAGGCGGCTGAGCTCTTCGGCCGGTCCGATCCCGGCGCGCAGCAGAAAGGCCGGCGAGTGCAGCGCACCGGCAGCGAGGATGGTCTCGCGTGCCGCGATCGTCTCGGCCTCTCCGCGCCGCATCACCCGCACACCGGTGGCCTCGAGCCCGTCGAACAGGAGATGGGTGACCTGGCTGTGCGCGAGAATCCTCAGATTGTCGCGCCGGCGGGTTTCCTCGTCGAGATAGGCGATGGCCGATGATACCCGCTGGTCGTTCACATTGGAGATCGCCACCGGGAAATAGCCCTGGCCAAACTCGCTATTCTGGTCGGCAATCTCGGTAAAGCCGATCTCCGCGCAGGCCGCCGCCGCTGCCCGCGAGAAGCCCGGCCACACCTGCGCACCTATGCGCCGGATGGGGAGCGGCCCGGCGCTCCCATGCATGGGGCCTGCGAAATCGAGATCGCGCTCCATCCGGATGAAGTAGGGGAGGACGTCCTGCCAGCTCCAACCTTGGACACCCGACGCCGCCCACTCGTCATAGTCGTCCGGCGTGCCGCGATTGGCCTGCATGTCGTTGAGGCTGGAGCCTCCGCCCATCAGCCGCGCCTGCTCGTAGCGCCGCGTCGGCGCCGCCGTTTCGGGCGCATTATGCGGCACCGGCGTCAGGCTCACCCTGAGATCGGCCCAGATGTTCCGCGGGTTGAAATAGGCAATGCGCGGATAGCTGTCGAGGATCTCCGGCTCGACCCGGCCCGGCGGCGTGTCGCGTCCCGCCTCGACCAGCACCACCTTGGACCCGCCATCGGCGCTCAGCCGATTGGCAAGAACGCACCCCGCCGAGCCGCCACCCACAATCACATAGTCGCATTCGATCGTCATGCACCCCTCTTCAATCGCGAGCGCGAAGACGGTAGGTTCAGGGCCGATTTCAGGTCAAGCACAGGCGATCGACATGCATGGCGGGCCGACTGGCATTTTGATGCTCGACACCCAATTCGCCCGGCTGCCGGGCGATGCCGGCAACCCGGCAACCTGGCCGTTTCCGGTCCGCATCGGCGTGGTCAAGGGGGCGAGCGTTTCGGCCGTCGTCGACCACGGCGCACGCGGTCTGGAGAGCGCCTTCATCGCCGCCGCCCGCGAGATGATCGAGCGCGATCGCGTCGATGCGATCACCACCACCTGCGGCTTCCTGGCGGTCCATCAGCGGACCATGGCGGCGAGCCTCGATGTCCCTGTCGCCACCTCCTCGCTGCTGCAGGTGCCGAGCATCGAGCGCCTTCTGCCGCCGGGGCGGCGCGCCGGCATCGTTACTTTCGACCAGGCGCGGCTTACGCCCGACATTCTTGCCGCTGCCGGTGCTGCGGCCGACACCCCGATCGCCGGGTTGCCGCCTGACGGACGCTTCCATGGCTATATTCGCCGCTCCGATATGCCCGAGCACGATGCGCTCGCCCGCGAGATCGAGGAGGTGGTGGCGAGATTTCTCGGCCACCATCCGGAGGTCGGCGCGCTGGTGCTCGAATGCGCCAATCTTCCAACCTTCTCGGCTTCCCTTGCCCGCCGCTTCAAGCTTCCGGTTTTCGATATTGTCACACTGATCAACTGGCTGCGTTCGGCGATTGCACCGGCCGAGTACGGCAGGTGAATCAACCCCAAGGATCCATGGCTCATGGCAAAGACCCGCATCGAATGCTCCTTCGTCGCCGTCATCACCCCGTTCAACCGGGACGGAACCGTCGACTTTGAAGGGTTCCGCACCAATCTCGCCTTTCAGGAGAAGCATGGAACGTCCGCAGTGCTCATCCTCGGCTCGACCGGCGAGGTCAGCCTTCTGTCGCGCGACGAGCGCCATGACGTCATTCGCCAGACGGTGAAGATGCGGCGCGGCGACATGAGGTTCTTCTACGGCTGCACCGCCAACAACACCGCCGAGACCATCGCGATGGTGAGGTTCGCACGCAGCGAAGGGGCCGATGGTGCGATCCTCGCTGCCCCGTCCTACATCGCCGCCAGCGAGCCCGATATCGAGCGCTACTTCCTGGACGTCGCCGACGCCACCGATCTCCCCCTCGGGGTCTACAACAACCCGCCGCGGGTCAAGACCGACCTTCCGGCCGACGCTTTGCTGCGCCTCTTCAAGCACCCCAATTTCGTGGTTCACAAGGAATCGACCACCCGCGTCGCGCAGGTCGCCCAGATCCTGGCGGCACGACCTGATGTATCGGTCATGTGCTGCGATAGCCCCAATCTCGGGCTCGTCGTGCCGACCATGGCGCTGGGCGGCCACGGAACGGCGAACATGACGGGCAATCTGGCGCCGGCCGAGATGGCTCTGATGTCGCAGCCCTGGACGGGCGAAGGCCAGGCGCAGGCCTTCCGCGATGCCTATCTGCGCCTGCTTCCGCTGCTCCACTTCACCTACTCGGCCGTCAATCCGGTCGCCGTCAAATCATTGATGCGGGCGCTCGGAATGCCCGCCGGCGATCTGCGGCGACCGCTGACCGGGCTCGATGACCGTGCGCTCGCGACCGGTCTCAACATCGTCGCTGCCCTTGGCCTCGACGAGCGCTACGGCTATCGCGGGCCCACGGCAAGGACGCTGCGCAAGCAGGCCGGTTGAGATCGGCGACTCGAAATGCGTGCACGGACGATCAGCTGCGGCATCATCGGCGTCGGTCATTTGATCCAGCATATGCTGCCGGCCCTGATGAAGGCCGACGCCACTTTCCTGCTGTCGGCGCGCAATCGCGAGATCGCTGCCGACTTGGGCCGCCGCTTCGATCTCGAGATCGTCGAGTCGAACCAGGCCATCGTCGATCGAAGCGCGCTGGTCATCCTGGCCGTTCGGCCGTTCCACGCCGTCGAAGCGATGCAGCCGCTCTCGTTCCGCCCCGACCAGATCGTGCTGAGCTTCTGTGCCGGCGTGTCCGCCACGGCGCTTCGGCCGGTGGTCGAGCCGGCACGGCTGATCATGGCGATGCCGGTCGTTGCCGCCACCTATGGCGAGAGCCCGACGCTGCTCTTCCCGGACGACGCCACATGCCGCGCTCTGCTCGAGCCATGCGGCCCGGTGATCGCGCTCGCCGACGAAAGGCAATTCACCCCGGCCTCGGTGATCGCCTGCTATTTCGGCTGGGTCCACGAGCTCGTTGCCCAGATGATCGGCTGGACCGAGTCCCAGGGAATCGATCCGGTCGCCGCGCGGCTCCTGGTGGCGCAGATGACCAGGGCCGCTGCGACGATCATTCGTGAACGGACGGACGCCTCGCCGGCGCAGCTCCTCGCCGAGCTTGCCACCCCGCGCTCCTTCACCCTCTCGGGCCTCGAGGATCTCCGCCGCGAGCACGCTTTCGAAGCGTGGCAGGAAGCGGCGTCGCGCCTCGCCGAACGGCTGAAGGGCAAGGAATAGGCGTTAGGCGAATGGGGCGGTGGTGTCTGCTGCCGACTGACTCTCTTATCGGTACCAGCGAACGCAAACGCCGCCGTTCCACCTGGCACACCGGCGGACCGCGCGGCGGGTCTGGCGAACGGTGGTGTTGCGCACGCAAACGCCCGCGCGGCGTTGAAAACCGACGCCGCAGGCCTGGCGTGCTTGGACGATCATGCCGTCCGGGGCGTGCAGCGGCGGCGGCACGGGCATGGCCTGCGCCGAGCTCGCGACCGCCAACGAGAAAGCAAGCGCTACCATTCTGATCATTGTTTCCTCCACGATGGACGGAAGATTCTCGAACGCGGCGATCGGGCCTTCATTGATCCATGTCAACGCAGTATTGTGCTGCAGGGCTGCGCGGAACTCAGCGCTGCGCGCGAGAGGATTTCACGATGGAGATGCCGACACTTGCTCAAGTCATCGTCTGGATCGTTGTTGGCCTGATCGGCGGGAGCCTTGCCGGCTTCGCGATGACCTGGGAGCGCCGGGGCTTCGGTGTGGGACGGAACGTGGTCGTGGGCCTCGCCGGTGCCCTCGTCGGCGGCTTCCTGTTCCGCCTGTTCGGGCTGTTCCCGGCCCTGGATCAGGTAACGATCTCGCTGCGGGACATTGTTGCCGCCTTCATAGGCTCGCTGATCATCGTCGCTGCCTATTGGGTCTGGCAGCGATCCCGGCAATGATGGCAGTGGACATTGCGCAATAGACTGTGAGCGGTGCTCTTCCCCACTGCCTGCCTACTGCCTACTGCCTACTACTGCCCCTTCCCCAGCTCCCCCTGGATCAGTCGCGCAAGCGAGAACAGCCGCCGCTCGATGATGGTCGGCACCTCGCAGACGAAGCTCAGCGATTTCTGGCGCTCCTCGAACACCCTGAGGTTCCAGACATGCTGGTCATTGGCGCTGGCGAGCTTGGTCTGGTCGGCCTTGGGATCGCTGCGCATGCGGTCGAGCTCCTGCTGCTCGGCCTTGACCTTGGCGGCGAGATCGATCTGGTGGCGGCCATAGCGCTCGATCCCGGCCATGACCTCGCTGCGCTCGCTCTTCATCCGGTCGAACAGCGCGAGGAACAGCCCCTGCAGCATCGCATCGCGATTGGCGCCCGCCTCTCTCGCGAACGCCTTGATCTCGGCATCGGCCTCGTCCATTGGCGTCCGCCGCGCCGCGAGCTTCTCGGCCAGCGCCTGGACCGCCGGATCAGTGGCGAGCTGGCGGGCGCTGTCGGGCAGATCGCCGCGCTGCCAGATGCTGGCGAGCGACACCTCGGCGACCTTGCGCTGCACGCAGGGCCATGTCGATCCGGGCTCGGTGCTTGCCGCGAGCGACGGCGCCGCCAGCAGCAGGGATGAAACGAGCACTGCAGTGATGCGGCAGATCATTGCGATTCCCCTCCTCCGCCCGGCCCGCCGCGGCGGGCGATGAAGCCGCGGGTCGGGTCATAGGCAAGAATGGCCGCCGAAAGAAACAGCGCGGCGCAGCCGACCACCACGGCAAGGGCCTGGTAGTTGACCTGGCCATACATCGCGAAGCGGATCAGCTCGACGGCATGGGTGAAAGGGTTGAACAGGCAGATCTTGTACAGCAGCGGGCTCGACTCGCGAACCCGCCACAGCGGATAGAGCGCCGATGAGGCAAAGAACAGCGGGAAGATCACGAAATTCATCACCCCCGCGAAATTCTCGAGCTGCTTGATGAGCGACGACAGCAGCAGCCCCACCGAGCCGAGCATCAGGCCGGTGAGGATGAGCGCCGGCAGGATATAGAGATAACCCATCGGCGGCGGCCGCACCTCCCAGAACCACGCCACCGCCAGAAACACATACACCTGCAGAATTCCGACGGCGACCCCGGCGACGAGCTTGGAGACCAGCAGGTACCACCTCGGCAGCGGGCTCACCAGCAATGTGCGCATATTTCCCATCTCGCGGTCGTAGACCATCGACAGCGACGACTGCATGCCATTGAAGAGCTGGATCATGCCGAGCAGCCCGGGGGTGATATAGACCTCGTAGAGAACATAGGTCTTGTAGGGCGGAATGATCGACACGCCGAGCACCTGGCGGAAGCCGGCGGCGAAAATGAAGAGCCAGAGCAGCGGCCGCACCAGCGCCGAGATGAACCGTTCGCGTTGATGGAGGAACCGCAGGCCTTCGCGCCACACGATCCCGGCCATGCAGATCGCATATTGCGCGAGCGTGAAGCCGCGTCGCTCGGCGGGCCCCTTGTCCTCGGCGACCGCCGTCATGCCGCGACCCCTGACGCGGTGCGCGGTGCGCCGGCGCCGGTCAGGGTGGCGAAGGCCGAGCGGATGTCCTCGGCGCCGACATCGGCAACCACCTGCTCCACCCGGCCCTTGGCGAGAACCTTGCCATGATGGAGCACGACGACGTCGTCCTCGGGTCCCACCTCGTCGATCAGATGGGTGGCCCACAGCACGCCCGAATTCTCCTCGGTGACCAGCCGGCGGACATGGCGGACCATGTCGGCGCGCGAGCGGATGTCGAGGCCGACGGTCGCCTCGTCGAGCAGGAGCAGCTTCGGCTGGTGCAGCAGGGCGCGGGCGATCTCCACCCGGCGCATCTGTCCACCGGACAGCGAGCGCACCTTGTCGCGCATCTTGCCCTCGAGATCGAGGCGGGCCAGCGCCTCGGCAGCGAGCCGCTTCGCTTCGCGCCCCGAAATGCCGTGCAGCGCCGCGTGATAGGCGAGGTTTTGGATCACACTGAGATCGAGATCGAGAGTGCGCGCCTGGAACACGACGCCCAGGCGACGCAGCGCCTCCCCCGGCTCGCGCTGAAGCTCATGGCCGAGAACCCGGATGGCTCCCTGCCTGATGTTGTAGAGCCGGGTGACCAGGGAGAACAGGGTGGACTTTCCGGCACCATTCAAGCCCAGCAGCACGGTGAAGCTGCCGCAGGGCACCGTGAAGGAGACATCGTCAAGGGCGACCCGCGGCCCATAGGCGTGGCTTACATTCTCGACACTCAGGGCCGGTACGACCGGGGTCAGCGATTCTGCCGTCTCGTCCTCCCAAGGTTTAAGGCCTGCACCATCATTGCGGCTGCACCGCCACGCCCCACGGCAGCTCGCCCACCGTGGTGGATTTCACCGGCTCACCCGATTGAACGTCGATGAAGGTGACATCGTTCGAATTGCCGTTTGTCGCAATGACATATTTCTCGTCAGGGGTGAAGGCGAGCTGCCACACCCGCTGGCCGACCAGGATATAGCGCTTGACCTCATAGGTGTCGCCATCGATTTCGGCCACCCGGTTGGCCGGTCCGAGCGCCACGAAGGCCTTCTTGCCGTCCTTGGTGATCCTCAGCCCGACCGGCTGAATGGACTCCTTGGCAAGCCCCGGGATCTCGAATCCGATCTTCTTCTTGATCTCATGGGTCCTGGTGTCGATCACGCTGACCGTGCCGCCGATCTCCGCACTCACCCACACCTCGGACCCGTCCTGCTTGAACGCGGCAAAGCGCGGTCGCGAATCCACCAGGACATTGTTGGTGATCTCATGGGTTCCGACGTCGATGAAGTGCGCCATATTGGTGGTTTCGGAGGTGTTGACCACGGTCTTGCCGTCGGGGCTCACCGCCATCCCCTCCGGCTCCACCCCGACCGGGATCTCGGTGATGGCCGAGCGCTTCTCGAGATCGATCACGGTTACGAGATTGTCGTCCTCATTGGCGACATAGAGCCTCTTGCCGTCGGGCGACAACACGAAGAGCTCGGGATCGGGGCCGGACGGGAGCGTTCCCACGATCTCATAGCTCGAGGTGTCGATGATCTCGATCGTGTCGTCGTCGGAGGCGCAGACATAGAGGAACTTGCCGTCTTTCGAGATGGTGATGCCGCGCGGTCGCTGGCCGACCTTGATGGTCTTGATCACCTCCATGCTGTCGCTGTCTAGAACGCTGACCGAGTTCCCCTTCTCGTTCGAGACGTAGACCTTGTAGGCGAGCGCCGGCGAGGCCGACATGACTCCGAAGAGGCCGAGAGCGAACACGGCGAGGGCATTTCTCATCGTCTGAACAGTCCTCATTTCAGCTTGCAACCTGTCTCCGGCCGGTCGATGCCGAGCGTATCGAGCTCGGAGAACTCATGCAGGAAGCCTTCCTGCGGCGACACCGATACGACCGAGCGACCATCGCCGAGCAGCACCGGCTGGCGCAGCTGCAGGTTCCAGTCGCGCAACGTGACCTTCTGGCCCTTGAACGCGGCAATCGAGAATTCTGGCGCCTTTATATAGGCTTCGATGTCCTTGAGAGCCACCGACTGGGTGCGGGTGGCGGCCTCGCCGATCATCCGCACTGCCGTCCAGGCCTGCATGTCCTCGCTCAACATGCGCCGATGGGCGGCCTTTTCGAAGCGGTTCTGGATCTGCGCGGCCCCCCAGCCCTCGAAGGAGGGATGCCAGCTCGATGGCATCAGGCCGGCCGAGCCGGCGACCGGCCGCGGCAACCAGGTGCGATAGGGCAGATAAGTGCCGAAAACCTCGCTCCGATCCGCCGCGATCAGCACGTCATGGTCGGGTGCATCCTGGGTGAAGACCGGCATTTGCCGTTGCACCTGGGCATGGCCGGTGTCGCTCTGGCGCGCCCCGCCGGTGTCGGCAAACTCCTTCTCCGCCACGATTTTCGCGCCGAACCGCTCGGCGGAGCGGCGGAGCGCATTGCCCCACAGCTTGTCTTCGGGATGAGAGCCCGTGACCAGGAACCAGTTCCGCCACTGCTTCCAGACGAGGTACTGGCCGAGCCCGTCGGCCAGCATCGTGTAGGTCGGGGCGGTGTGGATCACATTGGCGCGGCAGTCCTGCTCGCGCAGCGAGTCCTCGAGTGCCCCGGCATTGAACATCAGCATCTCCTTGCCGCGGGCGGCGTCGGCGAGCTTGAGGAGATCGGCCGCCGGCAGGTCGGTCACGATGAAGTGGGTGCCGCTCGCCGCCAGCCGATCGATCACCGAAACCGGATCCTCGCCGGATTTCAGCGGCACGTCCTCGAGCAGGAAGCTCTGCTTGAGGAAGCGGCCGGTGGTGTTGTTGTCGTTGATGCCGACCTTCACCCCGGCAAGACCGAGGTCGGGCGGCGGCTGGTCGAGCACCGACAGCGTGACGCGGCCCTTTTCCTGCGTGTGGACATAGGCGATCCGGACTTCCTTCGCGTCATCGGCAAAGGCGGGAGGCCCTCCTGCCGCAAAACCGAGCAGAGTCAGCAAACTCAAGACAATGGCAAGCATGCTTCAGATCCTTCGACGGAAAGGCTCGCCTGTGCCCCCCGCCGACTTCCATGGGACTTGTTCCCGATCGTCGGGCTACCTAGACTCATCCGCCAATGTCCTCCCGCCCGTTTTTTGGATTTGGTGAATGAAGGACCGGTTTCGACTGTTTCTCATTGCCGCGGCCCTTACCGCAAGTTGCACGATTGACGCCGTCGCTGCGACCAGGATTGCGGTGTTCGGTTTCGAGCTTATCGATACCAGCCTCGATGGGGAGATGCGCGGGCAGAACCCCGACGAGCAGCGCCGGCTTGCCGCCCTGAAACCGCGGGTCGATGCGTTCTTTGCCGGCAACGGCGAGCTTGAGCCGGTCGATATCGCTCCGGTCCGGCAGGCCGCCGAAGCTCAGAACCTGCAGGCCTGCGGCGGCTGCGACCGGCGGTTTGCCAGGGATCTCGGCGCGGCACTGTCGTTGACCGGGACCGTCCAGAAGGTCTCCAACCTGATCCTCAACATCAACATGGTCGTGCGCGACGTTGCGACCGGCAAGGTGGTGGCGGCGGGCAGCGCCGACATCCGCTCCAACAGCGATGCCTCATGGTTCAAGGGAGTGGATTGGCTGCTGCGGCACCGGATCGCGCAGCAGCTTGCCAACCGTCAGCCATGACCCGGCTTCTCGCCAGCATCGGCGCGCCCGCGGAGGTGGAGATCGCGCTCTCCGGCGGCGCTGACATCGTCGATCTCAAGGACCCCTCGGCCGGCGCTCTCGGCGCGCTGAGCCTCGAGGCCATCGAACAGATGCTCGAGATGATCGCCGGGCGGCGGCCGGTCAGCGCGGTCACCGGTGACCTGCCGATGGACCCCGATCTGCTGCGCGGCCGGGCCGAGGCAATTGCTGCGACCGGTGTCGATTTCGTCAAGGTCGGGCTCTTTCCCGATCCCGCCATGCATGATTGCATCCGCGCCCTCGCCGGTCCGGCACGGACCACCCGAATGGTCGGCGTGCTGTTCGCCGATAGGAGCCCCGATTTCGAGCTGGTGACGGCGCTCGCTTCAGCCGGTTTCACCGGCGCGATGCTCGACACCGCAGGCAAAGGCGCAGGGTCGCTCACCGCCCATCTCGGCGCCGATCTCATCGCCCGCTTCGTTGCGGCATGCCGCAAGCACAGCCTGCTCTGCGGCCTCGCTGGCGGACTCGAGCCACCCGACGTGCCGCGGCTCCTCGCGCTCAAGCCGGACGTGCTGGGCTTTCGGGGAGCATTGTGCGGCCGCAACGGCAGGTCGGGACGCCTCGATCCCCAAGCCTTTGCCCTGATACGCACGCTGATCCCCCCGGAAACCCCTGTCCCCGCCGCATCGTCCTCGCCCGCCTCCAAGACCGTGATCGACCGGATCTTTGTCCGCGATCTCGTGGTGACGATGGAAATCGGCGCCTATTCGCATGAGCGCGGTCGCCGCCAGCGGGTCAGCTTCGATGTCGCGGCCGATGTTCGCCGCACGCTCGCCGACGGCGACGACATGCGCCAGGTCTTTTCCTACGACGTGCTCACCGACGCCGTTCGTGCGGTGACGGCGGAGGAGCCGGTCCAGCTTGTCGAGACGCTGGCCGAACGCATCGCCGCGCGCCTTCTCGAGCATGCGGCGATCATCCGGGTGAGGATCAAGATCGAGAAGCTCGATGTCGGGCCGGGCGGTGTCGGAGTCGAGATCATGCGGGAGCGCTCGCCTGCACGCGCCGGCACGGCATGACAGCGCCGACCGTCGTCAAGCTCGGCGGCAGCCTGGCGCTCGCCCCTGCCCTCAGGGAGTGGCTCCTGGTGATCGCCGCCGCGCGGGCACCGGTCGTCGTGGTGGCGGGTGGCGGACCGTTCGCCGATGCGGTCCGCGATGCTCAGCCGGTGATCGGCTTCGACGACCGGGCCGCCCATCGGATGGCGATCCTCGCCATGGCGCAATTCGCCGAGGCGCTGGCCAGTCTCGACGCCCGCCTGGTGCTTGCCGATGGCGAGGAGGCGCTCGCTGCGGCGCTGGACAGGCAGAGGCCGGCGATCTGGAACCCGTTGCCCTTGGGGCTTGATCCCGCCATCCCGCATCGCTGGGACGTGACGTCGGACAGCCTCGCGGCATGGCTTTCCCGTCGCATCGCCGCGCCACATCTGATCCTCATCAAGCAGGTCGAGCGGCAGCCGCTGCCGCTGACCACGGAGGCCTTGGCCGAGCGCGGCATCGTCGACCGTGCCTTCCCCGAGATGGCCCGCGGCATTCCCGCCCTGTGGCTCGCCGATCGCGAGGCGCTGCCGGCGCTCGGCGCCGTGATGAAGGGGCGCGCACCGGCGGAAACCACCCTCACCCGCATCGGTTAGAACAGCATGGTGCTCTAGGCATGGAGGATCGCCACCACATCTTCCTCACCGGCCGGCTCGCCAGGCCGCGCCTCGAGAAGGTTTTGTCCGGTCTCGCCGATCCCGGGTTCTCCTTCGAAGTGCGCGACATCGGGGTCAAGGTGGCGGCCTTGATGACCGAGCCGATCATCAGGCGGCGGCTCGAGCTGCCGGCCAACGCGACGGCGGTGTACGTCCCCGGCCGGACCCGCATGAACCTCAAGAGCCTCTCGGATCATTTCGGCGTACCCTTTCTCAGGGGACCGGACGAGATCAATGATCTGCCGCCCTTCTTCGGCAAGGCCGGCCTCAATCTCGACCTCAGCAAGCACGACATCCGGATCTTTGCCGAGATCGTCGATGCGCCGGCGCTCACCGTCGAGCAGCTCCTCGCCCGTGCCCGCGCCATGGCGGCGGCATCGGCCGACGTCATCGATCTCGGCTGTCAGCCCGGCGTGCCCTTCCCCCATCTCGAGGAGGCGATCCGGGCATTGAAGGAGGAAGGCTTCAAGGTGAGCGTCGATTCAGGCGATTTCGACGAGCTCGAGCGCGGCGCTCATGCCGGCGCCGACGCGCTGTTGAGCCTCACCCGCGAGACCCTCGCGCTGGCGCGCGACACCGGCGTCGAGGCGGTGCTGGTCCCGAGCCGGCATGGCGATGTCGACTCGCTGTTCGAGGCCATCGACCAGGCAACGCAATGGGGCTTGAGGATCATGGCCGATCCGGTGCTCGATCCCATTCATTTCGGCTTCACCGAGTCGCTCCTGCGTTATGCCAAGGTGCGCCAGGCCCGTCCGGAAACGCCGATGCTGATGGGCACCGGCAACCTGACCGAGCTCACCGAGGCCGACACATCGGGCATCACCGCGCTCCTGCTCGGCATCTGCTCGGAGCTCGCGATCGGCAATGTGCTCGTCGTGCAGGTCAGCCCGCACACCCGGCGCACCCTCGAGGAGCATGATGCGGCGCGGCGGCTGATGTATGCCGCCAAACGCGACCAGAGCCTGCCCAAGGGATATGGCGGGCAGCTCTTGCAGGTTCACGAGCTGTCGCCCTTCGCGGTGACCTCCGACGACATCGCCGAGATCGCCGGCCAGGTCCGCGACCGCAACTATCGGATCGAGGTCGCCGAGGACGGGATCCACATCTACAACGCCACCAGCCATCACGTCGCCACCGATGCGATGTCGCTCTATCCGAAGCTCGGAGTCGAGAACGATGCGGCACATGCTTTCTATCTGTCGCACGAGCTGATGAAGGCGGAGATTGCCTTTCTGCTCGGCAAGCGCTACGCGCAGGACGAGCCGCTCAACTGGGGCGTCGGCGCCGACCGCAAGCCGGAGGATCTCACGCGTCTCGCCGAGCGCGGCCATACGCTGCGGCCGAACAAGGATCAGTCCTGATGCCGATGATCCGCGAATGCATCGTGACCACGATCGGCGCCTCCGGCGTGGTGCATATTGCGCCGCTCGGGCTGATCGCCGCCGCCGAAGACCATTGGATCATCGCTCCGTTCAGGCCGTCGACCACTCTCGATAATTTGCGCCAGGTGCCTTATGCCATTGCCAACTGGACCGACGACGTGAGGATCTTTGCCGGCTGCCTGACCGGCCGCCGCGACTGGCCGACCTGTCCGGCCAGCGACGTTCCGGTGCCGCGGCTCGTAGCGGCGCTCGCCCATGCCGAGCTTGCGGTGGTCGATGTCGCCGAGGACAGCCAGCGTCCCCGGTTTCGCTGCCGGATCGTCTCCGAGCACAACCACCGGCCGTTCGGCGGCCTCAATCGCGCCAAGGCCGCGGTGGTCGAGGCGGCGATCCTGACGAGCCGCCTCCATATGCTGCCACGGTCGAAGATCACGAGCGAGATCGACTATCTCAAGATCGCCATCGACAAGACCGCCGGCCCCGAGGAGCGCGAGGCCTGGGACTGGCTGATGGAGCGGATCGCAGCCCACCGAGCGTCCGACTAGCGGCTTGACGACAAAAGCAGCGCGACCGCAACGGCCGGCGCGCAGGTGCTGGCCCAGCGGCCGATCTCCCCGGTCCCCCCGACCAACGAGGCGAAATCGATCGATCGCCGGCCCTGGCGCGCCGCGATCCGCTCGATGACGAACCGCCCTGCACCGGCAGCGATCACCGGCGCGTCGAGCGGCAAGCTTGCGGCCGATTGCACGAGATGGAGGCCGTCCTCGATGCGCCGCATCTGCATCTCGGCAAGGAAGGTCGCCAGCGCCAGCCACTCGCTCTCATTGGCGTCTGCGGCGTCCAGCCCCACCATGCGCGCCAGCCGCCCGATCGAGGCTTCGCGATCCTTGGGCCGGTTGTCGGCGGTCGCATGCTGGTCGAGATCGGACGGCAGCGCATCGAGCACGCGCCAGACATCGGCGATGGTGGCGAAATACTCGTTCATCAAACTCGCCCAGCTGCCGCGAAACGGCACCCGCTCGGCAACCGAAGCCACCGGCGTGCGGGTCAGCCCCATATAGACCAGCTCCCCCGCCACCAGCCGGTCATGGTCGTTGAAGCCGCGCGCCACGACCCTGCCGCCGACGATCGGCACGATATCGGTCGTGGTCGAGCCGAGATCGATGAAAAGCGCATCCGGAATGTGGTTGGCAGTGAAGGCGGCGGTGGCGTGCCAATTGGCGGACGCGATGTCCTCGGCGAATGTCAGCTCGCGCTCGGCCGTTACGAAGCCGCGCGGACCGGCATAGAAGACGAGATGCTCGCCCCCGAGACGGCGCGCCATCGCCGTCACGATGCGGTCAACGCCCTCGAGGCGGTTGGGGAAATAGTCGACGAGCTCGCCCGTGGTGGTGACGGCATGGTGCTGTGCACGGCCGAGCGTGCCGATCGCCTGATCGAGAGCGATCTCCAGCCGGTCCATGCCGCGCCATAATTCGCAGGGCACCTGCATGACGCCGGCGACCCGACCATCCTGCACCAGCGCGGCCTTGAGATGCGCGCCTCCGACATCCCATCCGATGATCGAGCTCATGCTTCCTCCCAAGCAGTGTCGCGGTTATATCGAAAATAGCAGGTGAGAAGCAAAATCGTGCAGATCGTGCCGGTCATCGACCTGAAAGGAACGCTGGTGGTCCACGCCCGCCAGGGCGAGCGGGGCAGTTATGCTCCGATCGTCACGCCGCTCAGCCGGTCGGCCGAGCCCGCAGCGGTGCTGGCTGGGCTGCTTTCGGTCGCACCCTTCCGGGCGATCTATGTGGCGGATCTCGACGCCATCATGGCGGGAGGTGACCCGAGCCCGTTGATCGAAAGCCTCGCCGACCGCTTCCCGATGCTCGAATTCTGGGTGGATGCCGGGATCGCCTCGCCTGCCGTGGCCGAGGCGCTGCTGCGGCATGAGCGGCTGCATCTGGTGATCGGCAGCGAATCGCAGGTCGATCATCGACTGCTCGACGCTTTCCGGGACCATCCGCGGGCATTGTTGTCGCTCGACTTCCGCGGCGATGAATTCATCGGGCCCGCCGACCTGGTCGACCGGCCGGAGCAGTGGCCACGGCGGGTGATCGTGATGACGCTGGCTCGGGTCGGCAGCGGGGCTGGGCCTGATTTCGACCGGCTCGCTCGGATCGTGACACGGGCGCCAGGGCGCAAGGTGTTTGCCGCCGGCGGTGTTCGTAACGAACATGACCTCGCAGCGCTGGTGGAAAGCGGTGCTGCCGGCGCCCTCGTTGCGACTGCCATTCACCAGGGAGCGATCCGGATGGCCTCCTACAGCGCCCCGGATGGCGAAGGGGCCACCAAGGGCCCCTTCCGAACGTGATCGTCGCTACTTGAAACCAAACATTTCGGCCAACCGGCGAAGGAGCCCACCGTGCTGAGCAGATGGCTTGTTCTCCCCGCGGTGGTTTCCCTCCTAAGCGCCGAACGGGTGCTTGGCGGTATCCTTCTTCTTGACGACCTCACTCGCCTTGGGGTCGCCATTGACGGCGCGCGCCAGCGCTTCCTTGGTGGCGCGGTAATTGTAGTCCTGGATCTTCTTGTCGTCGTTGGCTTCCCAATGGATGAAGACGCCGACGCAGATGAACAGATCGTCGGCCTCGGCCGCCGGAATGACACCTTCGGCTACCGAGTCGGCAACGGCCTTGGCGACGGCATACTGAGCCGGACCGAACATCTGCACCGCCTGCTTGGCGCCCTTGATCGTCACCTTGTTGAACAACACGGTGTTGGGCTTCGTCGCCAGATTGGGTGCAACCACCGCCAACAGGGTGGTGAACCCATCCTTGTTGTTGGTCAGGCTGTTGCAAAACGCTGTCTCGACCGCGCTGCCGCGCGGACCGATCAAGAGGTCGACGTGAGCGACTTCGTTCCCGTCGCCGACCAGCGACTCGCCCACACAGACTTTGGTGACCTTGGCCATTTGCTTCTCCCTTGATTCGCATCTGCCGAATTGCGCCGAGCCGCCCGCCGACAGCACCGGCTGATCGTCTATCCTTGTTTCTGCATCCGACGAGGCCGGACCGGTTGGCCAGATAGCCGCGGGGCGTCGCCCCGCCCGAGAACTCAACCACTGTCGGGTAAATTGCGCAAGATGGTCAGCAGGCGTGCGGCAAATATTGTTGCAACGGTGAGATCGGCACTCGTGCCGGGGTTGAGTCCACGCACCTTGATGCGGCGATCGAGCGCAAGGAGCTGCTGCTGCAGTTCCGTCTGGTCCGGGCGATCTTGGCGCTGCTGCGCCAGAAGAGCGCCGGCCGCCTTCTGCACCCACTCCGCCTCGGTTCTTCCCCATTTTCGCAAGATATGGCTATCCGGGAAGGTTGCGATGAATTCGAGATGGACGGCGACGACGGGCCACCAGTCAGCCAGCTGATCGGCTTCCGCCCTGGCCAAAACCGGCAACCCGAGCGACCAGATGTCCTCGAAGGTCGTCACATAGGCCCTGGCGATCCTGTCGCGATGCTCGGCCTGGGCCATGGCCGCACGCAAGGTGCAACCGGGCTCGCTGCGAATGTCGTTGACCGCCTCGGTGCCCATGCCGCCCGGGCCGGCGCGGACAATGGCACGAAAGGCGCAGGAGGCGTCCTGCCGGTCGAGACCGTCGAGCACGCGGCGCAGAGCATCCCTGAGGTTCCTCCCCGGCTGCTCGGCGGCGGCGGCGAGCGGCGCGCAAAGCAGAACGATTCCAAGATTGGTGTTGGTGAGAGCGACCTTCATGCTGGCCTCGACAGCGTTGAAGATCCTCATCCCGACCGGCTGTCCGGGCTCGGTCAACGGATTGGCCGAGGCGCGCGCAGCGGCAAGGAAATGCGCCGCCTCCATGTCGTGACCGCCGGCGAAGGCGTGGACATTGCCCGGCTTCGGCGCATTGAGCTCGGCAACGCAGGCATCGACATAGGCCTTGGCAATCTGGTCGCGCGGGATCGTCAAAGCGGAACTCGCAAACCTGGTCGACCCTCGAGCGCGCCGAGCACCCCGCGGGCCAGCACCTCGGCGACATCGACCGTGCTCACCTTTTGCAGCCCGCTCCACGCCGGCATGCTGTTGATCTCGAGCACCACCGTCTCGCCATTGGCGCCGCGCAGCAAATCGACACCGCAGAAATCGGCGGCAACCGCATTGGCAGCGCGGACCGCCAGCTCCTCCAGCTGGCGATCCCTGCCCAGCGGCTCCGGCGTGCCGCCCTGCTTGACATTGGTGATCCAGCTGGCACCGCGCCGGGTCATGCCCGCGACCGGCGTGCCGTTCACCACGAAGACACGGAAGTCGTGAAATCCTTGATCGCCCTCGACGCCCATGAAGCGCTGGAGATAGTAGACGCCGTCCACCTCCTCGGGCTCGGGCAGCTGTTCGAGGGTGGTGAGAAGGCGCAATCCCCGCCCTTGTGAGCCGAACAGCGGCTTCACCACCAGCGGGCCACGGCGCAATTCGCGCCGCGCGATGGCAAGGGCTCTGTCCTTGGTCTCCACCGTCCAGGTCCTCGGCACGGCAATTCCCGCCCGCTGCATCAGGAAGGTGGTGGTCGATTTGTCGACGCAGCGCTCGATCACGCGGGCATCGTTCCACACCACGATGCCAAGCTCGCGCAGGGCATGAAGGATGCCAAGACGACGCGTCACCGCCTCGAACGTGCCACCCGGAACCGAGCGGACGATGCAGGCGTCAGGCAGGTTGCGCCGGAAGCCGGGAATGGCGATTCCCGATGGTGATGCCGAGGTGAACTGGCATTTGGCGAGATGGACGAGGCGCGCCTCCGCGCCCATCGCCGTCAGGTGACGGGCAATCCGCCGCGCATGCCAGTCCCGCGTCTCGCTGAAGATCGCGATGCGCGGCCGGCCGGCCTCGACCAGGCGCAGCACCCGCTCAGCCGAAAGAGGCATCGAGCAGCTCCCTGTCGACCCGGCCGGCACGGAAGCTCTTGCCGCTGTCCACGGCGGTGACGACGACCTCCGCCGGACTGAACAACATGGGATCGATGGCGTAGAAATCGCCATTGAAACTGCGGAAGATCTCCGCGAACGGCCGCCCATGATCGCGGGAATTGCTCGAGGGTAGCTTCTCGGCGAGCGCTTTTGCATCCTCGGCGGGGCCGGTGACGAACAGCCACACCCGCCCGCCATAGATGATGGCGTCATTGGTCCGGCCGAGTGCCTGCAGGAAATCGGGATGGGGTGGCGCGAAGGGGGCGGTGGCCATGCCGTCGGTGATGCGCTCGAGCGGGAACTCGACTGCATGCGCCTTATGGAGCGCGACCTCGAGCGAGCGGGCGACGATCTGGACGCTGCCGGCCTGGCTGCGAGTCGGCGCGTAGAGAATGTTGAGGGCGGAAGGCGCGACGCGACATGCCTCGGCCACATGCGAGACGACGGCAGGAGGCGGCGGCCCTTCCGATTCGAGCACCAGCGTTGCGGTTTCGTTGTCATCGGCATAGCCGATGTCGCGATAGATCTCCTCGACCCTGGCGAGCGCCCGTGCCGGACCCGATCCCATCGCCATGAAGCCGCCCCGCTCGAGCTTCCAGCCGGCATATTGGCTGCCAAGGCAGGCGATGACCGGTTGCGAGGAGCGGACGGTGATCGAGAACGGCCAATTCGGATAGGTCGCATCGGGCGCCACCGAGATCCGCCCGAGCCCGCCCATGCAGATCGCCCCGAGCCACAGGCCGGCAGCGACGCCACCGGCGACCTTGGTGCCGCAATCGATCAGGAGCTCGCCAGCCGGACCGCGCGCCGGAGCCACGCGCAGCGCCGCCGCCTTGGCGATCATCCGCGCGACCATGCGTCCGGCGGCCTCGTTGACGCTGGGCTGGCGAGCCGCAGCGGCTTTGGTTCCAGTCTCCTCGAGCATGGCAGTCGCCCTTTCCTCCACAAGCCTGATCGCCGATTTCACATCGCTCTGTGTTGCTGCAGTGACGGTGCAGAGCGGTGCGCCGGCCGGCACCACCGTGCCGGGTGGCTGCCGGTCGGCAGCCCAATCCGGCCAGACGACCGCCGGCATCGCCGGGATCATGTCGCGCGCATAGACGATCCGGGCGGCCCCCGCACCCAGGAAGCGCGCCGGTCGATCGGGCAGCCGCCCGCGACAGGATTCGACATGCCAATGAAACAGCTGGCCGTCGCGATCGTCGAGAACATCGAGCGCGGCACCCGGTCGCGGATTGATCTCGAGCAGGTTGGAAGAACCGTCTCCGACAAGAAAATCGGCGCTGCCGAGCCCGACCATTCCGCTCGCCTCGACGATCCGCGCAACCACCGCCGCAAGCTGCCGCTCCAGGCTTTCGGCAAGCTCGGCAGGGCGTGCCACCCCGCCAAAGCGAAACGGGCTCGATGGCGAAGGATCGGGCCACTGCTCGGTCGCTGCCAGCACCAGCGCCCGTCGGCCATCGGCCAGGAAGGACAGCGACACCGGCCGGCCTTCGATATGGGCCTGCCAGTAGCACCGGCTGTCCGGCGCCCGGCTCCAGCTCACATGCTGCCCGCCGCTGGCGCCGCGCCGCTTGCGCAGCCAGCGATCGGGGCCGCTCGGCGGCATCAGCGCGATCGCCGGATGATCGATGCCGAGACTGTGACAGAGTTGAGCGAGCCGTACCGGGTCCTTGAGGCGCTGCACCGCTTCAGGTCGATTGCCGAGAAGCGGGAACGCCTCGCCGATCGCGGCGAGAGTTTGAGGCTGCGCCTCGAAGCCGCTGCCATAGACCAGACCGATGACTGGCCGGGACTGTCGCAGGTGGTGCAGCGCTGCCCTCAGGCTCGCTTCATCGAAGCCCTCCTCGATGCTGCCCTCGACCCGCACCACCGCCTCGGCCAGCTCGCACGTATCGAGATCGGCAAAAAGATCGGCGACCAGCGGGCGGTAGCGCGAACGAACCGCCGCCTGCGCGAGCGCTCGTCCCGACAGCGATGCGATCAGGACCGCCGGCCCGTCATTTGGCAAGGGTGCGGGCAAGTTCGAATGCATCCCTGAAATCGAAGCAGACCGGCTTATTGGCCTCGATCATTTTGCGAAAGAGGCCGAATTCGGTCTGATACTTCACATTGCCGATGGCGAGCGGTCCGATCCCCAGCACATTGGTTCCGCCGATTGGAACGCCGTCGGCATGGAGGTCGAGTCCCTCCACGCCGGGGGGCGGCACGGCATTGACGTCGGCCACCGCCTGCAGCGACCTGGACTTGCCGATCTGTGCGAGGCTCAGCACCTGAATGCCGGCGCGGGCGCAGGCGAGCGCGATCTCGGTCTTGGCCAGGATGGCCTCCTTCTTGTCCTCGCTCGAGCCGTCCGCCGAGGCGGTCTCGACGCCGAACCGCGCTTTGATCTCGCGCGACGAATGGGCGACGCGATCGGGTCCGTCATAACCGACCAGCGTGACGCTTGCCCCCTGCAGGGCAGCGATGACAGCTGAAGAGAAGCCGACGACGCCGGTCGCACCGAACACGGCGACGCTCATGCCGGACAGGCTGCGGTTCTTCTTCTCCTTCAGCGTCTTCTCGACGCAGGCAACCATGGCAGCCGCCGTCGTGAACGAGCCGGCCGGATCGGCAAAGATCGACAGCTCGAATGGCGGGATCAGCGACTTCTTGGCGGTCTCGATCATGTCGAGAGCGGCGATCGCGTCGCGGCCGCCGAAGAAGACACCGGTCCTCGCCGACAGTTTGGGGTTGCGCGAGAAGATCGCGTCCTGGACGAGACCCTGCACATCCTTGAGCTCGACGCCGGTGTAGACGGCAATCGTGTCGTAGCCGGCATCGGTTGCCATATTGACGTCGAACGGGCTCATCAACTTGAGCGGCGTAATCATGTGAAGGATCGATTTGTCGGGCATTGCACGCTCCTTCGGGTTGGCCTGCGATCAGTCGAACTCCTGAAGCGAGCCGGTCTCGACCGTGGCTCCTCGGTTGTTGGCGGCTGCGACAAGCAGGCGCAGGTTCTGGAACCGGTTCTGCCGGCGAAAGACGGCGTTGAGCTCGGCGGCCGCTTCGGCGCTGCCGGCAAAGACAAAGCCGGTCGGTCCCCATGAGCTCTGACCGGGTCCGACGCCGCCCTGAGAGGCGAGAAAGCGCACTGCCTCGCCGACCGCCGGGCTGGTGAAGAGCCCACCCTGGGCCGGTTCGAAATGGCGACCGAGTTCCGCCTGGAGCGCGCCGATGCCGGAACCGAAGGCGTCGAGATCCTCCTCGGCAAGTGCCGGGAGGATGCGCATCAGCACCAGATGGCAGAGATGGGCGGCGCGCGCCTCAGGGAAGCGCGGCAGGTCGCGGAAGGCCTGGCGCTCGGCCTCGCCATGCATGCCCTGGCGATGATCATCGAGGACGAGCAGCACGCGCCAGCGGGCGGGAAACCTCAGCCGGGAGACGATCGGCGGCACCCGGTTGCCGTCGTCACGGCCGCCATCCACCACCAGCCCGCCCTGCTCGAAAATGCCGATGCCGATGCCCGATCGCGCACCGCGATCGAGCAGCACCGCATCCTCGCGCGGGTCGAGTGGATAGCCGTGAAGAGCCCGCAAGGCTGCCGCGAGAGCGAGCGCCAGCTGCGTGCCCGATCCGAGCCCCGCATGGGCCGGTATGGCTTGATGGACGCTGAGCTCATGGTTGTCGGCAATTCCGAGATGGCGACACATCGTGGTCAGATAGCGGGCGACCCGGTCAGCCTCGCTGCCTTGGGCACGGCGTTCGCCGCCGGCGCGGATCGTCAGGCTGGTGACCGGACGGTCAAGCGCCAGGCCGATGCTTCCGAACCGGCGGCCGAGACTGCCGCTGATGTCAAGGAAGCCGAGATGCAGCCGCGACGGCACCGTCAGGGTGACGCTGTTCAATCCCGATCCCTGCGCTTTTCGCGCCGCCGCGCGGCGGCGACTGACGGTACCCACTTTCAAGCCCACCTCAGCCCTCCTAGAGTGAGGCGAGGCGGCCGCAGGAGGCCGTTATTGCACAAGCATAGGAGGCGATCAATCATGGCCGAGCGAAAGCAGGAGCGCGTTTACTCTGCCGAGGAGGCCGCCGACCGGCTGAAACGGGAATTGCCCCATTGGTACCTCGAGGATCGCTGGATCCGCCGCCGCTACAAGACCAACAGCTGGAAGGGCACATTGATGGTCATCAACGCGGTCGGCCATCTGGCGGAAGCGGCCTGGCATCACCCCGACATCACGGCTTCCTACGCCTGGGTCGAGGTCCGCCTGATGAACCACGCCGCCAAGGGCATCACCGACAAGGATTTCGAGCTCGCCAGAAAGATCGAGGAGGTGGTGGCATGGCAGCCGGGGCTCGCCGGAGGTGCGCTCGAAGGTACGCCCCAGGACGATCTCCGCTTCGCCTACATCAAATATGACAAGTGATGAAGGGCCACAGAATTCCGCTATGGCTCGGCCTCAGCCTGAAATAAGATCGCCTCGGGCGCGCCGTGTTTGATCTGTTAGAGCATGATGATGATAGGTGTACCCACCTGCGCCGCGGCCATTTTGCCGCCTGGGCAGGAGAATGGCCGACGGGCGTATCGGAAATACGGTCGAGGCCTTCGACGAACCCACGCGGCAAAATCGCCCGGCCCTCCGGGTTGCGCCGCGGCGGCCACCCGCGGCGTCGCTGCGCTTGCGCGATGTCCCGCATCGCGCTGCGCGCGGCTCCTGGCGGATTAACTCGCCGCAGCGCAACGCAGGCTGGGTAGACCCAACATCATCATGCTCTAATGGCCGAAGCGTATGTGAACGGTCAGGCGGTCCCGCGCGGCCAAGCGATTGCTGCCGCAGCCCGGCTTCTGGCCTCCGCAACCCTGCCCGTGATCGCCGGGCTGGCGGCCGATGCCGCGGGCATTCGCGCCGGCTTGCAGCTCGCCCGCACCATCGGCGCTGCCGTCGACCATGCCCATGGCGCAGTGCTGTCGCGGGAAGCCGAGGTGCTGGCCCGTATGGGGACCATGGCGACGACCGCCCAGGAGATTCACCGGATCGGCGACGTCCTGCTGCTGGCCGGCCTGGGCGACGACAGCGAGGCGGAGCGCCTTCTCGCTTATCTGAGCCATGGCACACCGAAGCGCCTCGTCAGCCTCGGTCCCGCACCCAAGGCGAAGGTCGCGGTGGCACTCCCTGCCGAGGGGGAGCACGCGATCGCCGCCGGCCTTGCGCTGCTTCGCGCCGCCTGTGCCGAACGCCTGGCCAAGCCGCCGGTCGATTATCGGGCGGCCGCGGATCTCTTGCGCGGCGCAAAGTTCGGTGCCGCCGTCTATTCCCCTGCCCTGCTTGGCGGCCCGGCCCTCGAGATGGTGCTCGGCCTGGCGAGCGACCTCAATGCCGGCCATCGTTTCTCGACAGTGGCGGTCCCGGCACCGGCCAATGGCGAGGCGGCAATGCAGATCTGCGGCTGGCTCTTCGGCGTGCCGCTGCGCAGCCGCTGGATGAATGGCGGTGCAAGGCATGATCCCTGGCGCTTCGATGTCCGCCGCCTGGTCGAGGCCCGCGAAGCCGACGCGGCGCTGTGGATCGGCCCCATCGAGGACCCGCCAGACTGGCTGAGGAAGGTGCCGGCCGTCGTCCTGGCGGGGCGCGGCTTTGCTCCCGGCAAGATGCCGGAGGTCGCCATCTCGGTCGGGCGGCCGGGCGTCGATCATCCCGGGGTCCTTCATCAGCTCGAGACCCGTGCCCTGCGCCTTGTGCCGGCCTCGCGGCCAACCGCGCTGCCGAGCAGTGCCGAGATCCTCGCGGCGATCCATGCCGCTCTGCCGGCCAGCGGGAGCGGCGCATGATCCACCTCAAGGGAGGATACCTCGTCGATCCCGTCAATCGTCTTGACGGGCCGGGGGATTTGTGGATCGAGGGCGACCGGATCGTCGCACCGCCGGTGGGCGCTCGCGCGACGGAGACCGTCGACTGCACCGGCTGCGTGGTGATGGCCGGGGCGATCGATGTCCATTCCCATATTGGTGGCGGCAATGTGAACACCGCCCGGCTGCTCCTTCCCGAGGAGCATCCGGCGTCGCTGCGGCGGCCCAGCGAAACGCCGTTGTCGCGCATCGGCTTCGATGTCGACACCACTGGCCGGCTCTATGCCGAGATGGGCTTCACCACCGTCATCGAGCCGGCAATGATGCCGTCCAATGGCCTCCACGCGCAACTCGAGCTGGCCGACATCCCGATCATCGACAAGGGCGCCCTAGTCGTGCTCGGCAATGAGGATTTCCTGCTCACCCTGCTCAGGGGCAAGGAGAGCCGATCGGCGGTGCGGGACTATGTCTCCTACATGGTCGAATCGACCGGCGCGCTCGGAGTCAAGGTCATCAATGCCGGTGCATCGGCAGCGTTCAAGGCCAATGCCCGCAGCTTTGCCCTCGATGACGAGGTTCCGGGCTACGGGGTCAGCTCGCGCCAGATCGTGCTGGCGCTGCAGCAGGCGGTCGATGAGCTCGGCATCCCCCATCCGCTGCATATCCATTGCAACAATCTCGGCGTTCCCGGCAATGCCGACACGGCGCTCGCCACCATGGAGGCGACCAGCGGCCGGCCGGCGCATTTGGCGCATGTCCAATTCTACGGCTATGGCAAGGAGGGGCGAAGAGGTTTCTCCTCTGCCGCGGCGCGCGTCGCCGAGGAAGTCAACCGCCGCAAGGACGTGACCGTCGACATCGGCCAGATCATGTTCGGCCAGACGGTGACGATCTCCTGCGACACGTTGCGGCAGTTCACCGCCCGAAATTTCAGCCGGCCACGCAAATGGGTGATCACCGAGACCGACTTCAACGGTGGCGGCATCGTTCCCTATCGCTACAGCAGCAGCGACTTCTACAATGTCGTGCAATGGGCGGTGGGCCTCGAGCTGTTCCTGTTGATCGATGATCCCTGGCGGGTGTTCTTCACCACCGATCACCCCAATGGCGCGCCCTTCACCTTCTATCCCGAAATCTTCGCGTTGCTGATGGATCGTCAGGCTCGGAACAATGCCATCGCGGAGCTCCCCAAGCGGGCGATCGCCATGACCGGTCTCGCTTCGATCGGCCGCGAATACACCCTCGCCGAGATCGCCATCATGACGCGCGCAGCACCGGCGCGCTTGCTGGGCCTCGCAGATCGCGGCCATCTCGGGCGCGGAGCCCGCGCCGATGTCGCGGTCTACCGCCGGCGCGACGACAAGGCCGAGATGTTCCGTCGCACCGTCGTCACCATCAAGGCCGGCACCGTCGTGGTTCGCGACGGGACCGTCGCGGCCACGCCCGAGGGCAAGGCGCTTGTCGTGAGACCGGGTGCCGGCACCGCCATCTCGCGGCGCATGGAGCGCTATTATGATCAGGCCTTCGGGCTGTCGCCGCAATTCTTCCATGTCGATCCCGCAGCGCTCGGACGGGCGGAGCCGTTCATGGAGGTGGCATGCCGCAGCTGACGCTCAATGGCGTGCGCATCGACGACACCTTCGCCGAAGCGTTCGGCATGGTCGCAACGGCCATCGTCATCACCGCACCTTCCGCCAAATGGGCCGAGCAGGCCGCGATCACCATGACCGGCTTTGCCACCTCGGTGATCGCCTGCGGATGCGAGGCGGGGATCGACATGATCATCCCGGCAACCGATTCGCCCGACGGCCGCCCAGGGGTCAGGGTCCTACTGTTCGCGATCTCGCAGGCGGAATTGCAGAAGCAGTTGCAGAACCGGGTCGGCCAATGCGTGCTCACCTGTCCCGGCACCGCCTGTTATGCCGGAATCGCCGGCGGCGCCAAGCTCAAGCTCGGCTCGACGCTTCGCTATTTCGGCGATGGCTGGCAGATCTCGAAGCGACTCGCCGACAAGCGCTATTGGCGCATCCCGGTCATGGAGGGTGAGTTCCTTTGCGAGGCGAGCACCGGCAGCACCACCGACGCGGTTGGCGGCGGCAATCTCCTGCTGATGGGCCAGACCAGGCGCGCCGCGCTCGCCGCCGCCGAGACCGCCGTCAAGGCGATGACGCAGGTCAACGACGTGATCCTTCCCTTTCCGGGCGGCATCGTCCGATCGGGCTCCAAGGTCGGTTCGCGCTATCCCGCTCTCATCGCCTCGACGAATGACGCCTACTGCCCCACGCTGAAGGGCCTCCCGCATTCCGCGCTCGATCCCGATGTCGGCTCGGTCCTCGAGATCGTCATCGACGGTCTGACATCGGACGTCGTGCGCCAGGCCATGCAGGTGGGGCTCAGGGCGGCGGCCGCTCTGGGGCCGGATGCCGGGCCGGTGCGCATCAGCGCCGGCAATTATGGCGGCAAGCTCGGACGCTTCCACTATCACCTCAAGGAGCTGATCGGGTGAGCGCGCTGACCTTCTCGCTCAAGGCCGCACCGTCGCAACGGCTCGATCTGTCGAAGCTGACGCCTGACCGGCTCAAGGAGATGCAGCAAGCCGAGATCCAGCATATCGCCATCGGCATGACGCGTGAGCCGCTGCTGGTCGGCGATATTTTCGCGGTCAAGGGTCGCGACGCCGCGGAGATCAGGTTTGAAGGCGGATCCGACCGCTTCGATCTCCTTGGCCACGGCATGGAGAGCGGCGTCATCCGGGTCGAGGGCGATGTCGGGCTCAAGGCCGGTCGGCGCATGCGCGGTGGCGAGATCGAGGTCCGCGGCAATGCCGGCCCGTGGCTCGGCTCGCAAATGTCCGGCGGTCGCATCAGGATCTCGGCCAATGCCGGAGACAAGGTCGGGGGCCCGATCTCGGGCGAGCTTGCCGGCATGCGCGGCGGGCTGATCGTGATCGGCGGCAAGGCAGGCAGGCAGGCCGGCGAACGCATGCGGCGCGGGATGATCGTCGTCAGTGGCACTTCGGGCGACTATGCCGGGGCGGCAATGATCGCCGGCACTTTGGTGCTGCTCGGGAAGACGGGCCATCTGCCCGGCTATCTCATGCGCCGCGGCTCCATCGTGCTGGCTCGCGGTGCGCAGTCGCTGGCGCCGAGCTTTGCCGATTGCGGGCCGCATGAACTGGCCTTTGCCGCGCTGCTCGGCAACATGCTTGCCGACATCGAGGTGAAGACCGGCAAGCTTTTCAAGGGTGCGCTGCGCCGTCTCACCGGTGATCTCGCAACGCTTGGCAAGGGCGAAATTCTGCTAGGATGATAGGCACGGCGATGGAAAGCGAAACCTTTGCACCTTGGGTCTCGTTTCCTAGATAAGTCTGGATTGTACGAATGCCGAGGTCGCGATGGTTGCGCTAATAGTTACGGTCTGCGCCTTCCTCAATGTCGCGGACTGCCATGACGAGACATTCTACTTTGAGTCGCATGGCACGCTCAACGACTGCATGTATGAGGCGCCGCTCTACCTCGCCCAATGGGGGTCGACCCACCCGAAATGGCAGATCCGCCGCTGGACCTGCGACTGGCCGGAACGCAACCGCCAGAAGACCTGAGCTCCCTGCTCAGGAGCTTCGCTCTGCACTCCCATTGTCATGCTCGTGGTCGTGGTCGTGATCATGATCGTGATCGTGATCGTGATCGTGGTGGTGATGATCGTGATCATGGTCATGCTCGTGCAGCTGATCCTCGAAGTCCTCATCCTCCTGAATCAGCTTGGCGAGCTCTTCGCGAGTGGTCGTCACATCGGTGACCTTGGCAAGACCGGCGATGTGGTCGATGACCTTCTGCTCGAACAGCGGGCCGCGGATCTCCATGATCGCCGAGGGATTTTTCTTGTAGAATTCGTAGACCTTGCGCTCCTGGCCCGGGTACTGACGGGCGCGGGCGACCAGCGCCCTCTCGATCTCCTCGTCGCCGACGGTGACCCCCGCCTGCTCGCCGATCGTGCCGAGAACGAGTCCGAGGCGGACGCGGCGCTCGGCGATTTTCCGGTACTCCTCGCGCGCCTCTTCTTCGGTCGTCCCTTCGGCGGCGAAGGTCTGGTTGTTGCGCTTCATCTCGCGATCGAGCGTTGACCAGATCTGGTTGAACTCGGCATCGACCAGCTTGGTCGGCAGTTCGAAGGAATATTGCTTGTCCAGTGCATCCAGCATGTCGCGCTTCAGCTTGGCGCGCGTCATGTTGCCGAGGTCGTCGGCAATGCGATCGCGGATGACCGAGCGGACCTTGTCGATGTTCTCCAATCCGAGGCGCTCGGCCAGCTGGTCCTCCGGCAGGTCGGAGCCGCTTTCGACCTTCTCGACCTTGACCTCGAACACCGCCGGCTTGCCGCGCAGCGCCGCCACCGAATATTCCTCCGGAAAGGTCACTTCGACCGTGAGGTCGTCGCCGGCCCTGGCCCCCACCAGCTTTTCCTCGAAACCCGGGATGAACTGGCCCGAGCCGAGAACGAGCGGGACATGCTCGGCGCTGCCGCCCTCGAACGCCTCGCCGTCGATCCGGCCGACAAAGGAAATCGTGACACGCTCGCCGGTTTCCGCGGCACCGTCCTTCTCGCTATAGGTCCGCTGCTGTGCCGCGAGTCGCCCCAATGCCTCCTCGACATCCTTGTCCTCGACCGGAACGGTATGGCGCGTCAGCTCGAGCGTCGAGAAATCGGCAATCTCGACAGGCGGCACCACCTCGAAGCTCATGGTGAAGGCGAGATCGGACTTGCCGTCGATGATGCCGGTGACCTCGGCCTCTTCCTCGGGCAGCGCGATCTCGGGGGGATAGGCGGGCTTGACATTGCGCTCGGCCAGCGCATCGCGGCTCGAATCCTCGACCTGCTTCTGGATGACGTCGGCCATCATCGAGCGGCCATAGAGCCGGCGGAGATGGCTCACCGGCACCTTGCCGCGCCGGAACCCGCGAATCTGGGCGCGCGAGCCCATTTCATTCAGCCGATCCGTCAGTTGCTGCGCCAGAACGGCGGCGGGCACCACCACCCGGAGCTCCCGCTTCAGACCTTCATTCAGCGTTTCCGTCACCTGCATTGTCAGTTCACCCTTGTGAGCGCCGCCGGCGCCCGTCAGTTTCGCTTCGAATCATTTTGGCCGGCATGGTGCGGGCGGAGGGACTTGAACCCCCACGGGACGAGCCCACAGGAACCTAAATCCTGCGTGTCTGCCAATTTCACCACGCCCGCCTTGCCACCATGCGAGGGTGACAACCCCCGGCCGCAAGATCGCGCCTCTATAGCAAACGGCAATTTCCCCTGCCAGAACGGAATCGGGCGGTTCGCATGCGATCTCGAGCCACCTCAGGTGGTGGCATGGCCGAGCGCCAGCGGCAGGAGATCGGGCAGGTCCTCGGCAATCAGCCCCGGACCGAACGCCGCCGCGGCGTCGCCATGCAGCCAGACGGCGGCGGCAGCAGCGGCGAAGCCGTCCGCGCCTTGCGCCAGCAGCCCGAGCACCGCGCCGCACAGCACGTCTCCCGAGCCGGCGGTCGCCAGCGTCGGCGGCGCATTGTCGTTGATGGCGACGCGCCCGTCGGCTGCGGCAATGACGGTGTCGCGCCCTTTGAGCACCACCACCGCGCCGATCTGCCGAGCCGCCGCTGCAGCGCGCTCCCACTTGGCCGGGATTTCCGCGACGCTCGGATCGAACAGGCGACGAAACTCGCCTTCATGCGGCGTGAGCACCACCGGGCGCGCCGGATCCGCCATGATGGCGGCGGCAAGCACTTCTGCTTTCCCCTCGAAGGCGGTCAGGGCGCCGGCATCGAGAACGACGGCGCAGCCGCTCGCAAGAGCCGCGAGCACCATGGCCCGCGTTGCCTCGTCCGGCTCGAGACCGGGACCGAGGCCGACGGCGCGAGCCTTGCGGCGCGCCAGGAGAGCGCCCAGCTCTTCGGCATTCTCGATGCCCTCGAGCATGACAGCCGTCAGATGCGCCGCGTTGATCGGCAGCGCCGCCGGCGGCGAGACGAGCGTGACGAGCCCTGCCCCGACCCGCAGCGCCGCGACCGCGGCAAGACGTGCCGCGCCGGTGTTCCACGGCCCGCCCGACAGCATGATCGCATGGCCTCTCTGATATTTGTGCGCTGCCGGCGGTTGCAGCAGGCTGTCGCGCCACAGGCTCGGATCATTGCGAAGGATGACGGGCTTGATCGCCTCGAGCACCGCCGAGGGGATGCCGATATCGGCCACCACCGTCTCGCCGCAATGGTCGCGGCCAGGCAACAGCAGATGGCCCGGCTTCAGGCGGAAGAAGGTGATGGTCACCTCGGCATTTATGGCGGCGCCGCGCACCGCGCCGGTCGTGCCGTCGATGCCCGAAGGCAGATCGATCGCCGCCACCGGTATGCCGGAGTCGTTGACATGCTTGACGAGCGCCCCGGCCTCATCGCCGAGCTCGCGGGAGAGCCCCGCGCCGAACAGGCCATCGACGAGGAGCTCATGGCCGGCGAGGCGGGCCGGTTCGGCACGGCCGATCGGTCCCTGCCAGCGCTCGGCCATGATTGCGGCATCACCCGAAAGTCGGTCCCGGCTGCCGAGAAGCGCCACCGCGACTGGCCAGCCATTGTCTCGTAGATGGCGGGCGACGACGAAACCGTCGCCGCCATTGTTTCCCGGGCCGCACAACACCAATGTCGCGCGCCGTTCCCACCGCCGCATGATCTCCTGGGCAACCGCCCGACCGGCAGCCTCCATGAGATCGAGCGAAGGCACCCCGGCCTGGACGGCGAGCGCATCGGCACGCGCCATCTCCGCCGGTGTCAGGAGCTCCAATGGCAGGATGGCGACCATCGATCGGACCTAAGATGAATTGGCACTGTGCAGCTGCTCAAAGATTGGTCAATTGCTCAATTTATAGGCCGACCATCGGCCGGCAGACAAGCTTCACACGGTTCAAGCCACTGATATTGCTTCGAATCTCTCCTCCCCACGAGTTGGCATGGCCCGTGCACTCACGGTCGGACAGACGGTAACACTGCGCTGACCCACCCGCCTGCCAGGATGAGGATGCATGAAGAAGATCGAGGCGATCATCAAACCCTTCAAGCTCGACGAGGTGAAGGAAGCCCTGCAGGAAGTCGGCCTGCAGGGGATCACAGTGACCGAAGCGAAAGGATTCGGCCGCCAGAAAGGCCACACCGAGCTCTATCGCGGTGCAGAGTATGTCGTCGATTTCCTGCCGAAGGTGAAGATCGAAATCGTCATTTCCGACGAGCTTGTCGACAAGGCCGTCGAGGCCATCCAGACGGCCGCCCGAACCGGGAGAATCGGCGATGGCAAGATCTTCATCACCCCTGTAGAACAAGCCATCCGGATCCGAACGGGCGAAACCGGAACGGACGCGCTCTGAGGGTTCCGGCGCTTGCACGAAGCTTTCCCAATCCGCTGAAACCATAGGGAAATTCACATGGCAAAGACCAAGAGCGCCGAGTCGGTGCTCGCGATGTTCAAGGACAAGGACGTCAAATATGTCGATCTGCGCTTCACCGATCCGCGCGGGAAGATGCAGCA
This sequence comes from Aestuariivirgaceae bacterium, assembly GCA_044870245.1. Lineage (GTDB taxonomy): Bacteria > Pseudomonadota > Alphaproteobacteria > Rhizobiales > Aestuariivirgaceae > DATAFF01. The sequence continues at coordinate 572 of JBIOYR010000050.1, read as the reverse complement.
TCTGACGATGGATGTCTCCCTGATCAACGAGGACGCGTTCGCCGACGGGATCATGTTCGACGGTTCCTCGATCGCCGGCTGGAAGGTGATCAACGAGTCGGACATGACGCTGATGCCCGATCCCGAGTCCGTTCACACCGACCCGTTCTATGCTCAGACCACCGCCGTGCTGTTCTGCGACATTCTCGATCCCGGCACCGGCGAGGCCTATGACCGCGATCCGCGCATGACGGCCAAGAAGGCCGAGGCTTTCCTCAAGCAGTCCAAGGTCGGCGAAACGGTCTATGTCGGGCCGGAGGCGGAATTCTTCATCTTCGACGACGTCCGCTTCACGACGGAGCCCTACAATACCGGTTTCCGCATCGACTCGGTCGAGCTGCCGACCAATGCCGGCACCGAGTATGAGATGGGCAACCAGGGCCACCGGATGCGCACCAAGGGTGGTTATTTCCCGGTCAACCCGATGGATTCCGCCCAGGACATGCGCTCGGAGATGCTGTCGGTGATGGCCGAGATGGGCGTCGTGGTGGAGAAGCACCATCACGAGGTGGCGGCCGCCCAGCATGAGCTCG